>SHVJ01000005.1 GCA_009694295.1 Acidimicrobiia bacterium
GACCCTGGCGTCTCGAAGGCAACCCCTGCGAACCCGACGGGCTACGCCTCGAACGCGTCAAACACCTGGCCCGAGCACCCTGACCGCCCCAGCCCCAACGCGAGACCTCAGCGTGATGGCGTCACTTCCCCACCAGCTCCTTGAAAACTTCATAGCGATACTTGCGGGATCGTGAAACCGTTTGCCCCCGCGCGAGCGTCTGTTCTGTGGTGACGCGAACGCCCGAGTTGACCGGCTTCTGTCGGGAGGCCTGGCCGCGCCTTGTTGGTGCGCTCAGCCTCTTCACGGGTGATCGTCACGTTGCCGAGGAGCTGGCGCAGGAGGCACTCGTGCGGGTGTGCGAACGGTAGAGCGAGGTGCGGGAGTAGCTACCGCGAGTACATCGCCTCGATCTCGTCGGCGAACTTGGAGTTGATGCCGCGGCGCTTCAGCTTCATCGTGGGCGTCATCTCTTCGGAGTCGGAGAGCCACTCCTCGCCGAGCACGGTGAACTGCTTGATCTGCTCCACGTTGGAGAAGCGCTTGTTGGCGTCGGCCACGTTGCGCGCCACCTCTTCGAGCACCACCGGATCACGGGCGAGGTCGGCGAGCGCAGTCGACGCCAGCCCCGCCTTCGCGGCCCACGCGGGCGCCACCTCCGGGTCGAGCACCACAAGCGCCGTGATGCACGGACGGCCGTCGCCGATCACCGCGGCCTGACCGATCAGCGGGAACGACTTCAGCGCAGCCTCGAGGTTGGCCGGCGAGATGTTCTTTCCACCCGCCGTGATGATGAGCTCCTTCTTGCGGTCGACGATCTTGAGGTAGCCGTCGTCGTCGAGCACCCCGATGTCGCCGCTGTGGAGCCAGCCGTCGTCGTCGAGCGCCTCGGCGGTGCGCTCCGGGTCGTTCAGGTACCCACGGAAGATGTTGCCGCCCCGGGAGAGCACCTCACCGTCGGCGGCGAGCACCACTTCGCACCCGGAGATCCGTGGCCCCACGGACCCGACCTTCACCCGGAAGGGCTCCCAGGTCGTCGGGCCCGACGTCTCGGAGAGCCCGTAGATCTCCGACATCTCCATGCCGAGCGCCCGGAAGAACTTCAGCACCTCGACGGGCAACGGCGCCGCACCGCTGATCGCCGACTTGATCTGGTCGAGCCCCAACAGGTTGAGCACGAAGTCGCCGACGGGCTTGGCCGTCTCCCACGCCGCCGCAAGATCGGGCGGCAGCGCCTCGTCTCGCGCCCGATACTCCGACACCCGCTCACCCACGGGCAACGCCGCGTCGAGCATCGCCTGCTGGTTCGGGTCGGCGCCGGCGAGCGCGAGCACGCCCGCGTGGATCTTCTCCCACACGCGCGGCACCGCGAACATGATCTCGGGCCGCACGTCCGGCAAATACGACGCGACCCGCGACGGCTCCGGACACGTGGTCACCTCGAACACGCCGACGATCCCCTGGTAGTGCGACGTCATGCGCTCCGCGATGTGCGCCATCGGGAGGTACGAAACCATCCGGCTGAAGTACGGCACTTCGTCCCAGCAGCGCAGCAAGCTCTCGACGGTCCACACGATGTTCGCGTGGTCGAGCATCACGCCCTTCGGCGGACCGGTCGTGCCCGACGTGTAGATGATCGTGGCGAGGTCGTCGGCGTTCGCCGTACCAGCCGCAGTGTCGAGATCGATCGGGTCGTTCTTCAGCAGGTCGGCCCAGTGGAGCACGTCGCCGGGCGCCCGCCCGTCGTCGTCGATGATCGCGATCGCTTGCAACGCGGGAAGCTGGCCGCGCACCTTGAGCACGCGCTCGAGGTAGTCGATGTCCTCCACAATCGCCACGACCGCGCCACAGTGGCGGGCGAGGTACTCCACCTGCTCGGGCGCCGAGGAGTTGTAGATCGAGACGGGCGTCGCGCCCAACAGCATCACGGCGATGTCGGCGATGTGGAACTCCGGCCGGTTGCGCATCATCAGCACGACCCGCTCGCCCTGCACGACGCCGAGCCCGCTCAGGGCGGTGGCGAGGCGGCACGCCTGGTCGGCGTAGTCGGCCCAGGTCCACTCGGCCCAGCCGTCCCCGCTCTTGCACCGAAGTGCCACCCGGTCGGGGTGGGCCCGCGCGGTGTCACGGAAGCGGGTCGCCACGGTGTGGCCGGCCACCACGGCGGTGAGCTCGTTGCTGGTCGTCCAGGCTTTTCCGGTGCTCATCAGGCGCGCAGTCTCGCGCGGAGGTGGCGGGCTTGGCTTGGAGCTCGCCTCAGGGGTCACGTTGTCCCACCTCTTGTCCACACCTGGTGTGGACAACCCTGGGGAGATACGGGCCACACCGGGCGCCACATGGCACCAGGGATGCACAAGGCCTGGGGACAAGCGGTGGAGAACTCACCTCCGGAGGTGGAAAACCGGGCCTTCCCCAGTGGAAAACCCAACCCGGGGGGTGGAAAACCTGGGGACAAATAGGGGATACTGGCCCCGGATCGCGTCCCGAGGAGGGCGTTGGGGCACCTGGTCGGGCTGGGCCGGGACTCTCTGAACGCCGACCTTCCTCGGGACGCGCCGCGTCTGGGCACGCCCCGAATGTGCGTCACTTCACGTGAATAATCGCGGGAAAATGACGCAAGTTGAAGGGGGTGGGGCGCTCTTGGATCAGAAGGTCTGGCTGAAGCTCCGAGACTCGAGGGAGCCGAGGGCGTAATCGGTGTAGACGCCGGCGAACATGGCTCGGGTCTTCTCGGCCCAGGCGAAGGCCGACGGCTCGGTCACACGGCGGACGACCTGGGTGTAGCCGCCTTCGTAGATGCGGTACTCGCCCCAGGCGCCCGGATAGTCCTTGGTGCAGCCGATCTCGGCGAACGGCACGTTGCGGACGTACTCGTAGCGCTTCACCCGGTTCCGGTGCGTGTGGCCGGCGAAGTAGCCGACGATGTTCTCGTGGTCGGTCACCACCGCGGCGAGCGCTTCGCTGTCGTCGGGGTTGATGCCGAACGTGTGCGGGTTGCGCGTCTCCGACGCGAGGTCCCACAGGTAGTGGTGGCCGAACGCGAGCACCGCGCCCGGCGTCTCGGTTGCGAGGTCGCGCAGCCACTGCACCTGGTCGGCGGTGAGCTGTCCACCATCGGTGCCGGGGATCACGGTGTCGAGCACTGCGAGTGTCACACCGGGCAGCTCGACCGCGTACGGCGTGTCTTCGAGCGCCATCGTGGGATCGGCGATCGCGTCGTGGTTGCCCCGCACGTGGTGCATCGTGTCGCCGAGCCCGCCGTATACGGCGAGGAACGCGGCGTACTCCTCGGGGAGTCCGGCGCGCGTGAGGTCGCCTTTCACTACGACGGCGTCGGGCGCGAGGGCGCGCATCTCGCTCACGACGGCCCGGTTCATCGTCTCGGGATACGGCGGCTCGCCCGGCCCCACCGACATGATCGGTCCGATGTCCTCGTGCGGGTGGCCGAGGTGCCCACACTCCAGCTCACCGAAGTGCACGTCGTTCGCAGTGGCGACGGTCGCGAGCAGGCGCCCCGACGGCTGCACCAGCGTCCGGAACGACGAAGGGAAGTACTGGCCGTGTTCGGCACCCTCGATCGCCAGCGAGAACTCGGTATCCGGCTCGAGCCCGGTGAAGTGGGCCACGTGCCAAGGACCAGTGGTCGAGATCTCCTGCTCACCAACCCGAGTGACGACCGTCTCGTCACCCGGCGTCGTGCAGGTGACGACGGCCTCGTCGGGTCCTGCCGAGAACAGCTCCGGAGTGCTTGGTGCCGTCACCTGGCTCGTTAGGGCCGAGTGCGGCGAGCGACCCGACCCGAGAAGCGCCACGGCCCTCGCGCCCGGCCCACTCGGCGAGAGGTCAGCCGGGCGCCCCGCACCCACTCGTCGAGGTGCTCGTGCTCCGGCTCGTCAGCACCACCACCAGCGGTGAAGACGGCAACCGCAGCAAGGATCGCCGCCACTTCCTCGGGAGACGCGTCCGGCGTGATCACCCGCAAGGCTCCGTATTTGGTCACAGCGGCAGGTTGCCGTGCTTGCGCTGGGGGAGTTGCTCGCGCTTGCTCCGCAGCATGGCTAGCGAGCGCACGAGCACCCGGCGGGTGTCGCGAGGGTCGATCACGTCGTCGACGTAGCCCCGCTCGGCTGCGATGTACGGGTTGGCGAAGCGCTCCGTGTACTCCTCGATGAGCTCGGCGCGCCGCGTCTCAGGCTCCGAAGCCGTCTCGATCTCCTTGCGGAAGATGATGTTGACGGCGCCCTGTGGACCCATCACCGCCACCTCGGCCGACGGCCACGCGAACGCGAGGTCGGCGCCGATCGACTTGGAGTTCATGACCACGTACGCGCCGCCGTACGCCTTGCGCGTGATCACCTGCACCCGCGGCACCGTCGCCTCGCAGTACGCGTAGAGCAGCTTGGCGCCGTGGCGAATGATGCCGCCGTACTCCTGGTCGGTGCCGGGCAAGAACCCGGGCACGTCCACGAACGTCACCAGCGGAACGTTGAACGCGTCGCACAAGCGCACGAATCGTGCCGCCTTCTCGGAAGCGTCGATGTCGAGCGTGCCCGCGAGCACCTGCGGCTGGTTGCCCACAATGCCGACGGCGTACCCGTCGAGGCGAGCGAACCCGCACACGATGTTCTGCGCCCACAGCGCGTGCACCTCGAAGAAGTCGCCGTCGTCGACCACCTCGTTGATGACGGCCTTGATGTCGTACGGCTTGTTCGGGGCGTCGGGGATGAGCGCCACGATGTCCTCGCAGCGGCGCTCGGGATCGTCGGTGGGCTCGAAGTAGGGCGGCTCCTCCAGGTTGTTCGCGGGGAGGAACGACAGCAGGTAGCGCACCTGCGCGAGCGCGGTCTCCTCGTCGTCGGCCACGAAGGTGCACACGCCCGACTTCGACGCGTGCGTCATGGCGCCGCCGAGCTCCTCCTGGGTCACGTCCTCACCGGTGACGGTCTTCACCACGTCGGGCCCGGTGATGAACATGTGCGACGTGCCCTTCACCATGAACACGAAGTCGGTGATGGCCGGCGAGTAGACGGCGCCGCCGGCGCACGGCCCGAGGATCACGCTGATCTGCGGGATCACCCCCGACGCCTTCACGTTGCGGAAGAAGATCCCGCCGTAGGCGTCGAGCGAGACCACGCCCTCCTGGATGCGGGCGCCGGCACCGTCGTTGAGGCCCACCATCGGGGCTCCCACCGACTCGGCGAGGTCCATGACCTTGTGGATCTTCTCGGCGAACACCTCGCCGAGCGCGCCGCCGAACACCGTGAAGTCCTGGGCGAACACGAACGTCTTGCGGCCGTCGATCATCCCCCAGCCGGTGACCACGCCATCGGTGAGCGGCCGGTTCTCCTCGATCCCGAACCCGTGGGCCCGGTGGCGAGCGAGCATGTCGAGCTCGACGAACGAGCCCGGGTCGAGCAGCTTCTCCAGCCGCTCCCGAGCAGTGAGCTTGCCCCGGTCGTGCTGGCGGGCGACGGCGGCATCGCTCCCGGCGTGCAGCGCCTCTTCTCGCAGGGCAGCGAGCTGCTCGAGCCGCTCCTCGATCGGATGCGGCACGTGCTGGACGTTCGGTTCCTCAATGGCCACGAGACTTCTCCCCTAGATAGAAGGCGGAGGTTACCGGCCGTCGCGACCGGCGGGCCCTGGGGCTAGGCGGCTGGTGGCTGAGTTCCATCCGCGTCGGGATCGGGGAGGAGCGACGCGACGATGCCCAAGGCGCCGCCGATGAGCGCCAGAAACACGCCGATCCCCAGCGCGTTGAACAGCTCGGTGCCTTCGCCCACGTCGTCGATGAATTGCTGGAGTTGGACAGTGAAGAGCACCGCGGCCAACGCGCCGAGCGCCCCGCCAACGAAGACCGAGAAGCGGCGCTTGATGAGCAGGCCCCCGCCGATGAGTCCGGCGGCGATGGCGAGCACGAGGAAGACCGACGGACTTCCCTCGCCCGACTTGTGAATCACGAGGAACTCGACGGGCACGTCGGTCCCTTTCACGCTGAGGGAACCCGCGTCTTGCCAGGACACGAACCCGGACACAAGGAGCACGAGCGCCCCGAGCCCGCCGAGCATCTGCTTGGGCGAGAAGTTCACGGCCGAATCCTCGCGCACGCGGACGAACCGCGTCTGATCTGGATCAGGTGTGGAACTGCGCGACGGCGATGTACACGCCACTGCCGCCGCTCGCTGTCGGCACGCACCCCGCGGCTGCGTTCACCCACAAGCTCAGGATCGAGTCCATGTTGGCCTTGTGGCCCGGGCTCGCGAGCCAGCCGTTCATCGCCTTCGTGGCACCCAACGCGGCCGAGGGGCACTGGCCGTTTGAGAAGTACATGCAGTAGAGGTTCTCCGACCCCGACGACGCGGCCGGGTAGTAGCCCATGAGCGTGGCGCCCGAGCTGTGGAACGAGGCGAGGGCGCTCGAGCACGAGGTGGGCGTGATCGCGGCGAGGATCCGAGCGACCGTCGCCTCCGCGCCGTTGTTCGCCGTGTCGAGGTTGTACGCGCGGTAGTTGGTGTGACACGCCTCGACGGCCTCGGAGAGCGTGCCGCCGACGGTGCAGCTCACGGTGGGCGGCGGGGGGGGTGGCGGTGCCGGCTTCGGTGCACACGCGCCGAGCGCGAGTGCAGCCACGGGAAGCATCACAAGACCCGCGAGCTTGCGTCGATGCCGCGCCGCAGTGACCGTCATATGTTTCCTCCGCCGAGAGATCGTGTGCTTCGAGATCGGTGCTTCCAAGGACGGTATCGGCGGGGTCAGCCCGATTCTTCACCTGGTGGCGGAAAAACTGCCCCAACTCCCCGCGAGATCAGGCCTCAGAAGCCACACCGCGCCCTGATCCGGACATTTCCGCCCGGGCGGTGCGCAGGAATGGTGACTTGCGCGAACTGGGGTGCGAAGTGAGGAGGGCGCGGGAACGAGTGGCAGGACGGGTCGAGCAGGAGGGCTAGAAGTAGAACTGAGCGACGGCCACGTAGATGCCGGTGGCCGGATTGCAGATCGCACCCGCGTTCAGGAAGTGCCCGGCGTAGCTGTCCAAGGTCTGCCGGTGACCTTCAAGGCTGTTGATCCAGTGCGTCATCGCGCTGTTGGCACCGACCTGAGCGCCAGGACAACTGAGGGTGCCGTTGAAGAACAGGCAGTGCAGGTTCTCGGCAATGACCCCCGTAACACCGGGGTATTGCTGACCCAGGTTCGGCGTGGGATTCAGCCGACTGCCGCTGTGAAAATCGTTGAGTTGGGCCAAGCACTGCGGCCTGGTGATGGAGCTCGCGATGCGAAAGGCCGTTTGTTCGGCTGATTGGCTCACCGTGTCGATGATGTAGGAGTGGAAGTTCAGATGACACGTCTCTAACGCACGGCTCAGCGCCCCGGTGCAATTCGGCGCCGGAGCCGTCGTGGTGACTGGGATCTTGTTGCCGACTCCGCCGGCCACGTCGCCACCGTTGGTGCCCCAGTGCCTGCGGTCCACCCTGGTGGTTGCAGTAGCGCCGACGGCGGCTTAGCCCGGACCCGGTGCAGGCTTGGGGACGCACGCGGCGAGCGCGACTGCGGCAACGGGGACGGCGACGAACCCCACGATCCACGTGCGCTGGCGGCTGGTGAAGCTCATCACGTCTCCTGAAACCACTGCTTGAGCGGATGCTCGACGCAGATGCACCATGCCATTTGCAGCGGTACGACCCAGCGTATCGGCACCGGCGGCGCCGGGCTGAACGGGTGACGGGCAGGAAACCTGGGCTACTCCTGGACCAGCTCGATCAGGGTGCCGAGGGCGCCCTTGGGGTGGACGAAGGCCACGGTGGTGCCCCGGCTGCCGGGGCGGGGGGCCTCGTCGAGCACCTGATGCCCGGCGGCCTTCACCCGCTCGAGGGCCTCTGCGCAGTCGGCGACCCGATAGCCCACGTGGTGGATGCCCTCACCCTTCTTCTCGAGGAACTTCGCCACGGGTGAGTCGTCGCGGATCGGTGTGAGGAGCTGCACATAGGAGTCGGCCACCTTCAGCAGTACTTCCTCGACCCCGTCGCGTTCGACCACCTCGCGGTGGGCAACCTCGCAGTCGAAGGTGTCGCGGTAGTACGCGACCGCGGCGTCGAGATCCTTCACCGCGATGGCAACGTGATCGATCTCCGTGAACAGGCTCATGAGCCGTACCGACGGAACAGCGTGATCTTCGGGAGCAGCCGCTCGCGCATCTCCGGGTCGGTGACGCCGAGTCCTTCTTCTGGTGCGTTCACGAGGATGCCGAGCTTGCCCTCGTGCTGGTTGTGATGCACCTGGAACGCGGCTTCACCGGTGTCTTCGAGTGAGAACACCTTCGAGAGCGCAGGATGGATGCGCCCTTCGCACACGAGTCGGTTCGCTTCCCATGCTTCGCGGTAGTTCGCGTAGTGACAACCCTTGAGCGTCTTCAAGTTCATCCAGAGATAGCGGTTGTCGAACTCGAGCATGAAGCCGCTCGTGGCCGCGCACGTGATGATCATCCCGCCGCGCTTGGCCACGAACACCGACGCGCCCATGGTCGAACGGCCGGGGTGCTCGAACACGATGTCGGGGTCGTTGCCCGTGAGCTCGCGGATCTTCTTGCCGAAGCGCAACCACTCCTTCGGATCTTGGGTGTGCTCGTCGCTCCAGAACTTGTAGCCCTCGGCCTTGCGGTCGATGACGGCCTCGCACCCCATCTCGTTGAGGAGCGCGGCCTTCTCCGGCGACGAGACCACACCCACCGGGATGCCCCCGCCGTTCAGCACGTACTGCACCGCGTACGCGCCGATGCCACCGCTCGCACCCCAGATGAGCACGGTCTGGCCCTGGGTCATCTGCGAGCCGTTGGGGCTCACGATCATGCGATAGCTCGTGGAGTTGCACAGCGGGTTGACCGCCGACTCCTCCCACGTGAGGTGCGCCGGCTTCGGCATGAGCTGGTTGGCCTTGGCCACCGCAATCTCGGCGAGCCCGCCGTAGTTCGACTCGAAGCCCCAGATGCGCTGGTTGGTGGCCATCATCGCGTCGTCGTGCGCCGATGGGTCCTGGTCGTCGACGTAGTTGGAGTGCACACAGACCCGGTCGCCCGGCTTCCAGTTGCGCACCGCCGAGCCCACGCGCAGCACCACACCCACGGCGTCGGAGCCGATCACGTGGAACGGCTGATCGTGGCGCGCGCCCCACACGCTTTCCTTGGCGAGACGCTTCAGGAACCCGAAGGTGGGCAGCGGCTCGAAGATCGACGTCCACACGGTGTTGAAGTTGATCGACGACGCCATCACCGCCACGTAGGCCTCGTCGGGCGCGATCTCGGGCAGCGCCACGTCGTCGATGTGGACCGACGTGCGCGGGTCCTTCTCCTCCGACGGGAGGTCGGCGAACATCTCCTGCTCGTCGGCCCGCACCACCGCGGCGCGGAACGAGGCTGGGAGTGGGAGTGCCGCGATGTCCTCGGCGGGCGCGCCCTCGAGGATCGCAGTGCGGATGGCGTCCATCTCAGTGCTCATGAGGCCGACAGGCTATGCGTCGGCACGAGATCGGTGCCGAAACGCGGCACCATGGACCGATGAACGGAACCCTGGCGCACCGCCACGGCGTGTGGACCCACGAACATCACCATCACGGCGCTCATCGGCATGCCCGCCTGCCCTTTCGTTCCAAAGCTCCGGGCGCCGGTCATGACCACGTTCACGAGCACGGCCACACGCATGGCCGCGTCGATCCCTCGATCATCCGGTCGCGCG
The DNA here is from genome assembly GCA_009694295.1 of Acidimicrobiia bacterium. Lineage (GTDB taxonomy): Bacteria > Actinomycetota > Acidimicrobiia > IMCC26256 > PALSA-555 > SHVJ01. The sequence goes on from SHVJ01000005.1 coordinate 9,702, forward strand.
CCGGGGTCCGAGCCGTCGCGATCAGCCTCGCGATCTTGGCGGCGACCGCAGTCCTGCAAGTGGTGGTGTTCATCAGCTCGTCGTCGGTGGCGCTACTGGCCGATCTGATCCACAACACGGGCGATGCCCTCACCGCGCTGCCGCTCGGCGCGGCGTTCCTCCTGCGAAGCCGGCGGGCGGAGCGGTGGTCGGGATACTTCGTCGTCGCCACGATCCTGCTCTCGGCGTTGGTGGCTGCGTACGAGGCCATCGACCGTTTGATCGATCCTCGGAGGCTCGACCACCTGTGGGCACTCGCCGCTGCCGGTGTCATTGGCTTCGTCGGCAACGAGCTCGCCGCGCGAGTTCGACTCCGAGCCGGGCGACGACTCGACAGCCCCGCACTCATGGCCGACGGCGCGCATGCCCGCGTCGACGGCTTCGTCTCGCTTGGCGTGGTCGCCAGCGCGGCGATCGTCGCGGCGGGTTGGGAGGCCGGCGATCCGATCATCGGCATGGCCATCACCGCAGTGATCCTGCGGATCACGTGGCAGGCGTGGCGAACCGTCCGCGCCGACCACGACGAACGCGACGAACGCGACGAACGCGACGAACGCGACGAACGCGACGAACGCGACGAACACGACGAACACGACCACGCACACTGACCCCCGGCTCGCTGGGGCCAAGCGGGCGATGTTTCTGTACGATCGCCGACACCATTACGCGCCTGAAAGGCAGCCTCGATGCCCGGCTCCGTCATCGTCTCGTCGGCACGCACACCCATCGGCAAGCTCTCCGGCGCGCTCGCGTCGATGAGCGCCACGGACCTCGGTGGCGTCGCCATCAAGTCCGCGCTCGAGCGCGGCGGCGTCGGCCCCGAGCAGGTCGACTACGTGATCATGGGGCAGGTGCTCGGCGCCGGCCAAGGCCAGATCACCGCGCGCCAAGCCGCGGCGAACGCGGGCATCCCGATGACCGTTCCCGCGCTCACTGTCAACAAGGTGTGCTTGTCGGGCATCAACGCGATCTACCTCGCCGACCAGATGGTGCAAGCCGGCGACGCCGAAGTTGTGGTGTGCGGCGGCATGGAGTCGATGACGAACGCTCCGTACCTGCTGCCTGGCGCGCGCGCCGGTCTGCGGATGGGCAACGCGGAGGTTGTCGACTCGCTCATCCAAGATGGCCTGTGGTGCGCGTTCGACGCGGTGCACATGGGCACCGGCACCGAGAAGTACGTCGGCGAGTTCGGCGGGCTCACCCGTGAGCTCATGGACGACGCCGCGGCCAAGAGCCACGAGCGTGCTGCCGCGGCAGCCAAGGAAGGGCGCTTCGCCGACGAGATCACGCCCGTCGCGATCCCCCAGCGCAAGGGCGACCCGATCATGTTCGAGGTCGACGAGGGCGTCCGCCCCGAGACCACGACCGAGTCGCTCGGCGCCCTGCGCCCGGCGTTCGGCAAGGAAGGCGCCATCACGGCCGGCAACGCTTCGCAGATCTCCGACGGCGCCGCCGCCCTGGTGGTCACCAGCACCGAGAAGGCCGAGGAGCTGGGGCTCACGCCCATCGCCGAGCTCGTGAGCTTCGGCATGGTGGCCGGGCCCGACACCTCGCTGCTCACCCAGCCGTCGCGGGCGATCAAGCGGGCGCTCGAGCAGATCGACAGGCCCGTCTCGGCGATCGACCTCTTCGAGCTCAACGAGGCGTTCGCCGCGGTCGGGCTGGCGTCGATGAAGGACCTGGGCATCTCCGACGACGTCGTCAACGTGAACGGCGGCGCGATCGCGCTCGGTCATCCGATCGGCATGTCGGGTGCGCGCTTGGTCATCACGCTCGTCAACGAGCTGCGCCGACGGGGCGCGTCGCTCGGCGCCGCGGCGCTGTGCGGTGGTGGCGGTCAAGGCGACGCCGCGATCGTGCGCGCGCTGTAGTCGCAGGCACACACCCACCGTCACACACACCGTGCGAGTCCATACGCGTTTTGGGGCGCGTCCTTGGGCACTAGCGGCTGCACTGCTCGTCGTCGCCGCCGGGTGTCAGCCGGAGATCGATTTCGACGTCGACGGGCGTCAGTCACAGATCGACCGCGTCGTCGTGACGGCTGAGCTCGACGTTGCCGGCGTCGTGCACGTTGAGCAGCGCTACACGTTCACATCGGCCGAAGGCGGCACCGTCGCACTCCCCGACCTCGCCAAGGGCGTGACGTTCCTCCCCGGCGCGTCGAACATCACGCTCGACGGTGAACCGGTCACGCCGACCGAAGCCACGTTCCAGACCCAGCTCCGCATCGATCAGCGCACGGCGACCGTGGGCTGGGATCTCACCGGCGCCGTCCAGCGCTACCAGGACATCGCAGTGCTCGACTTCGACGTGCTGACCGCGCCCGACGACGCCTCCCGCCAGGATCCCGACGTCCGGCTCTCCGGCACGTTGACCCTGCCGGACGGCGCGCCGGGCGTCATCGAGCCGCACCTGCACGGCGGGCGGGACCGCACGGTCACCGTCGCCGGCCAGGTCATCGGGTTCTCGGCGCAGGCCGCGATCTGGATGCCCGCCCAGGAGCTCGAGGTGGCCCTGCCGAGCGCGCTCCAGCCCTACGTGAACCAGATACCGACCCCCTTCCTGTCGTCGTTCCACCTCACGCAGTCCATCCGCGACAAGGCCGACGAGATCACGGAACGCACCCTCGGGACGATCGACAAGCAATCCGACCTGGTCCGCTGGATCCTCACCGGCCTCGCGTTCGGGTTGCCGGCGATCTTCTGGTTGCTCGTCGTCAAGGTCCTCCTGGTTCGGTTCCGAGACCGGCGCCGAGTCGTGGGCGACGTCCCGAAGGAGCTCGTCGATCCGCCGAGTGCGGCGGACCCGGCGGTAGTCGCGGTGCTCGAAGGCGAAGGCCGCCCGGCGCGCACGGCGGTGGCCGGCACCGTGCTCGCGATGGCCGCGCGAAAGGTCGTCGACATCCGGGCCTACGGCGATCGGCTCGTGGTGAAGATCCCGCTCACCACGACGGGCGAGAACACTTCCGAGCAGCTCGTGCTGAACGCGTTGCGCGAGCGCGCCACACCGGAGGGCGTGATCGAGGGACCGCCGGTGTTCGGCTCGTCCACGGGTTGGTTCCGTGAGTATCGGCGCGATGCCGTCAAACGGGCGCGTGACGAGGGGATGGTGACGCGCTGGATGCCCCTTGCGCCGCTCTCAGGGGCGCTCACCACCACCGGCGTCGGCATCGGGATCTTCTTCTTCACCGAGCCGATCATGTACACCGCGATCGTGATGAGCGTGCAGGTGATTGCCGGGGTCGTGTCGTTCGTGTCCGGGTGGACACTCACCGACGCGGGGTGGCGCAACCGCGCCTTGTGGCACTCGTTCGCGCGCTACATCCGACACCAGGGCAAGCTCGACAAGGACGTCGGCCCCGCTGGTGTCGTGATCTGGGGTCCCTACCTCGTGTACGGCACGGTGCTCGGCGAAGCCGAAGGTGCGGCGCGTCCACTTACTCCGTAGGCGCCTACGCTCGGACTTGTGCCGGCGTGTCCGCTACGTTCACTCACCGGCATCCCGTGCCCACTCTGCGGCATGACGCGCGGTGTTGAGGCACTCGTGCACGGCGACGTTGCTGGCTCGTTGCGCATGAACCCTGGTGCGCTGCTGCTCGTCGTGGCGGCGGTCGTCTTCGTCGGATTCATGCTCGTGCAGCGGCGCGCCCGGATGGGGACCATTCCTGCTTGGTCTGCCGGTGCCACGTTCGCCGGCCTGTGGGGATGGCAGCTCTTCAAGTACTCGACCGGCCGTCCCCTCTGATGATCTCGCTCACCAGTCCGAAGGAGTCTCGATGACGCAGCCGCCCCCGCCACCGCCGGGCATGCCGCCGCCCCCGCCTCCCGGCACGCCGCCGCCGTCGGGATCGTGGGGCCAGGCGCCGCAAGCGGGATCGTTCGAGGTCGGCGAGGCGCTCTCGTACGGCTGGAACATCTACTGGCAGAACGCCGGGGCGATGATCGTGCTCGCGCTCGTGATCTTCGGCGTGAACCTGGTCATCGGCGCCGTGGGGAGCAGTTTCGACAACCTCGTCAGCCAGGTGCTGATCAACATCATCAGCTTCCTCGTGGGGATCATCCTGGCGATGGGACTCATCCGCGCGTCGCTCGCGGTGGTGTCGGGCGGCACGCCAGAGGTCAGGATGCTGTTCCTGCCCGACGGGTTCGGTGCCTACTTCGGTGCGTCGGTGCTGGTGAGCATCGGTGTAGTGCTCGGTCTGATCGCGCTCATCGTTCCCGGGATCATCCTGGCGATCATGTGGCACTTCTTCGGATACGTGATCGTCGAGAATCCTGGAACCGGGCCGGTCGATGCGATGCGCCGATCCGCCGAGATCACACGGGGCCATCGCATGCAGCTCTTCGTGCTCGGGATCGCGCTCCTCGGCCTCAACATCCTCGGCCTGATGCTGTGCGTCGTGCCGATCATCTTCACGTACGGCATCACCGCGATCACTGTGGCCTACGCCTACAAGCGCCTCACCGGCCAGGCGGTTGCGCAGCCGTAGGCAACGCTCCCCTGTGCTTCGGCGATCCAGGTCGCGCGCGCAGAGCCTGGCCAGCGCGTCTTAGGTGTCGACCTCGCGGCGTCCTTCGAACGCGCGGCCAAGCGTGACCTCGTCGGCGTACTCAAGGTCGCCGCCGACCGGCAGGCCGCTCGCAATGCGAGTGATGCGCACTTCGAGCGGCTTGAGCACCTTGGCTACGTACATCGCCGTGGTCTCACCCTCGATGTTGGGATTCGTCGCGAGGATCACCTCGCGCACGCCCTCTTCACCGACCCGCCGAACCAGCTCCTTCACGCGGAGCTGTTCCGGTCCGATTCCTTCGATGGGCGAGATCGCGCCTTGGAGCACGTGATACCGACCATGGAACTCGTGCGTGCGTTCGACGGCGACGATGTCGGGCGCCTCTTGCACCACACACAACATTGCGGGATCGCGGCGATCGTCGCGACAGAACGTGCAGAGCTCACCCTCGGCCATGTTGAAGCAGCGTCGGCACCACGTGATGCGCGCCTTGGCTTCGGTGATCGCCTTGGCCAGACGGTTGGCGTCTTCTGGTGCGACCTTCAGCAGGTAGAACGCGACGCGCTGTGCCGACTTCGGACCGATTCCCGGGAGACGACCAAGCTCGTCGATAAGTGTTTGTACAGGTCCTTCATGCAGTGCCACGGGTAGTCGGTCGGGCTCAGCCGAGAAGGCCGTCGAGCGCGCCCATGTCGATTCCCTCGGTGACCGAACCCATGCGCTGCGATGCCAGTCCTTGCGCGGCACGCTGAGCTTCGGTGACGAGTGCGAGCACGAGGTCTTCCAACATCTCGACGTCGTCGGGATCAACGACCGACGGGGCGATTGTGATCGACTGGATCTCGCCAGTGCCGGTCACGACGGCCTTGACCATCCCGCCACCGGCCGAGACCTCGACGGTCTCGTCGGCCAGTGCCGACTGCGCGGCCGCCATGTCGGCTTGCATCTTCTGCACCTGCGCCAACATCTGGTTGAGTTGCCCGCTCTGGCCCCCACCCGGAGCCTTTTGCTTCGCCACTGGTCTCCCGCTCCTAACTGCCCGCGCCGCGCGGCACCTCTTCGACGACCGTAGCGCCCAACTCTTGCTCCAACATGCTGACGGTCGTGGGTGCACCGTCCGGGACGTCGGTGTTCTGTGAGAGGTCGATGTCGGCAATCTCCTCCATCTCGGGGGAGTCGTCGCTGAACGGTTCCACTGGATCAGACGGCGGCTCGGGCGGAGGTGCCGAAGGCATCGCACCGACTGCGGGCGGCTGCCCGCCGCTGAGTGCGAACTCGTCCGCGGGCTCGAGGTTGAAGCGGACCGTGCGTCCGAGACGATGCGCGAGCGCGGCACGGATCGTTTCGGCTTCTTTCTTGAAGCGCGGCTTCGCGGCTTCGATGACACTCGGCGGTACACCGAACACCACGACGTCGTCGTCGACCCGCAGCGGTTGCGCGTTCTGCACCGCACTGCGGGTGGCCACCGGCAGCTCAGGGAGGATCGAACCCCACGCCACGATCACGTCATCGAGGTCGAGCGGCGTGGTGGGCGCATCGGGTTCCGGGATCGGATCGGATTCGGGTTCACTCGCAACCGGTGGCGCTTCCGGCTCCAGATCGGCAACTTCCTCGGGTGCTTCGGCGGCTTCGGCGGCTTCGGCGGCTTCGGCGGCTTCGGCCCGCAGCGCGCCGAGCGTTCGCCGCGGCGACGGCGTACCACCGGATGGAGCAGCGCTCGGAGAAGGACTGCTCGTAGGAGAGGCGGTCGTAGGAGGAGTGCGGCTCGGCACTGGTGCATCGCCACCGGCGATGGCGCGCTCGAGTCGCTCGATGCGCTCGACCACGGTTTGCAGCGGTGGGCCTGCATCGCGACGGCTGAGTCGCACGAGCGCGACTTCGAGCACGAGACGCGGATCCGCGGCCTCGGTGCCACGCATGTCGGTGACCGCCTGCCCGAGCGTCTCGATCACGCGCACGAGCGCGGCGTTGCCGAGCGCGAGCCCGAGTTCACGCAAGCGTTCCTGCTCCGCCTCTGGCGCGTCCACCCGCACTCGACCAGCACCTGCAGTGAGCAGGAACGCGTCACGCGCCGTCGCAAGGAGATCTTCGGCCGCACGGCGGGGCTCGTGTCCAGCCTCGAGCAGTTCACCGAGCGCGACGAGCGCACCGGGCGAGTCTTCGCCGGCGATCGCCTCGAGGATGCGCACCCGCAACGGGAAGGGTGCACCGCCGAAGAGGGCCGCGACCGCCTCCGCTTCCAGCGGACCGGTCTCGTGCGCGAGGACCTGATCGAGGAGCGACTCCGCATCGCGGGCCGAGCCGGCACCGGCGGCGGCGATCACCTCGAGCGCTTCCGGATCTGCCTGCACGCCCTCGCGGCTACAGAGATCGCCGAGCCGCTGCACCAGCTGATCCACAGAGAGGAGGGTGAATTCGAAGTGCTGGGTGCGCGACCGAATCGTCGGCAGCACCTTTTCCGGGTTCGTGGTGGCAAGCACGAACACCACGTGACTCGGGGTCTCCTCCAGCGTCTTGAGCAACGCGTTGGCCGCCGGGTCGGTGAGCATGTGGACCTCGTCGAGCACGTACACCTTCGTTCGGGCCGCAGCACCCATGCCGAGCGTGGAGCTCTCGATCACGTCGCGGATGTTGTCGATGCCTCGGTTCGACGCGGCATCGAGCTCGAAGAGGTCGAGGAAGCGGCCCGCCGCGATCGCCGTGCAGTTCTCGCACTCGCCGCACGGTTCACCCTCGGGTCCGAGGTTCGTGCAATTCAGTGCCTTGGCGAGGATCCGCGCCGTGGTGGTCTTCCCGGTGCCACGCGGTCCCGAAAACAAATAGGCGTGCGCCACGCGTTCGTCGCGCACCGCATTGCGCAGCGCAGTCGTGACGTGCTCCTGCCCCACCAGCTCATCGAACCGCTGCGGCCGGTACTTCCGATACAGGGATTGGTACGCCACAAGGCCGACTGTACCCACCGGTTTGCGGGTCGCTGCCCGCCGGCGCGGCGCCGGAGGCGCTCGCCAGGGAGCGAACGGTCGACTCGATCCAAAGCGCAGGACCGCAGGAGCTCGCCCAGTGAGCGACCGAAGAAAGTGGGTGCGGACCGTGCACCCTTCGTCGACTCGGGGCCACCGCGGAACGGTTTCCCGACGCAGCTCAGGTCAGGCTTGCCTGCGGCACACAGAACCGTCCGCTGAGAGCTGCTTCCTTCCGGACCTGACTCGGTTCGCGGGATCCCGTTGCGCAGGACCCGACCCTCAACGCCACGCTGGGACCGATCATGCGGCGGCCCGAACCTCGGAAGGGGATTCAGCCCCCCATACGTGGATTTGGGGTGCAGGGCACCACGAGCTCCCCACCTAGCACGGTCCGCGCTGCGAGCGTATCCGGGCCACGTACGATCGCCGTCCCGGGAGGGATGCGAGAGCGGCCGAATCGGCACGCTTGGAAAGCGTGTGTGGGGCAACTCACCGTGGGTTCGAATCCCACTCCCTCCGCCAATGCTCCCTCAGGCAATGAACCCGAACCAGCGAGAGCACCTCATGGGCATCGCGCTCGAGGAGGCTCGAGCCGCGCTCGCACATGACGACGTGCCTGTGGGCGCGGTTGTTGTTGACGCTGATGGTGTGGTGCTTGCTCATCGACACAACGAGCGCGAGGCGCTCTCGGATCCGACCGCTCATGCTGAGGTACTGGCACTTCGGGATGCCGCTGCTGCTCGGGGCACGTGGCGGCTGGACGGGTGCTCACTCATTGTCACGTTGGAGCCGTGTCCGATGTGCGCGGGGGCTGCTGTTGCCGCCCGACTCGACGCAGTGATCTTCGGCGCCGCCGATCCCAAGGCCGGCGCGATGGGTTCGCTCTACAACCTCGGTGCTGACCCTCGGCTCAACCACGAGCTCGGGGTGGTGGGTGGCGTGCGTGGCGAAGAGTGCGCCGAGCTCCTCAGCACCTTCTTCGCCACGCGTCGCACCGCTCGGGACTAACCCCAGAAGACAACACGGCGCGCAGATCACATCGGGGATCTCGGCAAGCAACCCCGTACAATCAGCCGTTGGGAGGGGTGCGAGAGCGGCCGAATCGGATGGTCTCGAAAACCATTGTGGCGCAAGTCACCGTGGGTTCAAATCCCACCCCCTCCGCCAAGAACCCCGGGTTCGCCCGGGGTTCTTTCGCGCCCGCGCTAGAGACCTGCGCTCGCGCTAAAGATCAGCGCCCGCGCTACAGACCCAGGTTCGTGTGGATCTCTCGGGTCGCGTTGGAGCGATTAAGTGTGTAGAAGTGGAGGCCAGGCGCGCCCCCGTCGAGGAGCTCGCGGCAGAGCTTCGTCGCCTCGTCGATGCCGATCTTGCGCACCGCGTCGGGGTCGTCCTGCACCGCATGGAACTTCGCCATGAACCACTCGGGGAACTCGGAGCCCTGCATCTCCGCCATTCGCTTGGTGCCGGCGATGCTGAGCACCGGCATGATCCCCGGGATCACAGGCTTGTCGACGCCGAGCGCGCGCAACGAGCTGATGAGATTGAAGTAGTGCGCGGCGTCGAAGAAGAACTGCGTGATCGCGAAGTCGGCCTCGGCGAGCTTCTCTGCCGTGTGGCGACGGTCGCTCTCGAGGTCGGGTGATTGCGGATGCGGCTCGGGGTGCGCCGCCACGCCCACGCAGAAGTCGCCGATCTCGCGGATCAACCGCACGAGGTCGATCGCGTAGTCGAGGTCGCCGGGCGGCAGGTCGAGGTCCTTCGGCGGATCACCACGGAGCGCGAGCAGGTTCTCGATCCCGGCTTCCTGGTAGCGCTCGATGATGTCGACGAGCTCGGAGCGGGAGTGCGCAGCGCACGTGATGTGAGCCATCGCGGTCATCGACGTCTCACGATCGATGCGCGTCACGATCTCGTGGGTGCGCTCCCGGGTTGAACCGCCGGCACCGTACGTGACCGACACGTACGACGGCGAGAGTGGTTCCAGGTCGACGAGGGTCTGCTCGAGCACAAGCATCGCCTCGTCGGTGCGCGGCGGCCCGAACTCGAAGGAGATCGTCCGCTCGCCGTTCGCGAGGATGTCACTGATCTTGGTCATAGGTGATTGGCCATGTGACGATCAAGCGTACGCGACACTCATCTCCGGTGACCGCTCGAATCTCGTAGCCTCGCCAACCGTGCAGTTCACGATCGAACAGGCCCTCAGCGGCTCTCCGCGTGCAGTCGAAGACGTACTGCTCGATCCCGCATTCGTAACGGCCCGGGCCGCACTTCCGAAGCTCAGCGATCCTGAGTTGCTCGAGTGGACTCGCGACGGCGACCACGCGCACCAGCGCATCCGCTTCCGGTTCACTGAGCACATATCCGGGGCCGTGGCCGCAGTCGTTGACCCGGAGCGACTCACCTGGGTCGACGACGCGACCTTCGACCTGGCGGCGCACATCGCCGAGCACCGGATCGTTCCTGATCACTACGCCGATCGGCTGGCCAGCAGCTACCGCGCCACGATCACTGCCGACGGCGCCATCTCGCGTCGGGTGCTCACAGGTTCGGTCAAGGTCCGCATGCCATTGGTAGGCGGCAAGGTCGAGCGAGTGATCGTGTCCGGCCTGACCGAGTACGCCGAAGCCGAGGCAACCCTCATCAACGAATGGCTCGCCCGCGGCTGATCGCCGTTACGCCTGATTCCGCCATCCGTGGAAACGACGGAGGCGGAGTGAGTTCGTGACGACGAACACCGACGAGAAGCCCATTGCGCCCGCGGCGATGATCGGGTTGAGCAACCCGACGGCCGCGAGTGGGATGGCCGCGACGTTGTATGCGAACGCCCAGAACAAGTTGCCCTTGATCGTGGTGAGCGTGCGACGCGCGAGCGCGATCGCGTCGGCTGCAGCTCGAAGATCCCCAGACACGAGGGTCAGATCGCTCGCTTCGATCGCGACGTCGGTGCCCGTCCCGATAGCGATCCCGAGATCGGCTTGCGCAAGCGCGGGCGCGTCGTTGACGCCATCGCCGACGACCGCGACACGGCGTCCGTCGCGTTGCAGGGCCGCCACGACGTCGACCTTCTGACTGGGCAGAACCCCGGCGACAACACGGTCGATGCCGACGATCGTGGCCACCGCCTCCGCAGTCTCCCGTCGATCACCGGTGACCATCACGGTCTCGAGCCCGAGCTCGTGCAGAGCGGTGATCGCAGCGGCGGAAGACGCCTTGAGCGTGTCGGCAACAATGAACACGCCGCGCGCTTCAACCCGTCCCGCATCATCGGGCCACGATGCGTAAACCAACGTCTGCCCGTCGACGTCGGCCGCCGCGGCAGCGGCTTCCAGGTCGGGTGACACCTCGCCGATGAATCCGGCCCGGCCCACGCGTACCTCGACGCCGTCGACACGACCGAGCGTGCCCTCGCCCGGGTGGTTCTCGAAGCCATCGGGCGCGGCGATCTCGACGCCCCGCTCGCGTGCGCCGGTGGCGATCGCCGCGGCGATCGGATGCTCGGAAGCGTCCTCAACGGAACCGGCGCGTCGGAGCAAGGTGGTTACGTCGACACCGGGAGCCGGCACGACGTCGGCGAGGCGCATGCGGCCCTCGGTGATCGTGCCGGTCTTGTCGAGCACGACCACGTCGACCGACTGAGTAGCTTCAAGCACCTCGGCCCCGCGGATCACGATGCCTAGCTGTGCCGCACGACCCGTCCCCACCATGATCGCGGTGGGTGTTGCGAGCCCGAGCGCGCACGGGCAGGCGATGATGAGCACCGCTACCGCCGCGGTGAACGCACGGTTCTCGTCGCCGGTCGCGGCGAGCCACACGACCAGCGTGGCGGCGGCGATCACGAGCACGACCGGCACGAAGACCGCCGAGATCCGATCAGCGAGTCGCTGGACCCGCGCCTTCGATCCTTGCGCGGCCTCAACCAGACGCGCGATCTGAGCGAGCGCGGTGTCACTCCCGACCTTCGTGGCCTCGACCACCAGACGTCCGGACGCGTTGATCGTGGCGCCGAACACCTCGTCGCCGATGTTCACGTCGACCGGGACGGGCTCGCCGGTGAGCATCGACACGTCGATCGCAGAGGAGCCATCGACGACGCGGCCGTCGGTCGCGATCTTCTCGCCCGGACGAACGACGAAGCGGTCCCCCACTTGCAGGCTGGCGATCGGGATCTCATCACCGTTCTCGAGGCGCGCCGTCTTGGCGCCGAGCTCGAGCAGTGCGCGCAACGCGTGACTCGAGCTCCGACGCGCGCGGGCTTCGAAGAAGCGGCCGAGGAGCAGCAGCGAGACGATGACGGACGCGGTCTCGAAGTACACGTTGGCCTCGTCGCTCGAACCGGATCCCAATCTCACGAAGAGCGACCCGAAGTCCATACCCATCTTCCCGGCATCGAGGAACACGAGTGCGATCACCGACCACGTGTATGCCGCCAGGGTTCCGAGCGTGACGAGTGTGTCCATCGTGGTGGCGCCGTGCTTGAGGTTGACGAACGTGGCGCGGTGGAAAGGCAACGCGGCCCAGAGGATCACGGGGGTGGAGAGCACGAACGCGAGCCACGCCCAACGATCGAACTGGAGGGGCGGCACCATCGAGATCGCGAGCACCGGGATCGTGAGCGCGATCGCGACGACGAGCCGCGGGCGCAGATCGCGCAGCTCAACCGTTTCGGCGTCTTCGGCGTCGGGCTCGGCGATCGCGTAGCCGAGCGACTCGACGGTTGTCGCAAGGTCGTCCTCAGTCGCCGCGCCAGGGTCGTAGACGACGGTGGCGCGCCGCGTGCCGAAGTTCACCGATACCTCGGTCACTCCCGGTCGCGAGGCCAGCGCCTTCTCGATGCGAGCTGCGCACGAAGCGCACGTCATCCCTTCGATCGGGAGTTCGCGGCGTTCGAGTGGATGGGCGTCGACGTCAAGTGGTGCCACGGCGGATCCTTTCCTGATCTCTCGCGATGGTATACCCTGGGGGGGTATGTCGACAACCCCGGAAGCCACGAAGACCAGCCCCACCAAGACCAGCCCCACCAAGACCAGGCGGGGCTACTCCCTCAACAAGGACGATTACCGCGCGCGTCTCCGTCGCATCGAAGGTCAGGTGCGCGGACTCCAACGCATGATCGACGCCGACGAGTACTGCATCGACGTGCTCACGCAGATCGCGGCCGTGAGCAAGGCGCTCCAGAACGTGGGGCTCGGGTTGCTCGACGAGCACCTGCGCCACTGCGTGCTCGAAGCCGCGCAGTCGAGCCGCGCCGAAGGCGACGCCAAGGTGCACGAAGCGGTACAGGCGGTCGACCGCCTCCTGCGCGTCTAGGTCGCGCGGTTAGGTCGCGCGTTTAGGTCGGTGGTGGCGGCGGAAGCTGCTGCGCCCACTGCTCGTTCTGGACGCGCAAGCACTCGTCCTGACGTTGCGACAAGCGGCGAACCACGAGGAGCGCAAGCACGGACGCGCCGACCGAGAGCACCGCGCTGACGACCCCAAACCTGAGGTTCGACTGCAGCTTCGAGAGCGTGTTCACGAGATTCTCGTTCCCACCCCCGGCGAACGAGAGCACCCCGCTCGACGCGATCCAGAGACCCCACCACCAGCCAACGAGGGGTGAGCGGTCCGCGATCTTCCAGCGCATGTCGCCGCGCGGAATGCTCGAGTCTGAACCGCGCCACAGGTCTTGCATCATCAACACGGGGATCACGAGGTTGGCAATTGGAATCAACCAGCCTCCGATCGCCCAGCCGGGTCCGAAGCGCGGCCGCTCACGACCAAGTGCCTGATTGTTCTTTGCCGCGCGCCACATCCAGATGATGACGAGCACTCCAGTCACCAGGACTGCGCCCCCGATGGTGATGACGACTCCCTGCACGATGTCGACGGCGTCGGCATCCTTGGTGAGCAACTCACGCGTGAACCCTTGATCATCGATATCCGCGAGGATGCTGAGGCGTCGGCCGATCACGGCGGCCGTCACCACGGCCAGGATCGCGTTGAACACGAAGAGTCCGGTGAGCACGGTGCTCAGCGAACGGATGTTGCGCCACCGTGGAGGCGCAAGCGTCGACGAGCCCGGCGCGGATGGCGGTCGAGGCGGTTCGTTCGTGGCCATACCTGCCCTTCGTGGTGTCGAGGTCCGAGCCTATGGGTCGGGCCGGTCCGGCGCGCGGGCCACTCTCGTAGACTCGCCGACCGTGCCGCCCGAGAAGTTCCAATGGAAACACCTCTACGAAGAGGTCGTGACGAGCGGCCTCTGCACCGGCTGCGCGGGCTGCGTGATCGCCTGCCCCCACGACGTGCTCGGGTACCGCGACGACGAAGGCATCTACAAGCCGTTCCAGATGGAGGAAGGCTTCGGGCCGACCGACTGCAGCCACGGCCAGAAGGGCTGCACCAGCTGCACCCGGGCCTGCCCGCGCTTTCGCGACTGGGAAGTCGAGATCGACGAATTCATGTTCGGGCGCGCCCGCACAGTCGACGAGCCGTCGGGGGTGTGCAAGGACATCGTGCTGGCCCGGGCGACGGATCCAATCCTGCAGGAAGTCGGGCAGGACGGCGGACTCGTGTCGGCCATCCTCTTGTACGCGCTCGAGCACGACATCATCGACGCCGCGCTGGTCAGCTACCTCGAGGGCGACGGCTCCACGTGGAAGGCGATCCCGGGCGTCGCGCGCACGAAGGAAGACATCATCGCGACCGCCGGCAGCCGCTACACGTACTCAGCGAACACCATGGCGTACGCCGACGCCGTTGCGGGTGGCGCCGAGCGCATCGCACTCGTCGGGATGAGCTGTCAGAGCTCGGTCCCGCCGGTGATGAAGCAGCGGAAGGCCGGCAAGGTGGCACGCCGGCTGTCGCTGAACATCGGGTTGCTCTGCTCGAAGACGTTCGACGACGCGATCTTCGAAGAGCTCTTCGAGGCGAAGTACGGGTTGAAGAAGTCCGAGATGAAGAAGATGAACATCAAGGGCGTCTTCCAGATCTGGATGAAGAACGGCGACTACCACGAGGTGCCGCTCAAGGAGTGTCACGCGTGGACGCGCGAAGGCTGCAACATGTGCCCCGACTTCGCAGCCGAGCACGCCGACATCTCCACTGGCGGCATCGGCGCGTTCAACGACTGGACGCTCACGATCGTGCGCACCGACGTCGGACGCGAGCTCATGGACGGTTTGGTGCGTGACGGCTGGATCGAGACCCGCCCCGGCGACGACGACCCCGGCGCCATCGAGCTGATGCACAAGCTCTCGAAGAAGTCGCGCAAGCGGTGGCCGGAGTTCGCGGTCGAGGCACCTCGTCGCATCCCCGCGGCCACTCCCAAGGCCTGACCGCGGTCCGCCGCGTTCAGTCCTGAGGACGTCGGCATGAGGATCGTGGCGCTCGTGAGCGATCTCATGGACCGGTCGCGCATCTCCGCTGCTGCTGAGGGTGTGGTGTTCGTTGCCTCGGCGGATGGAGCGGTTGACGCCGATGTGGTGGTCGTGGATCTTGCGCGCTTCGCCGACTCGGTTGCTGCGGTGCGCGCCGCCGCACCCGCCGCTCGCGTCGTTGCGTACGGCGCGCACGTCGACGAAGCGCTCCTCGATCGAGCGCGCCAGGACGGCGCCGACCTCGTGCTCCCCCGCTCCCAGTTCTTCCGGGACCCCGGGGCTCATCTGGCGCCTGCGCCCTAGGGCATGGAAGCCTTCCCCGTCGTGACATCGCTCATCGACCGCATCGAAGCCGGCGTCCAAACCGGTACCCAAGCTGGCGCGGGGATCACGTTCCTCGGGTCGGCCGCCGCCGATCGGCACGCTGAGCGACTGTCATGGGCCGAACTGCACGACGACGCGGCGGGAATGGCGGCCGCATTGCAAGCGCTGGGCGTCGTCCCCGGCGATCGGGTCGCGATCATCGGACCCACCTCTCGTCCACTTGTCACTGCAATCCAAGCCACCTGGCTGGCAGGGGCCACCGTCGTGTGCCTGCCGCTGCCGATGCGACTGGGGTCGATCGAGTCGTTCACACTCCAGACGCGGGCGCGCATCGCCAACGCGCAGGCGTGCATGGTGCTCGTCGACCCGGAGCTCGAACCGTTCCTCGCCACGCAACCCGGCGACCCACCCGTCGTGCGTCTCCCAGAGCTACGCGGGTCGTCGGCGGCGTGGGAGCGCCCGGTCGTCGATGCGGAATCGCTCGCAGTGCTTCAGTTCACGAGCGGGTCGACTGACGATCCGAAGGGCGTGATGCTCCCGCACCGCTGCGTCGTGAACAACATCGACGCGATCGTTCACGGCGCGGGCCTCGGTGCCGGCGACGTCGGCGTGTCGTGGCTGCCGCTCTACCACGACATGGGGTTGATCGGGATGCTCTCGACACCCATGACCACCGGCTTCGATCTCGCGATCGCCCCGCCGCAGGACTTCCTCGCCGCGCCGGCCGACTGGATGCGCTGGATGTCGGAGTACCGAGCAACGCTCGCGTGCGGACCGAACTTCGCGTATGCGCTTGCGGCACGCGCGTTGCGACGTGTCGACGACCTCGACCTCTCGCAATGGCGCCTTGCGCTCAACGGCGCCGAGCCGATCGATCCCGGTGCCGTCGAGGCGTTCCTCGAGACTGGCGCCAAGCACGGCCTCTCGCCCGCGGCCGCGTTCTGCGTGTACGGCATGGCCGAGGCCACGCTGGCGATCTCGTTCCCCGAACCAGGCAGCGGGATGAGCGTCGACACGGTGGATCGCACAACGCTCGAGCACGAGCGGTACGCCGCGGAAGCCACGCGCCCCGAGGACGCACGCCGGCTCGCCTTGTTGGGCAAGCCACTTCGCGGACTCGAAGTGCGGGTGTGCGACCCCGACACCGGTGCGCCGCAATCCGATCGGGAGGTTGGCGAGCTCGAGCTACGCGGCAACTCCGTCACGCCTGGCTATTGGCAGCGCGACGACGTGACCCGAGCAACGCTCTGGGACGGCTGGCTCCGCACCGGCGACCTCGGATACATGGTCGACGGGCAGGTGGTGGTGTGCGGTCGCATCAAGGACGTGATCATCGTGGGTGGGCGCAACGTGTTCCCCGAGGAGATCGAGCGCGCGTGCGCGGCCGTCGAAGGTGTGCGCCCGGGCAATGTGATCGCGTTCGGCACCGACACGCGGCGCGGGAAAGAGGGCATCGTGGTGGTGGCCGAGACCCGCGCCGACGCTGACGCACCCCTGCGGGTGCGTGACGAGGTGGTCGACCGCGTGTGCGACGTGGTGGGCATTCCGCCGTACGAGGTAATCCTCGTGCAAGCCGGCAGCCTGCCCAAGACCTCGTCCGGCAAGCTCCAACGCTCGCTCTGCCGCATGCAATACCTGGAAGACAACCTGGTATTGCTCTAGACGCCCGCCCTTAGACCATCGGCCAGGGGACCGAGTGGTAACCGGGGTCGGGATCGGGGAGGCAGCCGTCGCGGAGCAAGTCGGCGGCGCGCGTCGACAGCGCGGCGAGCTCCGGCGGTGAGAGCAGGTTGGCGAGCCGAGCGCCGATCTCGCCTTCGTCGATCTCGCGGGTCAACCGACAGACGGCGTCGGTGAGCGCGGGTGGTAGCGGCTCCCCCGCGAAGTCCCAGATCACCGTGCGCAACTTCCACATCGGATGAAACGTGAGGCCGTGGTCGATGCCCACGATCACGTCGTTCGCCTGATCGTGCAGGCAGTGCCCACCTTTGCGGTCGGTGTTGTTCACCAGGACGTCGAACACCGCGAATTCACGGAAACGCTCGGGGTTGCCTTTCAGCAGCGTGAAGTAGTGCTCCTCGGGGTCGTGCTCGACGAAGCGCTGGACGGCTCCGGGACCGAGCGGGCCGTCGTCGCGCATGACCGTGACGGGCACGACTCCCCAACCGAGTGCACGCGACACCTCGTACGCCGCGACTTCCCGATTGCACAGCGTGCCGTCGGGGAAGTCCCACAGCGGTCGCTCGCCGCGGCGCGGCTTGTAGACCGCGCTGATCTCGATGTCGTCGACCGTCGCCTGGACGAGAAACGTGCCGTTCGACGCGTACCGCATGCGTCCCACAACTTCGAAGTCGGCGCGCGCCAAGAGCGCCGCCAAATCGTCGGGAGCCAAATCGTCGGGAGTCAGTTCCAGCGCGGGCACCGGTGTCCGGCAGGATCCATCGGCATGTCGCACAGCGGGCACGGCGGACGCCCTGCGGCAACCTCCCGGGCGCCACGCGCCGCCATCGCGCGCACCTGCGGTCGAGTCGCGTAGATGCGGGCGACGTAGCCCTCGCCATCGTCTTCGTCGTCGATGACCAGCTCGAGCGGATCATCCAGATCGTCTTCGTCGTCGTCTTCTGAAGTGGTGTGCTCGCGCAGCTCGATGAGCACGAGCTCACGCTCAGGATCGAAGCCGAGCCCTATGAGACGGGCACGGAAGAGCGGCACGGTGGGCTCGCGCAACTCGGCCGCGGCACTGGGCAACGTGATCGGGTCTTCGGGATAGTCGTCGGCAATCCGGTCGAGGAACGCGATCGCCTCAGTGGCGAGCAGCGCGATCTGCTCCTTCTCGACGAGCACGGTGAGCTGCGCTTCGGCGGAGCGCGCCTGGAGATAGAAGGCGCGTTGACCCGGCTCGCCGACCGCGCCAGTACCGAGTGCGTCGACGTCTTCGAGCTCGATGGGATCGGGCATGGGGTCTATTTCTTCTCCTCCTTTCCCTTTGGCTCCGGGGACTTGAGTTCGTCGAGCCCACCGGTGTCGTTGCACTTCAGCATGGCCACGCCGTGATGGCCGAACTCGAACGCCGTCACCGACGCAGGCGACACCACGATGCGCTGGAACAGATCGAGGTGGACGCCCGTGTAGTGGGCGATCGCGGCCTTGATGGGATCGGCATGCGAGACGACGACCACGAGCTCACCCGGATGCTGGGTGACGAGCGCGTCGAGCGCGGCGACCATGCGGGCTTGCATGGCGGCCAACGACTCCCCGCCCGGGAACGACGCACGCGACGGCATGCGTTGCACGACCTTCCAGAGGTCGGTCTTCGCGAGATCAGCGAGCGCCTGTCCGGTCCACTCGCCGTAATCGGCTTCGATCACGCCCGGAAGGGGAAGCACGTCGAGACCGTGGTGCGTTGCGACTGACTGTGCGGTCTGCGTGGTGCGTTCGATCGGGCTCGCGTACACCGCGGCCACCGGGAGACCCGCGAGCCGTTCACCCAGCTTGTCGGCTTGACCGCGTCCCTCGTCGGACAGGTCGATGCCGGGCGCGCGCCCCGAAAGGAGCGGTCCCGTCTGCGCGGTCACCGCATGCCGCGCCAACAACAGACGCGTGGAAGCCGGCGCGGCCTCCGGTGGTGCGTCGGCCGGTGCGGCGGTCGTCGTGGCGGTCGTCGTGGGGTCGAGCGTGTCCGTCATCACAGCGAATCGTACCGGCGCCCCCACCACCCCCTTCCGTCGTCTTCCCTCGTCCCAACCCCATTGTTTTGGCGTGAGAAATGCACCTCCACGGTGCATTTCTCACGCCAAAACCCGGTCCGACTACGGTCCGGCGTGATGACTGACATCCCTGTCTCGCTCTCGAGCGCGCCCGACGAGGTCGTGCTCGACCCCGAGCCGAGCGACGCACTCGCCGCACTCGAGCACGCGCTGGCCGCTCCGGCCAGCTCGCGGCGCGACGCGGTGTCCGACGTGGTGGCCCACTGGCCCCGGTTCCTCGACGCGTGGGCCCGCCTCGGCGAGCTCGGCCGCGACGACGTGGAGGCCTACGCCTGCGCTCGGGTTGGCTACCACCGGGGCCTCGACCGGCTGCGCCAGAACGGGTGGCGGGGCTCGCAATATGTGCGCTGGGAGCACCCGGAGAACCGGGGATTTCTGCGGGCCCTGGCCGGGATGCAACGGGCGGCGGCGGCGATCGGCGAGGCCGACGAAGCCACCCGCTGCGAGCAGCTCCTCCAGCAATTGGAACCCTCGTGGGCCCGAATCGGCTCCGCTGCGCAGCCGTAGGCCGTCGCCCCGTAAGATCAGTCACTCATGAAACGGGCGCTCATCACTGGCATCACCGGCCAGGACGGTCGGCACATGTCGGAGTTCCTCACCGGCAAGGGCTACCAGGTCTTCGGTCTCGTGCGGGGCCAGGCGAACCCCAAGGCCAAGCTCGTCCTCGACGAGAACCCGGCCTTGGAACTGGTGGAAGGCGACCTGCGCGACCTCTCGTCGCTCATCGCCGCGGTCGAGCAGGTCCAGCCCGACGAGGTCTACAACCTCGGTGCGATGAGCTTCGTGGCGCTGTCGTTCCGCCAACCCGAGCTCACCGCCGACATCACCGGGCTGGGCGTGCTGCGCATGCTCGAGGCCATCCGCATCGTCGGTGGCACCGAGCACAACCCGGTCCGCTTCTACCAAGCGTCGTCGTCGGAGATGTTCGGCAAGGTGCGCGAGACGCCCCAGCACGAAGGCACGGCGTTTCACCCGCGTTCGCCGTACGGCGTGGCCAAGGTGTTCGGCCACCACATGACGATCAACTACCGCGAGTCGTACAACCTGCACGCCTCATCGGGTATCTGCTTCAACCATGAAGGCCCGCGCCGCGGCCTCGAGTTCGTCACTCGCAAGATCACGAACGGCATCGCGCGCATCAAGCTCGGCCTCCAGGACTCCATCACGCTCGGCAACCTCGACGCGGCCCGCGACTGGGGCTTCGCCGGCGACTTCGTCGAGGCGATGTGGTCCATGCTCCAGCAGGAAGAACCCGACGACTTCGTCATCGCGACGGGTGAGACCCACACCGTCAAGGAGCTCCTTGATGTCGCGTTCCGGTGCGCCGGCTACGACGACTGGGAGCGGTTCGTGCGCCAAGACCCGCGCTTCGAACGGCCAGCCGATGTCGAACTGCTCATGGGCGACGCGTCGAAGGCCAGCGCGAAACTCGGTTGGAAGCCCAAAGTTGCCTTCGACGAGCTCGTGTCGATGATGTACGCGTCCGACCTCATCGAAGAGACCAAGAAAGCCGAACTCGAGCGCTAGCTCCGCCGTTTCAACCGAACAAGTGACGCTGCGTCGTCATATTTACTGCGCAGCGTCACTTGCCCGAGTGAAGTGACAGCGCGGCTTCTGCCTCTTCTACGAATTGGTGGACGAGGTCGCCGGCTGGGATGAGCTCGTGGATGGCGCCGACGCCTTGGCCCGCTGGGTAGCACTCGCGGTCGGGGTCGACGTCTTTGGCTTCGTCGCCTTCGGGGAGATGCAGGATGTTGGCGCCCACCGCAACCATCATCTGCTCGGGGAACGGCTTGAGCTCGTCGGGATGGTCCTCGTAGTGCTTGGTGGTCTGGTTACGCACAACGCGCATCGGCTTGCCGCTGAACGCGCGGCTGACGACGGTGCCGTCTTCACCCGTGGCGAGCAACGTGTCCTTGTAGCCGGGAGCTGAACGCGCTTCGGGCGTCGCGATGAAGCGGGTACCGACCCAGACCCCGTCGGCGCCGAGCATGAGCGCCGCGGCGAGCCCGCGCCCGTCGAAGATGCCTCCAGCTGCGACGACGGGAACACGATCACCGACTGCGTCGACGATCTGCGGGACGAGCGGCATCGTGGCGACGAGTCCGGTGTGACCGCCGGCTTCGGTGCCTTGGGCGACGACGAGGTCGCAGCCGGCTTCCACCGCGTCGATGGCGTGGCGCACCTTGCCGCACATGTTCACCACAAGCACGTTGTTCGAATGACACAGCTCGATGACCTCGCGCGGCACGCCGAGCGCGGCCACGAACACAGGCACCCCTTCGGCGATCAGGAGCTCGACGTTGTGCATCATCTGGTCGGGCAGCGCAGTGAGCAGGTCGACGCCGATCGGCTTGCTCGTGAGCGCCTGTGTCGCGCGGATCTCGTCGACCATCTGATCGCTCGTCATGGCGCCGGCGCCGAGGCAGCCGAAGCCGCCGGCTTCGGAGACCGCGGCGGCAAGGCGGTGGTACGACACGCCCCCCATGCCGGCGAGCATCACGGGATGTTCGATCTGGAGAACTTCCGTCAGTCGCGTCGTGATCATGGGCCCCGAGGCTAGTTACCGAGCCGCAGCTGTACCGCGGTCACTAGCCGAGGCCTGAGCGGCCCGGCGCGCAGCGCCGAGAGCGGGGGTTTGGGCTACTGAGCGGGGGAGCGACGCAGGATGCGATCGATCGTCTTCGCCAGCTGCGCATCGGTCACTGGTCCCGACACCTTGGCATCGACGCGCTCGCGAGCGTCGATGAAGAACGTCGGGCACGCACCACGACGCCCAGAAGAGCGCTCGGGCAACGGTTTCGAGCAGATCTTCGAGGAGAGGGATCGCGCCCGTGGGGTCGTCGAGCCCGATGAGTCGAACGTTGGCGAGGTACCACATCGTGTCCCGATTCGTCGGCGCGAGTGCGAGCCCCTCTTCGAGCAACGCCGCGCCTTCCGTAGGTGAACCGATGAGCGCAGTGGTCCACCCCGCGAAGGACGCGGGGGTAACGTCGGTTCGTGACCGCGGCGCGCAAGGCCGGTGCCGAACCGCTCGTCGGCGTGATCATGGGGAGCGATTCCGACCTACGTGTGATGCAGGCGGCGCTCGACGCGCTCGACGAGTTCAGTGTCGCGTACGAGGTACGTATCGTGTCGGCGCACCGCACCCCGGACGTCATGGTTGAGTACGCCCGCACGGCCGCCGACCGCGGACTGCGCGTCATCATCGCCGGAGCTGGTGGCGCAGCACACCTCCCAGGGATGACTGCGTCGATGACGCCGCTGCCCGTCATCGGGGTGCCCGTCAACGCCACGCCGCTCGACGGGCTCGACGCGCTGCTCTCGATCGTGCAGATGCCCGCGGGCGTGCCCGTCGCCACGGTTGCCGTCGACAACGCCCGCAACGCGGCCCTGCTGGCGGTGCGCATCCTCGCCACCACTGACCCTGCTCTGCGCACCGCGATGGAGAGATTCCAGGCGACGCTCGACGAGGTCGTGCGAGCCAAGGACGCCAAGCTCCAAGACGGCTAACCCCGGCATCCCCTAGCCTGCCAGGCGATGTGGCCCGGACTGCACGCTGAGACAAACCCCGACAAGCCCGCATACATCATGGCGACCAGCGGTTTGGTGGTGACGAACCGCGAGCTCAACGAGGGCTCGAACCGACTCGCCCATCTGCTCAAGGATCGCGGCCTCGAGTTCGGCGACCACATCGCGATCTTCATGGACAACAACCCCCACTACGTGCAAGTGGCGTGGGCCGCGCAGCGCTCGGGTCTCTACTTCACCCCGATCAACTTCCACTTCAACGCCGACGAGGTCGCATACATCCTCGAGAACTCCGACGCGCAGGCCGTGATCGTGTCGGCCGCGCTCGGCCGCGTGGTCACCGAGCTGCTCGACGTGATGCCTGAGCGGGTGCAGACGCGACTCGTGGTGGGTGGCGACGTCGATGGCTACGAGCGCTACGAGACGGCCGTCGCCGCGTACCCGAGCGAGCCACTCGACGAGGAGCTCGAGGGTCACGGGATGTTCTACTCATCGGGCACGACCGGACGACCCAAGGGCATCAAGTACCCACTCGAGCGCAAGCCGGTCGGCTCGCCGGAACCGATGCTCGCCGGCTTTGGCCAGATTTACGGCATCGACGAGACGAGCACGTACCTCTCTCCCGCGCCGCTGTACCACGCCGCGCCACTTCAGTTCTGCATCGCGATGAGCCGCATCGGCGCACCGAGCGTCATCCTCGAGCGTTTCGACCCCGAGTCGTTGTTGCAGGCGATCGAGAAGTACAGCGTGACGCACGCGCAGTTCGTCCCGACGATGTTCGTGCGCATGCTCAAGCTTCCGGAGGAAGTTCGTCTGAAGTACGACGTGTCGTCACTCCAACTCGCGATCCACGCCGCAGCGCCGTGCCCGGTGAGTGTGAAGCACGAGATGATCGAGTGGTGGGGCCCGATCATCTTCGAGTACTACTCGGCGACCGAGGGCACCGGCTCCACGATGATCAGCAGCGAGGAATGGCTCGCGCATCCCGGCTCGGTCGGGCGCGCGTACACCGGCACGCTGCACATCCTCGATGAGGACGACAAGCCCGTGCCGACCGGCGAGTCGGGCGTGGTCTGGTTCGAGCCGACCGCGCGCAGCATCACGTTCGAGTACCACAACGACCCAGAGAAGACTGCGTCCGCGCACAACCGCGACGGGTGGGCAACGGTCGGCGACATGGGATACCTCGACGACGAGGGCTACCTCTACCTCACCGACCGGCGCGACTTCATGATCGTGTCGGGCGGCGTGAACATCTATCCGCAAGAAGCGGAGAACGTGCTCATCGCACATCCGAAGGTGCTCGACGTCGCCGTGTTCGGTGTGCCGAACGAGGATATGGGCGAAGAGGTCAAGGCCGTCGTGCAGCCGATCGACATGGCCGACGCCGGACCCGAGCTCGAGCAGGAGCTCATCGAGTACTGCCGCAGCCAGCTCGCGCACTACAAGTGCCCGCGCACGGTCGACTTCGACGACGATCTCCCTCGCCAACCGACGGGCAAGCTCTACAAGCGCCTCCTCCGCGACCGTTACTGGGGCAACAAGACGTCCAAGATCGTCTAACGGTCCACATGGCGATCACGGAGAACCTGCCGCACGGGAAGCGGCCGGCCGTTGTGCTGGTCGGCGTCAACTTCCTCGACGGGCTCGACTGGGGCATTCTCATCGGCGCGTTGTCGCTGCTTCAGAAGGAGTACGGGTTCAGCGATACGTGGGGTGGTGCCATAGCCACCGCGGCCACGATCGCCGGGCTCTTCGCGCTACTTCCCGCCGGCTGGATGTCCGACCACCTCCCGCGCGCGCGTGTCCTCGCTCTTGTGCTCGCGTCGTGGGCGCTCTTCCAAGGTCTCACGGCGGCTTCGGTCGCGTTCTGGATGCTCGTGCTCACGCGCGTGCTCCTCGGAGCAGCTGCACACATCGACAATCCGCTCGCGTCGAGCCTCCTCGCGGACTACTACCCACCGGCGGTCCGCGGACGCGTGTTCGCGTACCAACGCCTCGCACAGATCCTCGGCACCGCCGCAGGCATCGGCGTTGGTGGCGGGGTTGGGGATCTTCTCGGCTGGCGAGCCGCGTTCCTCGTCACGATTCCACCGACCTTGCTGGTCGCGGCGCTCGCGTACTCGCTGCGCGAGCCACCCCGCGGCGCCCTCGACCACGAACCAGGGAGCGCCGCCGCGGCCGCGGCAGCTGAAGGGGTGGAGGCACCGCGACTCGGTGCCCGGGAGTATCTGCGCGAGTTCCGCGCCACGTTGCACATCCCGACCGTCCGGCGGATCTACGTCGGCTTGACGGTCGCGTTCATGGGCTTCAACGGCATCGCGTACTGGCTCCCGAGCTACTGGGAGCGCCAGCACCATCTCAGTGAGACCGAGGCCGGCGCGCTCACAGCCGGGATCGCGGTTGTCGCCGCGATCGGCGGCTCGATCCTCGGCGGCGTGATCGGCGACCGCTGGAATGCGCGTCGCCCGGGAGGGCGGATCGACCTCGTTGTCATCAGCCTGATCAGCGGCGCGGGCGTGCTGATGATCGGGTTGATGCTCCCGGGGTTGGGAACGCAAGCCGTGGGCTTGGGCCTCGCCGCGTTCTTGCTCACGATCTCGTTCCCCAACTTCGCGGCCGCGGCGGCCGACGTGCTGCCCGCGGCGCGCCGCGGTACGGGCTTCGCGCTCTTCACGTTCCTGCTCCAAGCCGGTGGCGCACTCGGACCGCTCATCGTGGGAGTCGCGTCCGACCTGTCGGGAAACCTCGGGCTCGCGATCGGAATCTCCGTGGTGCCGGCGATCCCGGGCGCGCTTTACGTTCTCGGTGCGCGGCACACGGTCGACGCCGACCGTGCCGCCGCGCTCCTGCCCTACTCCGCGCCGACGATCCCCACGTAGCTCACGCACTCACCCGGTGACCCGCCGAGGTTGTGGGTGAGGCCCAGCTTCTTGCCGCGGTCGAGCGTCTTGATGCGGCGATCCTCAGGAGCCTCGCCCCGAAGCTGGAGCCAGCACTCGAACAGCATGCGCAACCCGGACGCGCCGATCGGGTGGCCGAACGCCTTGAGCCCACCGTCGGGGTTGACCGGCAGCTCGCCATCGAGGTCGAAGGTGCCCGCAAGCACCTCTTTCCATGCGAAACCGCGCTCGGCGAACCCGAGGTCTTCCATGAGCACGAGCTCGGTCGGCGTGAAGCAGTCGTGCACTTCGGCCATCGCGAGCTCGGCGCGCGGATCGGTGATGCCCGCTTGCGCGTACGCATCCTCAGCGGACTTCACGACCTCGGTGAAGGTCGTGTAGTCGTAATTGGTGTCGACCACGCCAGTGGCGGGACCCGCGACGAACGACAGCGCCTTCACGATGAGCGGCTTGTCGGTGTACTTGTGAGCGTCTTCGGAGCGCACGATGATCGCCGCCGCGGCACCGTCGGACACACCCGAGCAGTCGAAGATTCCGAGGTTGCCCGCCATGATCGGCGAGCACGAGATCGTGTCCTTCGCCACTTCCTTGCGGAACTGGGCGCGCGGGTTGTGCGCGCCGTTCTGGTGGTTCTTCCACGCGATGCGCGTGAGCACTTCCTTGAACTCGGTCTCGTCGACCCCGTACTTCTTGCAGTACGCCGGACCGAGCAAGCTGAACAGCGCGGGGGCGCTCAAGTCGGCGGTCGTGCCGTCGCCCGGCGGCGAGCTGATCGCCAGACCCGAGAAGCCGCCGTCCTTCAGCTTCTCGACGCCGGTCGCCATGACCATGTCGAAAGCGCCCGAAGCCACCGCGTAACACGCGTTGCGGAACGACTCGGAGCCGGTGGCGCACATGTTCTCGACCCGGGTGACCGGCTTGTAGTCGATGCGCAGCGGACGCGAGAGCGTGAGCCCGGAAATGCCGGAACCCATGGTGCCAACCCAGTACGCGTCGACCTGGTCCTTCTCGACGCCGGCGGATACGAGCGCGTCACCAACCGCATCGACGAGCAGGTCCTCGGGACCCTTGTCCCAATGCTCACCGAAGTTGGTGCAACCCATCCCGATGACCGCAACGCGGTCACGAATCCCGTGACTTGCCATTCCCACTCCCCGCTCTTGGCGCTACGCGCCGTGCCGCTCGGCCCTGGATTCCCTAGGTGACTGGCTTGCCCTTCCAGAAGTAATTGTGCACGCCCTGCGCGGTGGCGACGCGCCGGAACGTCATCTCGATGCGGTCGCCGACCTTGACCGCGGCGGGATCGACATCGGTGAGCTCGCCCCGGAACCGACCACCGCCGTCGAAGTCGAGCACCGCGGCAACGAGCGGTGGGCTCGGCGTGAACGCCAGGCGGTCAACCGTGAACGTGGCGATCGTTGCCGCGACGTCGGCCATGCGCTCCGTGACCATCTGGTCGACCGCGCCGCACTTGCCGCACACGCGGGCTGGTGGCAGGTGCTTCTCGCCACACGCCTCGCAACGTGAGCCCACAAACCCGAACTTCCAGCCTTCACTCCGCAACGACGGCGGCGCGGCGGGTGCGACGAGATCCGGGCGGCGGGGCGGCTCGCGATCGAGCATGCCGCGCCACGTGAGGAAGGTCTCGTACGAAAGTCCGCCGGCTCCCGATGCGATCTGTTCGGCAACGGTTCGCCGGGGCTTGATCGTGCCGAGCGCATCAGTGGTCTCGAAGATGAGTGCGTCGGCGCCGTCGGCGAGCAGCAAGACCGCGATGCGCTGCCCGGGTTCGGCCCGATCGAGAATGTCGCTGAGTGCGATCCCGGAGTGCGCGGCGCCGGTGTAGCCAACGGTCGCGCTCAGTGAGTCGACGAGGGTCTCGGGCCGCACGCCGATCGCCTTGCTCACGACCCGAACCGCGCGTGAGTGCACACCGGTAACGATCACGTGATCGAGCTGCTCGGGCGTGATGCCCGCGGCCTTGCAAGCGTCTGCGAATGCCGAGAGCGCGAGCGGCACGTAGGCGTGCTCGCCGAAGCGCTCCTCCCATACGTGCGACGCCTTCTCGCCGGGCAAGCGCCACCGGTCGAGGAACTCGAGCGTGGCCGCGCCGCGGCCGAGCACCTTGGTCTGTGCGGGAACGTCGTCTTCGCCTGGCGCCCCGAACAGGAACGCAGCCGCGCCGTCACCTCCGTCGCGTTCGTCTGCGCCACCGGGGAGCCCGGTGCGCACGTCGGAGCGCACGACAAGTGTGCGCACCGGTGAGCTGGCGCCGAGCTGCATCGCCGCCATCCCTGAACGAACCGACCCGATCACGTCGTACGCGCCGATCGCCGGATTGAGCCCGAGCGCCGCGTGGATGGCCGTGGCGTTCGTCTTGTCGAGATACCCGGGGCTGGTGGTCGCAAACAGGAGCATCTCGGGGGCGAGCTCGGCCGGCACGTTGGCCAGGGCGATGCGAGCCGCCTCCACGCCCATCGACGTGGCGTCCTCGTCGTAGGAAGCGACGGAACGGGTGCCGGGTGCTGGTGGTATCCCGAGCGCCGCGGCGATCGTGGCCCGATCGAGGCGGCGGTAGGGCAAGTAGGAACCGTGGGCGATGATGCGCATGGACGTGAAACGTAAACTGCGGTTCACGTCGGAGGCCAAACGTGGCCCCGACGTGCGGCGGGTGCCCGCCGGGGAGGGGAACCATCCATGACGACCACCCCCTCGAAGGTCGCCCGGGGTGGACGCCGCGAGGCGATCCTCGACGCCGCGACGGTTCTGTTCTCCACCCGGGGCTACGCCGAAACCGGGATGGACGACATCGGCGAGGCCGTGGGTGTCACCGGCCCGGCCGTGTACCGCCACTTCGCCAGCAAGCAGGAGCTGCTCGCCGCCACCCTCGAGCGCGCCGTCGAGCACGCCGCCGCGATCCTCCCCCTCGTCCAAGCGGAGGATCTCCCGCCAGCTGAATCACTCCACCGCCTCGTCGACCTCACCGCAAGGGCCTGCATCGAAGAACGCGCCCTCGCCCTCCTGTACTGGCAAGAGTCGAGAAACCTCCCCGACGAGCCACGCCAACACTTCGAACGCCTCCAACGCGACTTCATCGACGGCTACGCCAAAGCGCTCCAAGCAGTTCGCACCGACCTCACGCCCAGCGAAGCCCGCATGGCCGTCCACGCGGCAGCGTCACTCATGCGTTCGGTCGCCACAAGAGAATCAACCCTCGACGACGACCACCTCCACAAGCTCTTGTCATCAATGGCCCACAACGCCCTGATGACCGCCAACCCGAGCTAGCGCGCTTCGCGGTCCCAGGTGTTGTCGTTGATCGCGTTGTCGCGCAGTTTTACTTTCTGGGTGCGCATCGTGGCTTCGGTCTTGGGCAGACCGTCCACGAACTCCACGTAGCGCGGGATCATGAACTTCGCCATGCGCGGCTCAAGCCAGGTCACGAGCTCGACGCCGGTCAGCTGCACCTCGGCGTGCAGCACCACGCACACCTTCACCTCGTCCTCGGAATACTCGGACGGCACGCCTATCGCAGCGCACTCGGCGACATTGGGGTGCTGGATCACGAGCGCTTCCACCTCGAACGAAGAGATGTTCTCGCCCCGCCGACGGATGGCGTCCTTCATGCGATCCACGAAGTAGTAGTTGCCCTCGGCGTCGACACGGAAGCCGTCGCCGGTGTGGAACCAACCGTTTCGCCACGCGGTCGCTGTCGCCTCCGGCATCCCGTAGTACCCGGAGTTCAAGACCCACGGTTCGTCGGTCCGCACGATGAGCTCGCCGACCTCTTCGACCCCGACGGGTTGGTCGTGCTCGTCGACGATGCGCACGTCGTAGCCCGCCCACCCGGGCCGGAACTTGCCGCACGACTCACCGTTGGCGAGGTCGTAGCCGTCGGAGACGAACGGCGCACCGATCTCCGTCATGCCGTACCCGGTGCCGACCTCCACGCCGAACCGCTTCTTGAACTGCTCGACCTCGGCCACGATCGGGCCCATCATCACGCGCTGCAACGGGGTGTTCGCGTCGTCGGGCGTCTCGGGGAGCGACAAGAGGAACGGTGCCATCGCGCCGACCAGTCCGGCGCCGGTGATGTTGTAGTTGCGCACGTCGTCCCAAAAGTTCTGGAGCGAGAACTGTTCGCGGATGACCATGCGGGCGCGCAGCTTGCACGACATATACATCATCGCCTTGCCCGACACGTGGAACGCCGGGTACATCGCGTAGAAGCCCTCGCCAGGCGCCACGAGGTCGTCGGGGACGATCGTGGTGAACGCGAGCAGGGTGCCCCACGGCATGAGCACACCCTTGGACGGCCCGGTCGTGCCCGACGTGTAGATGATGGCGGCGATGTCCCAGGCGTCGGGACCATCCAGATCGGTGGCCGGCTGCGCGCCGGCGAACAGCTCTTCACCCGTCACGACGCGACACGAAAAGGCCGGTGCGGCGGTGGCATCGGGGACGACGACCGTCTGCACCTTCGGGAGGTCGCCCATCACCTCGGCCAGCTGCGGCACGAACCGTTCGCTGATGACGACGGTCGCGGCGTCGGAGTTGTCGACCAGGTACTGGAGCATCTGGCCGCGGTACATGTTGTTGACCGGCACCTCGGTGGCCCGCAACCAGGTAAGCGCGAGCCACACGAAGAACGCCTCGAAGCTGTTGGGGAGCATCGTGACGACGTGGTCGCCGGGTTGCACGCCCACGCGGCGCAACGCGTCGGCCCAGCCCAGCACGGTCTCGTGAAGCTCACGACGGGTGATCGAACGCCCGTCGACGTCCTCCATGGCGATGTCGTCGCCATGGGTTTCGGCCAGCTTGGCGACAAGATGCGGGAGGACGAGTGCACGGTCGATCATCGGCGCGGGATGTTAGTCATCGTTCACTCGGACTACCGTCGCCGCCATGGACGCCACGTATGCCGCCGAGCTCGACGACCTCGAGGCCGAGATGTCGGCCCTCGATGCTCTCGTCGCCAACCTCGACCATGCCGGGTGGGCCACGCCGACGCCCGCCGAGGGCTGGGATGTCCGTGACTCGATCGCACACCTTGCCTACGCCGAAGACCTCGCGACAACCGCGGCAACCAACGCCGACGCCTTCGCTCGACGGTTCGAGGAGCTGATGGCGGCGCTGGTGGAAGACCCCGGCGGGCTCGACTCCATGCTCGTGGGCGAGGGCCGGTCCCGTACCGGGCAGGAAGTGCTCACCTGGTGGCGCAAGGCGCGCGGGAACACCATCGATGCGCTGCGCGGCCACGAACCGCGCACGCGGCTTCCGTGGATCGCCGGCCCGATGTCGGCTCGGTCGTTCGTCACCGCGCGGACGATGGAGACGTGGGCGCACGGCCAAGACGTCGCCGACGGCCTCGGCATCGAGCGCCCGCTCACCGCGCGCCTGCGCTACGTCGCCGACATCGGCGTGCGCACCCGTCATCACTCCTATCGAGGCCGCGGTTTGGAGATCCCTGAGACGGACGTGCGCGTCGAGCTCGAAGCGCCCGACGGCTCTACCTGGGCGTGGGGCGAATCAACGACCGACACGGTGCGCGGCCCGGCACTCGACTTCTGCCTCGTCGTCACCCAACGCAGGAACCCCGCGGACACCGCCCTCGAGGTGATGGGCCCGCTCGCAGAAGAGTGGATAGGAATCGCCCAAGCCTTCGCCGGCCCCGTCACCAACCAGCGAGCCCCGCGCTCCTAAACCCCCTATCTGGTCACTGCGCAACACATGTTGTTGTCGAGTGACCAAAGAGGGGTTGGGTCAGGAGACGGGTGGGCGGCGGGCGATCCAGGGATTGGCCGACTCGAGTTGCGCGGAGATGCGCACGAGCGTGGCTTCGTCGGCGGGGCGGCCGACGATCTGCACGCCGACGGGCAATCCCGCTTCGTCGTGCGCGAGAGGCAACGACACCGCGGGTTGACCCGTCGTGTTCCAGAGCGCGGTGAACGGGGTGAGCGCCCAGAACTTCATCACGTCCTCGATGCCGACCCCACCCATCGCGCCGACGACCGGCGGTGGGCCAGCGACGGTCGGCGCCACGAACAGGTCGTAGGTATCGAAGAACGCGACCGTGTGGCGCGACATCGCCTGGAGGCCGGCCATCGCCTTCACGTACTCGACCGCCGGCACCAGGCGGCCCATCTCAACGAGCGTGCGCATCCACGGGTCGAGCGTCTCGAGCGGTGGGTACGGCGCAAGGTCGGCCTCGGCCGCGTGGTTGGCGGCGAAGACCATGGACGACGACATCAAGATGTCCTCGCCGTAGCCCGGCGGCACCGCCTCCTCCACGGTGTGCCCGAGCTCCTCGAGGAGCTTTACCGTGTCGCGCACGGCGGCGCGGTTGGCCGGCGCGCACGCGTCGGGCTCCACGCCGGGGTGCTCATGGAACGCGATGCGCAACTTCCCGGGGTCGACGCCCGCTTCTTCGACAAGCGGTCGCGTAAACGGCGGTGCCCACCACGCGTCGCCGGTGGCGGGCCCAGCCATCGCGTCGAGCAACGCGGCCGCGTCGGCCACCGTGCGGGCGATCGGACCGTTGATCGAGAAGTGCTGCTGCATGTCGGGCGCGGCAGACACCCGCCCGCGGTTCGGCTTGATGCCGAACACGCCATTCCATGCCGACGGGTTGCGGATCGATCCACCGCCGTCGGACCCTTGCGAGATCGGGCACATGCCCGCGGCAAGGGCCGCCGCGGCGCCACCCGATGATCCACCGCACGAACGCTCGGGACCCCACGGGTTGCGGCCCGGCGGATACGCGGGCGGCTCACTGATGTTGAGCGGGCCGAACTCGGGTGTGACCGTCTTGCCGAGGAACACGAACCCGGCCGCCTTGCACCGGGCCACCACTTCGTCGTCGTGCTCGGGCACGCGGTCGTGCCACTCGGCAGTTGCGTGCGTGCTCACGATCCCCGCGGTGTCGTTGAGGTCCTTGATGGAGATCGGCACGCCGAGGAACGGCGGAAGGTCGTCGCCACCTGCGGCGAGACGCGCCTCGGCGGCGCGTGCGTGCTCACGGGCGAAGTCGGCTGCCACGGTGATGTACGAGTTCAGCTTCGGGTTCAGCGCCTCGATACGCGTGAGATAGCACTCGACGAGCTCGCTCGGCGACACGTCACCACGTCGCACCATCGCAGCTTGTTCGATCGCCGGCGTGAACGCGAGCTCCCGCTCATCCATCTCTCTGCCCCCTTGCGCTTCAGTCGTCCACTGGCCCGACGCCAGTGAGGTACGCGGACTCGATGTCGCCGATCTGGTCGCGCAGCTCGTCGGCCGTGCCTTCCAACACGACGCGACCGTGCCGGAGCACGATCACCCGATCGGCGATGCTCAACGCCTCCCCGGCGTGCTGTTCCACGAGCAAGACGCCGACTCCAGTGTCGGCCGCAGCCCGCACAGCCACGAGCAGTCGTTGCACCACGAGTGGCGCGAGCCCGAGCGACAGCTCGTCGACGAGCAACAGCTTCGGGCTGGCGGCAAGCGCGCGCCCGAGCGTGAGCATCTGCTGCTCACCGCCGGAGAGCAGTCCGGCCCGCCGGTTGCGCAACGGTTCCAGCTCGGGGAAGAGCTCGGTGGCGTGGTGTGGCGAACCCCGACCCAGACGGAGGTTGCCGTGCGTCGACAATGCGGTGATCACCGCGCGTTCCTCCGACACGAATCCGAGGCCCTTTCGAACGCGCCGGTTGAGCGGCGCACGCGGCGAGCAACCAAGGCATCGCACGGTTCCTGCCAACGGCGGGAGTTCGCCGGCGATCGTAAGCAGCGTGGTCGTCTTGCCCGCACCGTTGGGGCCGAGCAGAGCCACGATCTCGCCCGGTCGCACTTCGAGATTGAGATCGCGCACCGCGGCCAGATCGCCGTAGCCCGCCGACAGGTTCTCGACCACGAGCAACGGCTCGTCGTCGTCGGATCGGGGCGTGGCCACCAATGATCGTTCAGTGGCGCGCGCCTTGCCCTTCTCGAGCGGTTCGCCGAGATACGCCGCGATGACCGCGGGATCGCGACGGACGGTCTCGGGCGGACCCTCAGCGAGCTTGCGACCCTCTTCGAGGACCACCACCCGGTCACATACGTCGAGGACAAGACCGACGTCGTGCTCGACGAGGAGCACGGCGACCCCCCAGTCGTCGGCGAGTCGACGAACCAACCGGCCGAGCTCTGCGGTCTCGCCGTCGTCGAGCCCCGCAGCGGGCTCGTCGAGGAGGAGCACCGACGGTCGCGCCGCCACCGCGCGTGCGATGGCCACCAGGCGCCGACGCCCGTACGGCAGCTCTTCTGGCCGACGGTCGAGGTCGGCAACGAGTCCGAACTCGCGGAGCGCCACGACCGCGGCCGGCGCGAGCGGCGCGCCACGCGGCCATACGAGGTCGGTCAGGTAGGCGAGCGGATCGCGTGGCTCGGAGGCGACGCGAAGGTTCTCCCGCACGCTCAGACTCTCGAACAGCTCGAGCGTCTGGAAGCTTCGGCCAATCCCCGCGCGCGCCCGTCTTCGGGGCCCCCACCGCTCGACGTTGATGCCGCCGATCGTCACCGTGCCCTGTGCGTGCGCAAAGCCCGTCACGCCATCGATGAGCGTCGTCTTGCCCGCACCATTCGGTCCGATGAGGCCGACGACCTCACCCGGCTGCACCTCCAACGACACATCGTCGAGCGCGACCACCCCGCCGAAACGCACGCCGAGCCCGCGCACTTCGAGGGCTGCGGGAGTGACGCGCTCGAGCTCAACCTCGGGAAGCGGCTCCTCGACCCGTTCACGGCGTCGAACAAATCGGTCGGCGATGCGCCGCGGGATCGATGCGAGACCATTCGGCACGAGGAAGAGGACGAGCAGGAGCCCGATACCGAGCACGAGGCGGACGGTCTGCTCGTCGTTCAACAGGTCGCCGGCCACGTTCGTGAAGAACGCGCCCGGCGCCACGATCCCGCCGACGATCGCACCGAGCACGAAGCCGACACCGCCGATCACCGCGTAGACGACGACGAAGATCGATTCGAACACCGAGAACCCAGGGATGAACGTGGCCACCGGACGCCGGAAGACGATCAGTACTCCGCCGATCGCGGCGATCCCGGCTCCCAAGCCGAACGCGTAGAGCTTGGCGCCGAACACCGAGACGCCGAGCGCAGCGGCGGCGCGCTCGTTCGACCGGACCGCGACGAGCCGGCGGCCCGCACGACCACGCCGCAGGTTCGCCACGAGCAACCCCACCACCACGAGGCAGCCGAACGCGAGGAGCGCGTACCGCTCGGGATGATGGAGGGTGTCGATCTCGAGGCCGAACAACTTGGGATCACCGAGCTGCAACCCACCGAACCCGCCCGTGCGATCGGCGTTGCCCAGCACTTGCGCTTGCAGGATCAGCGCGAGTCCGAGCGTGGCGACCGCGAGATTCATCCCCCTCGTGCGCAGCGAGGGCAGCCCCACGAGCACTCCGACCGGGATCGCGCCGAGGACGGCACACACTGCTGCGGTGCCGAACGAGAAGCCCTCGTTGGCTACGAGCGCGGCCGCAATCCAGCCGCCGGTGCCCGCGAGCGCGAACTGGGCGAGGGACAGCTGCCCGGTGAAGCCCGTCACGACCACGAGCGAGAGGATCACGATGCCGATGGCCGAGCTCGTGGTCACCGACTCGACGATGGTCGTGGAGAACACGAACGACACGAGGAGCACAACGCCGATCACCGCACCGATCAGCCACGGCGGCCGAAGTCGCCCGGACCCAACCTCCGGCGGACGCTCCGTCGCCTCGCCCCGCAGTGGGAGCGCGCGACCCAGCACGACGAGCACCACGATGATCACGATGAAGGGCACTGACTCAGTCCAACCCGCCAGCGTGACCGGGTGACCACGTTCCTGGGTGAGGTACGACTGGAGCCACTGGACCTCAGCGCGGAGAACGCCGATCAACAGACCGCCGAAGAGCGTGAGCGGGAACGACCGGAACCCGCCCACCAGCGCCGCGGCCAGCGCCGGCACGATGAGCAGTGTGAGCGCGAAGACCGACAGCCCGGCGATGTTCACCACGAGGACCGCGGCAACCACCGCCAGTATCGAGCCCAGCGCCCAGTTCACGGTGGCCACGAGATCGGGCGAGATGCCCTGCGCCGCGGTGGCCCGCCGATTCTCAGCCACTGCGGTCGTAGCAAGCCCGAAGGGCGTGAAGCGATAGACCACGAAGCACACGACGGTGATCACCACACCTGTCGCCAGCAGGTACAAGCGATCCTTGCCGACGGGCCCGCCGAGCACCTCGACGCCGTCGACCGGCAGCAGCTTCTGCACGATACGGCTGTTCTCGGTGTACTTGTTCACCGCCCACGCGATGAGCGCAGTGAACACCCCGAGGGTCGCGATCAGTCGAGAGATCGCTGGGGCGCGTCGCAGTGGGCGCATGATCACGAGGTGCATGAGCGCACCGAAGATGGCGCCGAAGCCGAGCGCGAAGGCCCATGCAACGAACGTGGAACGACCCGCTTCACGCGAGTTGTAGAAGATGAACGCGCCGACCATCCCAATGGCACCGTGCGCGAAGTTCAGGACTCCAGAACCGCGGTAGACGAGCACGATCCCGAGGGCGGTGACGGCAAAGATCGCCCCCTCGCCCAACCCCAGGATCGCGAACCGCAGGATGTCGTTGGCCACTTAGATCCTGCTCCCGACGCTCTGCAACGCGCCGCGGCCGGGGGCTCGCGCCCCCGGCCGCATGTGCACGTTTCGGTGGTGCCGTTGACTCAGGAGGGCGTCTCGCAGTCCTCACCAGTCAGGGCATCGAAGAAATTGCCGGTGACCGGCTTCACCTTGCCGCTCTTGGTGAACTTCAACGCAACCTCACACGCGTTGAACACCCGTGGCGCAAGCGCGGACAACGATCCGAGGTCGGCCGGCGTCGTCCATTGGAGCGGCGGCGTGAGGCCGGTCTCGAGCCCCTCGGTCACGTTGAGCGCGTCGAACACCGCGGCCGCAGTCACCTCGTCGAGGTCTGCGGCGATCGTGGCGAGCACCTGCATTGCGATCCACGAGTTGAGCCGGAACCCGCCGGATTCGTCGAACCCGGCCTTCTTGATCTCCTTGAGGAAGCGCTTGCCTTCCTTGGTCTTGATGATGGTTGGCGGCAAGGTGGTCGGCGCCTGGATGATGCCGGCGACGTCCTTGCCCAGTGCTTCAACCACGGTCGCCTGCTCGGTGGAGATGAGCGCCAGCTTCACAGTGGGATCCGCCTGCTTGGCCGCCTGCACGAAGTTGAGTGCCTGCTGTCCGGGCAGGGCCACGATGATCGCGTCGGTCCCACCAGCCAGCGCGGCTTCCACATACGTCGACATGTCGGGCGCGTCGATGGGCACCCCCACGTCGTTGACCATCGCCGAGCCGACCTTCTCGAGCGAGATGTCACCGAAGGTCTTGAGCGCCGCACCTGCCGCGAGGTCGGGACGAGCCACGCTGATCGCACGCGCGCCGTCGTCGTAGAGGAACCGCGGCAGGTCGGCCGCCGTAGCGACGATGCCACCCGAGACCGGGAACGACGAAGCGCCCTGGAACTCGGCGATACCGGCGAGCACGATGCCGATCGACGGGATCTTGTTCTCGGCTAGCAGGTCCATAAACGAGGACGCGTGCACGGTGAGGCTGCCGATCACGGCAACGACGCCCTCATCGACCGCCTGACGTCCGCACTCGGCGGCCGTGTTCGGGTCGTTGTGCGTGTCGCAGATGATGACCTCGACGGGCGCGCCGCCGATGCCGTCCTTCTTGTTCATCGCCTGGGCCGCGGCCACGGCGCCATCAGGGATCTCTGGGTTGGGAATCCCCTCGGATGCCTCGTAGATGACCATCACCTTGACCGGGTCACCCTTGGGCTTGGCCGCCGCCGGGCCGGCGACTGCCACCGGCAGTGCGAGCGCCGCGATGGCCATGAGCGCAATCACGCGTGGACGAACACCGAGCCGAGCCATAACACCCTCCCCTTGATCTCCGGCGTACCGGAGACACTGTGGCCCCAACCGGAAGCGACCGAAAGTTAGCGGCCGTTCACATGGGGGTCAAGGTACCCCGTAGATTCGAGCGCTGGAGATGGACCGGAGGCGTGGTCGGAGACCGGGACGCCGGGGGGGGGAGTCGACCGAAGTGAATGACTACACCGCGATTCGCTACGAGGTCGCCGACCGGGTGGCAACCCTCACGCTCGACCGGCCCGACGCCATGAACGCCGCCACGTTCGAGATGGACGACGAGATGCAAGACGCCGTCCGCCACGCCGACGCCGATCCCGACGTCGGCTGCATCGTGCTCACGGGCGCGGGCAAGGCCTTCTGTGCCGGCGACGACATCTCCCGGGCGTGGGGCGATCCCCGCATGGAGGCGACACTCGCCGAGTTGGCGGGGCCCAACCCTCCGATGACGCCGTTCGTGGCGCTCGCGATGGGGATCGACACGCCGCTAGTCGCTGCGGTGAATGGCGTCGCGGTCGGGAGCGGGATGGACATCGCGCTTGCGTGCGACATCCTCATCGCATCCGAGAAGGCACGCTTCGGGCAGCTCTACGCCAAGGTCGGGCTCATGCCCGACACGCTCGGCTTGTGGCTGTTGCCGCAGATGGTCGGGCGCTCACGCGCGGCGCAGATGCTCATGACCGGCGAGATCATCGACGCGGCCGAAGCACTGCGCATTGGCCTGGTGTCGCGCGTGGTTCCACTCGACGAGCTGCTCCCGACCGCACTCGAGATCGCCGGACGCATCGCGGCCAATCCGCCACAGTCGATCCGTCACGTGAAGCAAGGCATGCGCCTCGCAGCCGGACGCGAACAGTCAGAGCTCGCCGACGTCGCGACCTTCGTCGGCCACGGCCTGTCCCACCTCTTCACCACCGAAGACCACAAGGAAGCGGCCACCGCGTTCGCGGAGAAGCGCGAGCCCAAGTTCACCGGGAAGTGACTACCTGATGAGCACCACGAGTGATCTCGCCGAGCGGTTCGTCAAGGCGCTCATGACCATCGACGTCGACACGCTGCGTACGTGCCTCGCCCCGGACGCTCGCTTCTGGGTGAACATCGGCCCCACCGAGTTCACGATCGATCAGCGCCTCGGCGCGCTCGAGCTGGAAGGTCAGCACCTCGCAGAACACGGAGTTGAAGACGTCCGTATTACCAGCACCGAATACGGCTTCGTGGTCCAGCTCGTGACTGTGGGCACTACGACGGGCGGCGAAGCGCTGCGCGTCGCGGTGTGTCTCGTCGCCACGGTGAACGACGGCCTCATCACGAGAGTCGACGAGTACGCCGATTCCGAAGCCGCAAAGCCGCTACTCCGAGCGCTCTACGGCTAAACGGCTGCCTTACGCCTGGGCCTGGGTGGTCATCGCGATCGCGAGGAGCTTGTTGATGTCGGGGCTGTCACCTGTGAAGTCGTAGGGCAGGTCGGCACCGATAAGACGCGTGAGCCGCTTGTCGAAGGCGACGAGACGCTCGATCTCTTCGGGCAAATACGCCTCGAAGGTGCGGATATGGGGTCGCGAGAACGCCGAGTGCAGTGCGACGCGCTGCCCGGGTGCGGTTCTCCCGCCGCTGCGGTGCCAGGTGTGACCGGTCCACACCACGATCGATCCGCGCGGTGCGACCACCGGGACGGCGTGGTCGAGACCCTCGCCCGCCTTCGGGTGTCGGTAGCGATGGTTGCTGCCCGGCACGAGGTTGGTGGAGCCCAGGTCGCCGTCGAAGTCGTCGCAACACCAGATCGCGGTGGCGACGTGCACCT
>SHVJ01000006.1 GCA_009694295.1 Acidimicrobiia bacterium
CAAGACCACGCGTCAGCCACTCACTCCTGACCGCATCGCCGACCTCCTCGCCGGCCGCGTCGACGGTTGATACTCCGTTCTGGAGATCCTGCGGGCCCGAATCGGGCCCCGACACTCTCCAGAACGGGGGTTTAGCGCTTCTTGGCGGGACGCTTCTTCGCGGGTGCGGCCTTGCGCTTGGCCGGCGCGGTTTTCCGTTTGGCCGGTGCAGCTTTGCGCTTGGCGGCCTTCTTCTTCGCTGGCGCTGTGCGCTTCGGTGCGACGCGACTCTCGGCAGCCGGGGGACGCTTCGCGCTGGACAACCGCTTGGCGCCGGTCTCCACCTCAACAACGACCGCGCGGTGGTCGCCGACGGGGAGCTTGACGACTTCGACGTTCACGGCGTGCAGCCCGTCGAGCGCGATGTAGTCGATCGAGCGATCGGGCTTGTCGACCGGGAACGTCGGACCGTGCTTCACCTCGACGAATCCCGCGTCTCTGATGATGGGGCTCGCGATGTTGGCGTACAGGTTGAAGTCGCCCATGAGGATGCGCGGCCCTTCACGCGTGCGCAGCGCCGCGAGTACGGCGCGCAGTTGCTCTGGTGACTCCAGCAGCCGGTCGTCCCAGATCTTGCGGCGATTCTGGAGGTACGTCACAGCAACCGAGCACCGGATCTTGGCGACTTCGACCGTGGCGAGGATCGCGCCACGCGGTTCGTGGCCCGGTGTGCCGCGGAGCTTGAAGCGCTCCACCTCTGAAATGTTCCCCCGCGCGAGCAGCGCGTTGCCGTAGGCGCCGAGCAAGCCTTCGCGCATCGTGCGCCCGAACACCGACGTATCGAAGCCGCCGCCACGACGCGCGACCCGGGGCTGGTTCCGAAGGAACGAGCGGAAGCGCCGCGCGTCCACCTCCTGCATACCGAGAACATCGACGTCGAGTGTGCGGCACGATTCGGCGAGGCCGCCGTTGTCCGCACGACCTTTCCCGAGGTCGAGGGCGTTCTTGATGTTGTAGGTCGCGATGCGAATCGCTCAGTGCCTCTGTCGTTGAGTTGGTGTGATCAGGGCGCGCCGTCGAGCATGCCGGTGAGCCCGTACTTCGGGAACGGTCCGAGGAACATGTACTCGTGCAGCCCGTATCCAACGTCGCCATTGTTGGTCTCGAACTTAGCTGCGGAGTCGACGATGCCCCAGAAGCGGTCGGCGTTCTTCTCGGTGTCGAGGTCGACGCCCTGCACCGCGAGCTCACCCTGGTACATGCCGTGCTTCCAGTCGGGCTCGGGTGCGTATCCAGTGCCGACTCCGATGTGTGAGTTGATGAGCGGTGTGACCTCCATCTCGATCGCGCCGCCTGGAGCGTTCGGGAACGAAAGCTTCGAACGCTTGACGACTCGCGTCCCCGAGATGAATTCGTGCTCGTGCTCGGGCCGGCCGAGGTGCTCGTTCGCCTTGTTGGGGTCTTTCCACACTCTGGTTGCGTTCTCCAGGTCGCGTGACCCGTCGGGCTTCTCGGTGCAGATGTAGATGATCGAGTAGTCGTCGAACATCACGGGGTCGTAGTTCCACATGCTCATCGCCGGTCCGGCCGCGCCGGTTGCGGTCACGCCAGGCGGCTCGGGCTCACCGACGGGGCGTACTCCCCAGGAGCGGTCGCGCGTGCCCTGCCAGCGAGCGCCAGTGACCTCGATCGTCTCGTCGCCGACCGTGATCGAACCCGCGTAGTGGCCAGTCTGCGCGAACCGCTGTGTGTCGAACATCACGCGTTCGTATTGGCGGATGTAGTGACGCGCTTCGAGCATCGCCGGCATCGAGCCGGTGAACGTGAGATCGAACGACAAGCCGTGCTCGTTGGGATCGAGGATGTATCGAACCTTCTTCAGCCCTTCCAGCACTTCGATGTGGAACGGGCCGACGTTGAGATCCATGCGGTCGGGGCCAAGCACTCGCGACCCGCGCACGACCCGGTGCATCGTGTCCATGCGTACGAGCGCAAAGGCGTCCTGCACTGACAGGTTCGGGTATTGACCCATCCCGAAGATCAGCATCAGCTCGTCGCTCGACCCGTGCAGCATGAAGTAGTAGCGGTCGTAGAAGTTGCGATCCGACGTGGCCGGGTGCCGGATGACCTCGGCGGTCTGATGGATCGGGTAGTCGTCGGCAGCCGACAGTGACACGGGTTCCCTCCGCTCCTCGGGCGGCGACGAGTCTTGCAGAGGTGCCCGCTCTCGCGCCGTGCTCGAGCCGTTCTCGTGACGGAATCGGTTGCCATGGCAACCGATTCCGTCACGAAAACGAGGAACTGAGGAGAAGCGTCAGGCGTCGAGGGCGGCGCAGAACTCGGAGAACACCTCGATGTAGCGGTCGATGTCGGCGTCAGTGTGCTGCACCGAGATCGTCCACTGCTCCTCGTCGCCCGGCGTCATGAACACGCCACGGTTGACGACCCATGGGAACGACGCGCCGTACAGCTCGGTACGAGTCTCGAGGAAGTCGCGGTAGTTGGTGAGCGGCTCGGCCCGGTACGAGATGCAGCCCTTGGCACCGAGATCGACGGTGTGCGCTGGGAGTCCGTGCTCGGCGATCGCCTTCGCGCAACCATCGGCCAGACGGGTTCCGAGCGCACCCAGGTAGTCGTACGCGTCGGGTGTGAGCACTTCCGTGAGCGCGGCAAGCCCGGCTGCTGCCACGAGCGGATTGCCGTTGAAGGTTCCCTGCTGCGCCGCGCCGTGCTCGATCACGTCCATGATCTCGGCCTTGCCGCCGAAGGCGGCGGCTGGCGTGCCGCCACCGATCGCTTTGGCGAAGCACGCGAGGTCGGGCTGCACGCCGTAGCGCTCGATGGCGCCACCTTCAGCGATCGTCGCTCCCGACTTCACCTCGTCGAAGATGAAGACCACACCGTGCTTGGTGCAGAGCTCGCGCACGGCTT
Organism: Acidimicrobiia bacterium; assembly: GCA_009694295.1. Classification (GTDB taxonomy): domain Bacteria; phylum Actinomycetota; class Acidimicrobiia; order IMCC26256; family PALSA-555; genus SHVJ01. Next base: position 2,911 of record SHVJ01000006.1, read on the forward strand.
CGAGGTATCCGGGCGCAGGCGGCACGCAGCCGATGTTCATCATCACCGGCTCCATGATGAGACACGCAATCTCGCTCCCGCGGTCCGAGAAGAGCCGATCAACGGCGACGACGTCATTGAACGGCACGGCGGTCGTCCACTGCGCCATTCCGGCCGGGATCCCCTTGGACATCGGTGTCGAGAGCGGCTGGTCGCGCCCGCCCATCGCGTCGGCGTTCGGAACGACGGAGAACATGACGGTGTCGTGGTGCCCGTGGTACGACCCCTCGATCTTGGCGACGACATCGCGGCCGGTCGCCGCGCGTGCGATCCGGATCGCGTCCATCGTTGCTTCGGTCCCTGAGTTCGCGAGCCGTACCTTGTCGAGGCGGAACCGCCGGCACAGCTCCTCGGCGAACTGCACGGTGACGTCGGTGGTCGCTGCGAAGTGCGTGCCGGTGCGGGCCGCGCGGTCGATCGCCTCGACGACCTTCGGGTGGGCGTGACCAACCATGTTGGCGCCGAACCCTCCGTGGAAGTCGAGATATTCGTTGCCGTCCACGTCCCAGATGTGCGCACCGCTGCCCTTCGCCACGTACAGCGGGTACGGGTCGCCGGCTTGGAACGACGACGCGACGCCGAGCGGCAAATGCTTCGAGGCGCGCTCGAAGAGGGCCTTCGATGCGGTCGTGCGATCGAGCAGGCGTGCCTTCTCCGCGAAGGCGATGCGCTCGGCGTTGTCTGCGAACTTGTCGGTCACCACTTCACCATCACGTGCTTGAGCTCGGTGTAGTGCTCGATCGCATAGATCGACATGTCCTTGCCGTAGCCAGACTGTTTGAACCCACCGTGCGGGAGCTCGGAGACGATCGGAATGTGGTCGTTGATCCACACCGTACCGAACTGGAGTCGGGCCGCCATCTTCATCGCGCGACCAACATCGCGTGTCCACACGCTCGCGGCGAGTCCGTAGTCGACGCCGTTCGCCCACGCGAGCGCTTGATCGTCGTCGGCGAACCGCTGGATCGTCACCACCGGCCCGAACACCTCGCGTTGGATGATCTCGGCGTCTTGCTTCGGGTTGACGACCACCGACGGCTCGTAGAAGAACCCGGCGCCCGAACGCGCGGCGCCTCCCACCGTGATCTCAGCGCCGGCGTCGCGCGCGCGGTCGACCATGCCGGTGACGCGCTCGAGCTGATCGCTCGACACGACGGGACCCATAGCGACGTCGGGGTCGTGGGGATCGCCGGTCTTGATCCCCTTCACGGCGTCAGTGAGTCCGTTGACCAGGCCGTCGTGCACTTTGGGACCGGCGAGTACACGGCACGGCGCGGTGCAGTCCTGCCCCGAGTTGTAATACGCGCCCTCGGTCAGGTTGGCGACGACGGCTTCGATGTCGGCGTCATCGAACACGACGACGGGCGCCTTGCCGCCGAGCTCGAGGTGCACCCGCTTGAGCGAGTCTGCCGCAGCCTTCGCGATCAGCTTGCCGGTCGCGACATCGCCGGTGAGCGAAACCATCGCAACGTCGGCGTGGGTGACGAGCGCGTTGCCCGCGGTCTCACCCTGGCCCGTCACGACGTTGAGCACGCCCGGCGGGAGGATGTCGGCCGTGACCTCGGCGAGCCGGAGCGCACTGAGCGGCGTGAGCTCGGACGGCTTGAGCACCACGGTGTTACCGGCGGCGAGTGCCGGACCGACCTTCCAAGTCGCCATACCGAGGGGGTAGTTCCACGGCGCGATCGACGCGACGACGCCGAGCGGATCGCGTCGCAGGAACGACGTGTGCTCCTCCATGTACTCACCCGCCGCCGCGGCGTCCATGCATCGCGCCGCGCCTGCGAAGAAGCGCCAGTTGTCGACCATGAGGTCCATCTCGAACTCGATGATCGAGACCGGCTTGCCCACGTTGTCGATCTCGAGCTTCTGGATCGTCTCAAGGTCGCCCTCGAGCGCGTCCGCGATCTTCAGCAACGCCTCGGCGCGCTGGCGCGGTGTTGTCGCCGACCACGCGACGAACGCGTCACGGGCTGCCGCGACCGCGGCGTCCACGTCGACGGCGTCGCTCGACGCAACCTCGTCGAGCACCTCGCCCGTCGCCGGGTTGACCACCTTGTCGGTCGCGCCACTCTGGGCGTCGCTCCAGGCGCCACCGATGAAGTTCTGCTTCGCCATCTTGGGTCCCCTTATTGGTGCCTGGGCGTGTGGTCCTCGACCCACGATGTTGCGTCCGCGGACGGCCTCAACGCAAGGGAATCCGTGGTGAAACACCCAATTCACGAGGGATTCCCTTGCCAAGTCTGGGGAATGCGTGGGTAGTGTGCGAATGACTCGGGGGGAGCGAAGCGTGGCTGACGAGACCGTCATCGGTATCGAGCACGTCACCAAGCGGTTTGGCGGGTTCGTCGCGGTCGAAGCGGCCGACTTCGCCATCCAGCGTGGCGAGTTCTTCTCGATGCTTGGTCCCTCGGGCTGCGGCAAGACCACCACCTTGCGGATGATCGCCGGCTTCGAGCAGCCCACCTCGGGTCGGATCACGCTCGAGGGTAAAGACGTGTCTCGAGTCCCCCCGTACAAGCGGAACGTGAACACGGTGTTCCAGCACTACGCGCTGTTCCCGCACATGAACGTGTTCGACAACGTGTCGTTCGGCCCGCGCAGCCGCAAGGTTGCCCGTGGTGAAATCTCGAAGCGGGTGACGGAGCTGCTCGAAATCGTGCGGCTCGCCGACTTCGCGAATCGCAAGCCCGGCCAGCTCTCCGGTGGGCAGCAACAGCGCGTGGCGCTCGCCCGCGCACTCGTGAACTACCCGAGCGCCCTCTTGCTCGACGAACCGCTTGGCGCGCTCGACCTCAAGCTGCGCCAGGCGATGCAGCTCGAGTTGAAGCGCATCCAGCGCGAGGTCGGTATCACGTTCGTGTACGTGACGCACGACCAAGAAGAAGCGCTCACAATGTCGGACCGCATCGCAGTCATGAATGACGGGCACGTCGAACAGATCGGCACGCCGGAGGAGATCTATCACGCACCGGTTTCGGTGTTCGTTGCCGGCTTCATCGGCGTGGCGAACCTGCTGCCGGTGACCGTCGACTCCGTGCACGGTTCGTCGGCCACCGTCACGCTGCCCGGCGAGACGCACTCACCCGCGATCGTGAGTGGTCCTTCGATCGCCGCGGGTCAGCCGGCCACGCTGATGTTGCGCCCAGAACGTGTGCGACTTTCGGCCGAAGAGCCGAGCGGTTCCGGCGCGCGTCTGACCACCAAGATCATGCAGCTCACGTTCCAAGGACCAGTGGTTCGCACCGATCTGCGCGCTGCCGACGGCACCGAGATCGTGGCGCACATCGGACCGGAAGACCACCTCCCGGCGGCGCGCCCAGGTGACGACATCTGGTTGACCTGGGACGACGACGCAGCGCGCGTGCTCCCCCTCGCCGACATCAAGGTCGGTGGGGAAGCATATGAGATCCAAGAGATGGGCCAAGTCCACTTCGCAAGGAGCGATGCATGAGCAACGACCGATCATCCAAGCCGCCGGCAGGCGGACTGAGCCGACGCGACTTCTTGACGCGCGGCGCCGCCGTCGCCGGCGGGTTGGCTGCCGCGCCGTACCTGCTCGGCGGGTCGCCGGCGTGGGCGGCCGTCGAAGAGGGCGCGAAGGTCGGCGGCAAGCTCGACGTCCTGAATTGGATCGGGTACATCGACAAGAAGTCGAAGAAGGACTTCCCGAAGCAAACCGGGATCAAGCTGAAGTACTCCGAGGCTCTCGACGACAACAACACGTTTTTCGCCAAGTACCAGGAGCAGTTCGCGAACGATGACCACATCGGCTTCGACATCGTCGCGCCCACAACCTGGATGGCCGCGCGCCTCATCGAGCTCGAGTACGTGCAGCCGCTGCCGTTCGACCTCATGGAGAACCGCGGCAGTCTGAGAGCCGAGCTCGAGAACCCCGTGTGGGACCCCACCGGTGAGTTCACGCTGCCTTGGCAGACCGGGTACACGGGCATCGCGTACAACATCGAGGCGACCGGCCGTGAGATCACGAGTGTCGAGGATCTCTTCGATCCCAAGTTCAAGGGCCGGGTGGGTTGGCTGCTCGAGATGCGAGACTCGTTGACCCTTGCGATGCTCTCCACTGGGATGACGGGCGAGGAGATTGCAGCCGGCGTCACGTTCAACGACGCCAAGCCCGCGTTCGACCGGCTCGAGAAGGCCGCACAGGGTGGGCAGATCCGCCGGTTCACCGGGAACAGCTACGTGAGCGACCTGTTGAGCGGTGACTTCGCCCTGAACGTGTCGTGGTCGGGCGACGTTGCCCAGCTGACGACCCAGGAACCCAACCTGCGCTTCGTCGTTCCCGACGAGGGCGGCCATGGCTTCTGGGCCGACGTGATGTGCATGGTGGCGACGTCGAAGCGCTCGAAGCAGGTAGCCGCGTGGCTTGACTACTTCTACGACCCGGTGAACGCGGCACGGGTTGCCGATACCACGAGCTACATCTCGCCAGTGGCCGACATCACCGACGAGCTCGCCACGATCAACCCGGAGGCGGCGGAGAACACGATCCTCTTCCCGCCTCAGGACGTGCTCGACCGCCTCGTGCAGTTCCCGCTCCTCGATCCCGACGACGAAGAGCGCTTCGACAGGCGCTACGCCGAGATCACGGGTGGCTGAGACTGTCGTCAACTGAACCATGGCTGGTGCGGCCGATACGGCCCCTAAACGCGGACGGTTCGCGCCCTATGGCCTGCTCAGCCCGGGGATCATCTGGCTGATCCTGTTCTTCCTCGTACCCGTGGCGATCCTGCTGCGGGCCGCGCTCTCCAGCCAACCCGAACGCTTCGTCCCGGACGACCTGCGGTTCAAATGGAAGTGGTCGAACTTCTCGAACGCCCTCGACCGCTTCGGGCCGCAGTTCCAGGACGCGATGCGCAACGCGCTCATCGCAGCCGTCGTCGTCGCGGTGATCATCGCAGCCGTCGTCGTGCTCCGACGCGGTCTCTGGCATAACACCCGTGCTCGTCGCCTGCTCGTCGGCGCGCTCGTCGCAGGATTCTTCGGCGCCTACATCATCACGAGCACGGTCGACGGCTGGGGCGATCACTTCCAGCGTTCCTTCCTCTATGCCGGCATCGCCACGTTGCTGTGCATCGCGATCGGATACCCGCTGGCCTACGTGATCGCCTTCCGCGGCGGCGCCTACAAGAACCTCTTGCTCGGGCTCGTCGTCGTGCCGTTCTTCACCACCTACCTGATCCGGACCATCGCATGGAAGACGATCCTCTTCGATAACGGCCCGGTCGTGGACTTCCTCCAGACCATCGGTGTGCTTGGCGACTCTGGTCGATTGCTCGCCACACCCGGTGCTGTGATCGGCGGGCTGACGTACAACTTCCTGCCGTTCATGGTGCTTCCGATATACGTGAGCCTGGAGAAGATCGACGTCAACCTTGTCGATGCCGCGCGCGATCTCTACTCCTCACCGGCGCGCGCCTTCCGTAAGGTCGTGCTCCCACTCTCGCTCCCGGGCGTCTTCGCGGGGACGCTGCTCACGTTCATCCCAGCCTCCGGTGACTTCATCAACGCCGAGTTCCTCGGATCGCCGACCACGTCAATGATCGGCAACGTCGTGCAGAACCAGTTCCTCGTGCAGCTCGACTACCCGACCGCGGCCGCGCTGTCGTTCGTACTGATGGCGATCATCACGGTCGCGGTGCTCGTCTACGCGAGAGTGCTCGGCACGGAGGACCTCACCGGATGACCACGGTCGAACGTGCCCTGGACAGCCCGGCCGCGGTCGAGGTGCAGCGCTCGTTCCCGCCGCCGTGGCTCCGCCGCGCGGGATCGTGGCTCCTGAACATCTACGCGGGACTTGCGCTCGTGTATCTGTTCATCCCGATCGCGGTGGTCGTGGCGTTCAGCTTCAACGCCGAGAACACGAACTTCAACTTCACGTGGGACGGGTTCACGTTCGCCAACTGGACCCACCCCTTCGCGGATCAGGGCCTCGTAGACGCGTTCGTGCTGAGCCTGGAGATCGCCGCGATCGCGACGGCGATCGCCGTCGTCCTCGGTGGGCTCATCGCACTCGCGCTCACGCGCTACCGCTTCCGCGGAAGTGGCTTCGTCAACCTCTTCCTGGTGCTCCCTCTGACGACACCCGAGATCGTGCTCGGCGCCTCGCTGGCGAGCCTCTTCATCGCCAAGACCTACCCGTCTCCGGTACCCGACTCGCGCGGCTTTGCCGCGGTGCTCATCGCGCACGTGATGTTCTGCGTGAGTTTCGTGGCGCTGACCGTAAAGGCCCGCCTGCGAGGGTTCGACTGGACGCTCGAGGACGCGGCCATGGACCTCGGCGCCGGTCCGGTGCGCACCTTCACGAAGGTCACGTTCCCGTTGATGATCCCCGGGATCCTGGCCGCCGCATTGCTGAGCTTCGCCCTCTCGCTCGACGACTTCATCATCACGCAGTTCAACTCGGGTGACCAGACCACGTTCCCGATCTACATCTACGGCGCCGCCCAGCGCGCGATCCCGCCGCAGATCCAAGTGCTGTCGTCGATGATCTTGATCGTGAGTGTCGGCATCCTCGTGACGGGCACGTTCTTCGGACGCCGGAAGGAACGCGCCGCTACGAGCTGACGCCCGTCGCTTGCCCGTCGCGGTGCGTGGATCGAAGCGCGGCCCGGATCTTCTCGGCGTTTGTCTCCAGCTCCTCAGGGCTCGCGTTTTCAGCGCGATCGAGGTGCAGATCGGACTCACCCGCGTGGATCGGCATCACATGGAGGTGCGTGTGCGGAACCTCGAGCCCGGCAATCAGCAGGCCGACGCGCAGCGGTGAGAACGCAGCCTGCACCGCCTTCCCGATCGTCTGGGCCACCGTCATGAGGTGCGCTGCGAGCGGCGGTTCGAGATCGAGCCACACGTCGACCTCGGCGCGCGGCACCACGAGCGCGTGGCCGGGGTTCACCGGGTTGATCGACAAGAAGCTCACGCACTCGTCGTCGCGCCACACGAACATGCCTGGAATCTCGCCGTCGATGATGCGCGTGAAAAGCGTCGGCATGAGACACGAGGTTAGGCGCGGCCGGTAACCTCCCGCCGTGGCCGGCCGGGTGCATCACAGCGCGATCTGCGCACGGGACTTCGATGCGTCGTTGCGCTTCTACCGCGATGGTCTCGGTTTCGAAGTCATGATGGACAGCGAGTTCGACGGCGACTGGCCCGCGCTCTTCGGCGCCAAGGTGTCGCGATTGAACTCGGTGTTCCTTGGCGATCCGACCAACCCGGACTCGGGCATCGTGGAGCTTGTGTCATTCGCTGGGATGCCTGACGGTCCGGCGGCATCAAGTGAGCCGACGGTCGGCTTCTTCTTGCTGTCGTTGTACGTGGGTGATGTCGACGTGGTGCTCGCGCGCTTGTTCGACCTCGGCCTCGGTGGCGAGCCCACGCGCATCGCGCTGCCCGCACCCGACGGCGTTTCCGTTGCGATGGCGACCGTGCGCGACCCCGACGGCGTCTTGATCGAGCTCATCGGCAGATAGAGGAGCGAAACGACCGTGTTGCATCCTGAGATCACTTCTGACGACATCCGCGCGATGCACTCCGTGGACGGCCGCGTGATCATCGTCACCGGATCCGCGCAAGGTGTTGGGCGAGGCATGGCCCACCATCTCGGCAAGGCCGGGGCCACGGTGGTTGTCGCCGACTATCAGGCCGACAAGCTCCAACGCACGTGCGACGAGCTCACGTCGTTCGGTGCGCCGAACCTGGGCGTCGAAGTCGACATCCGCGACCAGGACCGCATCAACGACATGGTGGCCAAGACCGTCGACGCGTTCGGCAGGGTCGACGGGATCATCAACAACGCCCAGACGTTCCGGGCGAACGCACCGATGGCGGAAATCTTGGGAGAGGACGTCGACGTGTTCTACCGCTCAGGCGTCCTCGGCACGCTGTGGGCGATGCAAGCCGTCTACCCGCACATGAAGAAGGCCGGCTGGGGTCGCATCGTGAACTTCGGCTCGTCGATGGGTCGCGTCGGCGGCGCCGGGTTCGGTGCATACAACGCGTCGAAAGAGGCGATCCGCGGGATCAGCCGCACCGCGGCTCGCGAATGGGCGTCCGACGGGATCATCGTCAACGTCATCGCGCCGGCCGCCGCGCCACCGCGCGCAGCAGGCAGCGAGCACTACGAAGAGTTCATGCGGACCTGCCCCATGCACCGCAACGGCGATCCCGAGCTCGACATCGGCCCGATCGCCCACTTCCTCTGCACCGACGCGTGCCGCTACGTCACGGGCCACACATTCATGGTCGACGGCGGCAACTTCATGTGGTCGTAGCGCGGAGCAAACGCAGCGGATGGAGCGAGCGATAGCGAGCGGAAGTAGCGGAGTGGAAGCGGGGCAAGGCCAGGCGGCGCCGAAAACCCCTGAGAAGCGCGGTGAGAGCGCGGATTGGCAGGACGCGTGGCCGGTGCGCGGGATCTTGCAGGGGGAAGCGGCGCCGTCGGCGGGCGTCGATGCGCTGCGGGCCGAGGGGTTCAGCACGCTCTTCGATGTGGAGCCGATTCCTGAGGACGAAGACGCATATCAAGACCACCTCAACAACACGGCTGCGGTGCGCATCTTCAACGACCTGCGGATCGCGTACGTCGCCATGCGCTTCGCACCCGATTGGCCGCGCTTTATGCGCCGCAGCAACCTGACATTGGTGGTGCGCGAGCTGCACGTGTCGTACGACAGCGAAGGGTGGATGCACGAGCGGTATGTCGGCGCCACCCGAGTCGAGCACGTACGCGGGAAGGCGTTGGTCCTCGACCAGCGTCTCGTGGAGGCGACGACCGGGCGGTCACTGTGCCGGGCATGGGTGGTGCAGCTCGTCATCAGTGCCGAAGGGCGCGTCATGGACTGCCCTGAGATGTACCTCGAGATGGTGGGGAAGGTGCAGGGCGCACCGGTGCCGCACCTCGACGCCGCTCGCACGGAATGGGGTCCGCCGGCGTGACCGACCCGCGCGCCGCGCTCGCCGAGCTGTTCCGTATGTACGAGATCGGCTGTTCCGCGTTGGGATCACCGTTGTGGGCCGCGATGTGCACGCGCTTCGCGTTCGAGGCTGAAGCCGGTGGCCCGGTCTTCGCGTTCCTCGAGCCGCACGCCGCCTCCACGTTTGCGGACGCGTATCCGCTGCGCATGCTCGGGGGCCTACACCGACTCGCGCTCAACGGGGACGCGCCAGAACTCGCACACCATCTTCCGTCGACGGATGGCGACGGTCACGAGGACGCGGTATGGGATGCGTTGGGAACGCTGATCGCGTCGCCACCCGCCGCGCTCTTGGACGCGCTGACTCGGCCGCCGCAGACGAACGAGGTCGGTCGCTCGGCCTCGCTCATCGGCGGCTTCCTCGTGATCGCCGACGAGACGCGCCTGCCGCTGCGCGTGCTTGAGATCGGCGCGAGCGCGGGGCTCAACCTGCGCTTCGACCAGTTCCGCTACGAGCAGGACGACGAGGGCTTCGGCCCGATTGCCTCGCCGGTGCGCTTCCCGGGGTATTGGCCGTTCGGCTCGCCGCCCTTTGACGTGCCGTTGGTCGTGGACTCGCGCCGGGGTTGCGACGTCGATCCCATCGACGTGTCGAACCCTGACGAGCGGATCACGCTGCTTTCCTATGTGTGGCCGGATCAGAGGGAGCGATTCGAACGCACGACCGCCGCCATCGACATCGCGGCCCTCGTGCCGGCGGTCATCGACCGCGCTGACGCTGCAGCGTGGCTCGGCCAGCACTTGGCCGAGCCGGCCGCGGATCGGGCGACGGTGGTGTTCCACTCGATCATGTGGCAGTACCTCGACGAGGACACGAAGCGCGCCATCCGAGCAGTGCTCGAACTTGCCGGCGCTGCGGCGACCTCACGCGCGCCGCTTGCGTGGCTACGGCTCGAGCCCGATGAGGACGACTACACGTTCCCTCGAGTTCGACTCACGTCGTGGCCCGGCGGGACCGAGCGACTCCTGGCGCACGGCTCGTTCCACCTCGGCGCAGTGACGTGGATGCCGACGGAGTGAAGCTGAAGGTCAGGCCCCGAGCTTGGTGAGGATCTCGCCGAGTGCGCGCACTGAGCGCGTGCAGGCCAGTTCGTAGCCCTCTTCGTCGATCTTCGGTCCGATGAGCTCGAGGTCGAAGCACCCGTCGTAGCCAGCCGCGAGCACCTGGCCGAGGATGCGGTTGAACGGGATGTCGCCGTCGCCCGGCACCAGCCGGTTCGGGGTCGAGAGCGTGCCGATCGCGTAGTCGCTCACCTGCACGATGCGGAACGTGTCGACCCCATCGCGAACCGTGTCGGCGAATCCGCGCTCGCCCCAGCACGCGTTGGTCTCCACGCACACGCCGATCCCGAGTCGCCGAGCCACGTCGACGCAGTCGTGGAGGGAGTGGATGAAACCAACATCTGCGCGCAGCGAGTTCGTGTGCTCCAACCCGAAGGGGATCCCCCGCGAGTGCGCGTCTTGGATCACCGGCGTGAGTGCGGTCTCGAGCGCGTCGGCGGCGTCCTCCCACGCGAGCTGGCCGGCCGGCCCCGTCGTGAGGATCATGCACTCAGCGCCCACGGCTTCGGCGGCATCGACCGCGGCTCGCAGCCGGTCGCGCTGGGAGGGCCACTGCTCGGGAGTGCCGAGTTGGAACGGGCCGAGGCCGATGAGGTTGGACACGCGCAGCCCGGCGTCGCGAATCCGCCGCGCGCCCGCTTCGATGCCGGCGGCTTCCAGCTTGGCGAGCGACGCACCGATCGCGGTGATACCGGCGCGCTCGTAGAACGCGAGGTCTTGATCGAGTGTCCACGAGAACGATGAGATCGCGGACAAGGAAACCCGCGGGTGCATTGGGTCGGCGGTCCTCATCCGATGGTCAATGCTCGGGCGATGCTGCTGCCGCCGTCGAGCTGCAGATTGATGCCGGTGAGGAACCCCGACTCCTTACTGGCCAGGTACACCGCGGCGTGAGCAACGTCGCCCGCTTCGCCGAGTCGCGTGACGTGCATGCGCTCGAATCGCTCACGACGTTCCGGCGCGATGTCCGCATCGCGTCGTTCATTCAACACGTACCCCGGGCTGATCGTGTTACAGCGGATGGCCTCGGCCCCGTACTCGACGGCCACGGCGCGAGACAGCGCGTTCATCGCCCCCTTGCTCGCGGCGTACGCGCACAGTCCGCTGCTCGGTCGTTCGGCCTGCCGCGACGACACGTTGATGATCGAGCCGTGTCCGGCTGCGCGCATGTGGGGGATCGCGGCACGAATGAGCCACATCGGCGCGGTCGCGTTCATGCGCAGGGCGTTCTCCCAGTGGGCGGTGTCCATGTCGCCCACCTTCGAATCGTGGGTCTCGACGCCTGACAACGAGCCACCGACCGCATTGTTCACGAGGACGGTGAGCCCACCGGCCCACTTGTGTACCGCGTTGACGAGTGCCTCGCACTCCGCCTCGATCGCGATGTCGGCAGGAAAGAAGCGAGCGGTGCCGCCCGCGGTCTCGATCTGGCTCACGACGGCGGTTCCCCGCTCCACGTTGCGGCCGTGCACCGCCACGGCAGCACCTTGGCCCCCGAACTCAACCGCGATCGCCTTGCCGATCCCCGAGGTAGACCCCGTCACAAGCGCGTGCTCGCCGGCCAATCGCATGCGCCGCACCCTACGCGGCGCCCGTCGAACGCCGCCGTTGTGTGGCCTGCGCCGGGCGCGTAGCCTGGAGGGACCACTCGGCCGATCCCTCTGCCGGGTGGACCCCCCACATGATGTTGCTGATGTTGCCAAACGCGTCCCCTGTGACCCCCGTTCGGCGATCGCCACGCCGGAGTGCTGCCCTCATCAGCCTGGCGATGGCGGGCGCAATGGTGCTCGGCGCCGCGTCTCCCGTGGCCGCCAACCCGCTCGACGATGCCAAGGCCACCGTGGTTGCGGCGCAGCAGGCGGCCGACGCGGCCGCGGCGCGGTACGAAGAGGCGATCGGGCACTACGAAGAGGTGACTGCGCAGATCGCGACCCTGCAGGCCGAGATCGCGAAGAACCGTACGGAGGCCGGAGAGCTCCGGGCGATCGCCCGTCGTCGGGCCGTCGAGGCGTACAAGGGCCGCAACTCCCTCCAGGGCGAGAGCTTCCTCACCGACAACGATCCGCTGACCGGGATCCGGCGCGAGAAGCTGCTGAGCAACACGAAGCGTCAAGAGGACAAGGCCGTCGAGCGGCTGGCGCAGATCACCGCCGACCTCGAGGACCAGCACCGCGCACTCGAGAAGCGACGCGCCGAACAAGAGGTTGCGCTGGCAGCGGCCGAATCGGAGCAGTTGAAGGTCCAGGCGCAGCTCCAGGAGGCGCAGTCCGCACTCGATGTTCTCGAGGAGTACCTGCGCGCGGTCGCCGAAGCGCAGCGGGCGCGGGACATTGCCGCGTCGATCGCCCGCTCAGCCAGCAACCGTTCGAACGGCCGGAACTACGACGGCTCGTATGTCGCGACCGGCATCGTGTGCCCGACTCGCGGCGCGGTCTCGTTCATCGACTCATGGCACGCGCCGCGCCACCAGGGCCAACACATGGGCGTCGACCTCATGGCCGCGCGCAACACACCAGATGTGGCGGTCGTGTCGGGGTCGGTAACGTTCAAGGCTGGGGGAACGTCAGGAAACGGCGCGTACCTGAGCGGCGATGACGGGAACCTCTACTACTACTTCCATCTCGAGAGGTATCAGGGTGGCGCGCGTCGCGTGGCTCAGGGCGAGGTGATCGGATACGTGGGCAACACCGGTGACGCGCAGTACACCGCCACGCACACGCACTTCGAGATACACCCCGGCCATGGTGGGGCCGTGAATCCCTACCCGTCGGTCCGAGCCGTCTGCTGATCACCGCGAACGAGGGCTACGACGCCGTAGAGGATCGACGCGCAGAGCACGATCGATCCACCGGCTTCGAGATCCCAGGCGCGCGCGGCGGCGAGGCCGGCGATGGCGGCCACCACGCCGATCCCCACGGCGAACAGCACGGTGTTGCGAAACGAGCGCGCGAGCAGTCGGCTCGACGCGACCGGGAGCACCATCATCGCGGCGACCAGCAGGATTCCGAGCACCCGCATGGCCGCAACGATCGTGACCGCGGTGAGGACTGAGAGTGCACCGTTGCACGCGGCAACCGGCAGGCCACTCACGCGGCTCGCTTCCTCATCGAGTGTGATCGCGAACAGCGCTCGGCCGATGACTCCGAGCACGACGAGGATCGCAATGCCGAGGCCGATGATCGTGAGCAGGTCGTTGGTGTCGAGCTCGAGGATCGAGCCGAACAAGTAGTTCTCGACGCGCTCGCCGCTCACGCCGGCTTTCCCCACCATGATCGACCCGGCCGCCAGGCCGCCGTAGAAGACCAGCGCAAGCGCGAGGTCGCCAGTCGCCCGTCCGCGACTACGGAGGATCTCGATCACCACGGCAGCGCCGATTGCGAACACGAGCGCCGTCCACACTGGCCAGACGTCGAGCAGGAACCCGGCCGCGACGCCAGCGAACGCCACGTGCCCTACGCCGTCGCCCATCAACGACTGACGTCGTTGCACGATGAACACCCCGATAAGCGGCGCGCACGCCGCGATCACGACCGCGGCTGCGAGTGCGAGCTGCATCGATCCGGTGTCGAACGGCCAGAAGAACGGCACCTCGGCGATCACGCTCATGTGAGGCTCTCCAACCAGAGCGGCAGGTCGTCGGCGTGAACGCCCAAGCTGACACCGCGCGCCGAGAGCTCGGTTGGCCCGCCGTCGAAGACGATCGACTGCTTCATCACGAGCACGTGGTCGAGGTCGGCCGCGACCGCACCGAGCTCGTGCGTGACCAGCAAGACCGCCGCGCCGTGCTCGCGCACTTCATGGACGACGGAGTCCCGGAACGCTCGTTGTGCTGACGCGTCCACGCCGGCCACTGGCTCGTCGAGTACCAGCAGTGCCGGCTCGCTGACGAGTGCCTTGGCGATCAGGACGCGCTGCTGCTCGCCACCCGACAGCGCGCCGACCGGTCGCCGGGCCAGCCCAGCGAGCCCAACCGCCTCGAGCACGTGCGCGACCGCTCTTCGGTCGTCTCGTGATGGTGGGCGCCACCACCCGCGTCGAGCGATCCGACCCGTTGACACAACTTCCTCGACGGTTGCCGGCAGTGCCGGAGCAAGCGAATGTCGTTGGGGCACGTATCCGATCCGCCAGCGCTCGGCGAGCGCTCGCGGCTCGCCGCCGAGGCACCGGACGAACCCGGCGTCGGGTTGGAGCAGGCCCAGTAGGAGGCGGACCAGCGTGGACTTGCCGGAGCCGTTCGGGCCGACGAGCGCGCAGAACTCGCCCGGTTCGACCCGCAGGCTCACGTCGACGACGGCCGGTGTTCCTCCGTACGAGAACGAGAGACCCTTGGCCTCGATCGCTGCCGGAGAAGGGTCCGTCTCGGCCACGAGACCCATTCTAAGAGTGATTCTCAGAATGGGCCAGCTGGCCCAAGCTCAGCCCAGATCAGCCGTGTTCGTCCGCTTCTTCCTCGTGCTCCCCGGGCGCGTCGGAGCTGGCCGGGTCCTCGAAGACGATCATGGCCGCGTCGTCAGGCGCGACCCTCGACGGGTCGTTCCACACGGACTCGCGCAGCCGAGGCCATGCCGGAAGTACGGTCGCCGGGTGACGCACGACCACGGGCACGGGCCGGCGCGCGGCGGGCGCCTGCTCTGGATCACCTTGATCCTCAACCTCACCTTGCTCGTCATCGAGGTGGTGGCCGGGCTGGCGTTCTCTTCGCTGGCACTCCTCGCCGATGGCGCGCACCAGGCGACCGACGTGGTGGCGTTGGGTATCGCGCTCGTCGCGCAGTCGCTCATGCGCAAGCCCGGCTCGACCCGTCACACGTACGGCCTGTTGCGCGCCGAGGCCCTCGGCGCACAGGTGAACGCATTTCTCCTGATCGGAGCGTCGATCTGGGTGCTTGTCGAAGCCGTACAGCGCATCGGCGATCCCGAGTCGGTCGATGGCGTCGGCGTCCTGGTGATCGCCACCATCGCGTTCGCGGTGAACGCCGGAAGCGCGATGGTGTTGGCGCGGGGACGCGGCCACGACCTGAACCTTCGAGCCGCGTGGATGCACATGGCCGCCGATGCCGCCGGCTCGGTTGCTGCGGCAGCAGCCGGGATCGCGGTCATCGCGTTTAGCGCCGAGAGCGCAGACCCCATCGCGTCCATCGTGATCGCGGTGCTGGTGGTGGTGGGCGCGTGGGGCCTGCTGCGCGACACCACGAACGTGCTGCTCGAGGGCGTGCCGCGCGGGCTCGATCTCGCCGCGGTGGAAGCCGCGCTCATCGGCGCGCCGCACGTCGAGGCCGTCCATCATCTCCACGTGTGGGAGCTCGGCACCGAGCTGCCCGCGCTCTCGGTGCATGTCGTGCTCGATGGTGAGCCGAACCTGCACGATGCCCAAGCTCAGGGAAACGCACTCAAGACGATGCTGGCCGAACGGTTCGGGATCGAGCACGCAACGCTCGAGCTCGAGTGTCACGACTGCGAGTCGGCTTCCGACGCCCTGCACTCGACCCACGAGTAGCCCGGATCGCCCGCATCCGATCGGTGCCCGGGTCGGGCGCCACGTGGAGCGCGGCGACAATCACGACCGCGATCCCGGCGAACTGGTACACGCTGCCGCCGAGCCGTGACCCGGCTCCCCGCGGCGGACGATACTGGGGGCGCTTCCGAGCGGGGGAATGATGGACGACCTATGGGCGAAGGTGCCGGGATGATGAGGAAGCGCGTTCGCCGCATTGGCGCGGCCGTGGCGCTTGGCGCGGTGCTGGTGATGCTCGTCGCGACGCCGGCATCCGCCCACGCGTCGCTGCTCGAGTCGAACCCCGCGCCGGGTGCGGTCCTCCAATCCTCACCCAAGCAGGTGACGCTCAGCTTCACCGAACCGGTTTCCACCTCGCTCGGCGCAATCCGCGTCTACAACTCCGCCAGCAAGCGGGTTGATTCGGGCGACGTGAAGGTCCGCAACAACGTCGTCGAGCTCACGCTGCCCAAGTTGGATGACGGTTCGTACGCGGTCGCGTGGCGAGTGTCGTCCGAGGATGCACACCCGATCACAGGCGTGTTCACGTTCCAAATCGGAAACGAAGGCAATGCTTCCAGCCCGAAGACGCAAGCCCTCGCCGAGCGTTTGCTCGGTGCCGAGAGTGGCGACAAGCTTGTCGGCACCGTCTACGGCATCACACGCGGCCTGTTGTTCACGGGTCTCGCCCTCATGCTTGGGTGCGCGGCGTTCGGCCTGATCGTCACGAGCCGCGCTCGCGCGTCGACGGTCAACCGTCGTCTCGTCTGGATCGGCTGGGCGACTACGACCGTTGCTGCCGTCGTTGGTTTCCTTGTGTACGGGCCATACGCCGCAGGACTCGGGCTCGGTGAGTTGCTCAACTCCAGAGTGATCGACGAGACGTTGAGCACGCGTTATGGCCACATCGGCGTGGCCCGTCTGATCCTGCTTGTGCTCGCCATTCCCATCATCCGTGTGCTGCTCGCCCGAGACGGCGACGAACCGCGACGCGTGCCACGCCCGTGGGTTGCAGCGGCCGCGGTCTTCGCTGTGCTCATCTCGGCCACACCCGGGCTCGGCGGCCACGCCAGCTCCGGCGATCTCGTCGTGCTCGCGGTTATCACCGACACGATCCACGTGTTGGCGATGGGTGTGTGGGTGGGCGGCCTCGTGGCATTGGGTGTCGTCGTGATGCGCGGGCATGCCGTTGCGGAGATGGAAGCGCCCGTTGCGCGATGGTCCCGACTCGCGTTCGGCTGCGTCGTGGCGATCATCGCCACGGGTGTGTTCCAGGCGTGGCGCCAGGTGGGGAACCTCACTGCGCTGCGGACCACCGAGTACGGACGAATGCTGATCATCAAGATCTTGTTGTTCGCTGGGCTGCTGATGCTCGCCGCGTTCAGTCGCGAGAGCGTGCGGTATCTGTTTCCGGGCCCGAAGCCCGAGCCCAAGAAGGACAAGCGCGGCGTTCCGATCGTCGCGGGTGGCGCCGACGACAACAAGGAACCGAAGCCGACAGCGGCGGAGATCGCCGAGTACGAGGCGTCGGAGTACAAGCGCCTGCGCCGATCGGTGTGGGGTGAGGTGGGCGTTGCGGTGCTCGTGTTGTCAGTCACCGCCTTACTCGTCAATGCCGCGCCGGCCAAGACAGCGGCCGCGAATGCGAAGGGCAACGCCATCGGCATCACGTTGAAGTCGAAGGACGTCTGGGTCGACGTCGTCGTCGTGCCGGGGCGCACCGGACGCAACGCCGTCCACGTGAGTGCGTTGACTCCGAAGGGTCAGATCCAAGACATCAAAGAGCTGACCATCACGTTCTCCTTGCCCGAAAGCGACATCGCCGGCATCAAGGTTCCGCTCGAGAAGATCAGCGCAGGGCACTACACGGCGGCCCGATTCGCGGTCCCCATCGAGGGTGACTGGATCGTGACGGCCAAGGCAGTCGTGTCGCAGTTCACGCAGCGCACGATGCGTGCCGAGATCGAGATCGACGAACGCTGAGGGCGTGGACGACATCCAGACGGCGAACACGCTCTTCACGGTCCTCACATTCGTCGCCAACGTCGCGCTCCTCGCGTTGGTGGCAGTCGCGATCGTCAGTCGCACCGGCTCGCGCGGACAATCCGTTGCGAAGCAGGTCGTGGGCCATGTGGGGCCATACGCGAATCGTTTCGCGCTCGGAGTCGCGATCACGGCTACTGCTGGCAGCCTCTACTACTCAGAGGTCCAGCACTTCATCCCGTGTGAGCTGTGCTGGTACCAGCGCATCGTCATGTACCCGCTCGTCGCGGTCCTCGGGGTGGGTGTGCTGCGCCGTGATCGAGCCAGCTTCTGGTACGCCGCGCCCTTCGTTGCGGTTGGAGCACCCCTCGCGCTGTACCACTGGCTGGTCGAACGGGTGCCGTCCCTCTCCAGCTCAACGTCGTGCTCGGCCATCGCCCCATGCACCGTTCCGTACTTCGAAAAACTCGGATACATCACCCTGGCGTTCATGAGCATGAGCGCGTTCTTGCTCATCGGGGAACTGCTCCTCATTGGCCGCGCCTACAACCGAATGTCTCCTGAGGTCACCACATGAAGCTCCATGCTCGTCCCGTCACGTTCGTCGTCACGGTGTTGCTGGTGATGGGCATCGCCGCGTTACCCGCTGCAGCCGCCAAGCAGGACTACAGCCCGCACATCAAGGTGCAGGGAAGCACGTTGCCCGAGCCAGACGACACGTTCGGGAGCGTGGACGACCCCGCAATCGGCGAGACCCCGCCCACGCTCGTCGGCGAAGGATTCAACGGCCAACCGGTCACGGTCGAGCACGGGAGCGCGCCGCGGATCGTGATCTTCGTCGCCCATTGGTGCCCCCACTGCCAAGCCGAGGTTCCGGAGATCGTGAAGCTGGCGAAGAACGGGAAACTTGACGGCGTGGAAGTCGACACGATCGCGACCAACACGAGCGCCGATCTGCCGAACTACCCGCCGTTCAAGTGGCTCAAGCGCGAGAAGTGGCCGTTCAAGCCGGTCATGGTGGACGACAAGCGTTCGCGTGCGCTCGTCGCGATGGGCGGCAACAGCTTCCCGTACTTCGTCTTCGTGGCCGCCGACGGAACGGTGGCGTGGCGCACGAGCGGCGAGCTCCCCCCTGACCTCATCACCGACATCGCGGCGCGGCTCGTGGCTGGTCAGCCGATCCTTCGCGAGTAGTGGCGCGGCTCATCGCCGTCAGGCACACCGGCGACAGAGCCCGACGAGGTCAATCCGGTGGGTCGACGTGCGGAACCCCGTCTCCCCTTCGACCTGCGCCACCGCATCGGCGATCGACGCCTCGAGGCCCGACGCCGCGGGCACGTCCTCGACCGTGCCGCACGCTGTGCAGATGAGGTGGTGGTGATGGCCGGTGAGCTCTTCGGCCAGTTCGAAGCGCGCTGATTCGGCCGTGACGATCCGGTGCACAACACCCGCCTGTTCGAGCACCACGAGGTTCCGGTACACCGAGCTCTGCACGAGCCCGTCGCCGACCTCGAGGATCTCGGGGAGCGCGAGTGGGCGGGGCGCTTGTGCCAGCACCTCGACGATCGCGGCGCGTTTCGGGGTCAGGCGCTGCTGCACGCGCCGCAACCGCGCGGCTACCTCGTCGCGCAGTTCGGGTCCCACGGCACCGAGTGTACCGTCGCACTCGATGGATCCCACTGAGAGGTTCACCGAGCTCGTACAGCGCAATGAGCGCGATGTGCCGCTCGACGAAGTCGCGTTGCTCATTGCCGCGCACCATCACCGCGTCGATGTGCCGAAGCAGCTGGCGCGCTTCGATGATCTCGCGTCGAACGCTCCAGCCGCGCCCGATGCGCTCGCGACCTATCTCTTTGTGGAACGCGGGTTCGCCGGGAACTCGGTGGACTACTCGGATCCGCACAACTCGTTTCTCGACGACGTACTGGATCGGCGTCTGGGTCTGCCGATCACGCTCAGCGTCCTCATGCTCGAAGTCGGCCGACGGCTAGGCCTCACACTCGACGGTGTAGGCATGCCGGGTCATTTCCTCGTTCGCGCGGATGCCGGCGTGTTCTTCGATCCGTTTCACGGCGGTGAACGTCTCGACGAAGACGGTTGTCGCGAGCGGTTCAGCGCGACCCAGGGCGATGCACCGTTTCTCCCCGCGTTTCTCCTACCGGTGGGCTCGCACGCCATTCTCTCCCGCATGCTCGCCAATCTCGTGCGCTCGTTCGCGACGCGTGACCCGAGCAACGCGGTGTGGACGGTTCGCCTTCGGCTCCGGGTGCCCGGTGTATCGCGGGCTGAGCGCAGCGAGGCGGCGGCACTGCTCGGCACGCTCGGGCAGTTCGAAGAGGCAGCCGAGGCGTTGAGTGCCATCGCCGACGAGTTCGACGGCCCGGCCGCGACTCGCCTCGCTCAGGACGCCGCGGCTTACCGCGCGCGAGCGAACTGAGCGGATCGAAACGCGTGATTGACGAGCTGCCGATGTTCCCGCTCGGCTCGGTGCTGTTTCCGCACGCTGTGCTCCCGCTGCATGTGTTCGAGCCGCGGTACCGGGCGCTCGCCGAGCGGTGTCTTGCCAGCGACCGAGAGTTCGGTGTTGTGCTGATCGAGCGGGGCCACGAAGTCGGCGGAGGTGACGCGCGCTTCGACGTGGGTACCGTGGCTCGCATCGTGCAGGCCGGTCAGCTCGATGATGGCCGCTGGATGTTGGTGAACGTCGGTGTGCAGCGCCTCCGCGTGCACGAGTGGCTCGCCGATGACCCATATCCCCTCGCTCGCGTGGAGCGTCTCGCGCACGGCGACAGTGTCGGCGTCACTCCCGATCTCGTCGGCGATGTGGTCACGCTGCTCCGACGTGTGCTTGCGATGCACGTGGAGCTCGGCAACCCCGTCGCCCCGATCGATGTGGTACTCGATGACGATCCGGTGCAGGCGTCGTTCGAGGCGGCCGCGCTCGCTCCAATCGGCTCGCTCGACGCTCAGCACCTCCTGGAGATCGACGATGCCGCCGCGCGACTGACACGCCTTCACTCGATGCTCGAAGAGGAACGCGAGATGCTCGAGCTGCGACTCTCCGGTGACTGATCCGGCCGCCCCCGGCGTACGCTGAGTCCGTGGAACACCAACCCGAGCCCCAACCTGAAGCCCACGCTGAACTCCAGCCAGAACTCCAGCCAGAACTCCAGCCAGAACTCCAGCGGGCGCTCGATACCGAGCAGGACCGCGACCTCAACGACCTCGAGGCGCTGGAGCGCGAGCTCGCCGCGCTGGAGCACGAGCTCGAGATCGTCGACGGCACACCCGGCGACGAATAGCGCAGTGGCGACGGTCCGGCTGCGGCTCTTTGCAGCCGCGCGCGACGCAGCCGGACTCGCGTCGGCGGAAGTGAAAGCCGAGACTGTGGGCGAGGTGCTCGCGTACGCTCGCACGACGTTCGGTCCGCATTTCGCCGAGGTCTTGGCGCACTCACGCGTGTGGTTGAACGGCGATGAGCCCGTCGACGGCGAGGCCACGCCCGTCGTCGACAGTGACGAGGTTGCGGTGCTTCCGCCCGTCAGCGGCGGTTCATGAGCTTGTAGCCGTGACGAGCCAGGTGGCGCCGCCGAGCTGCACACCTTCATCGGTCAGGTGCGGCTTGAGCGCCTCTCGAACCGCAGCGATTGCCCGTTCTTGAAGGTTGGCTGGCTTGTCGTCGAGCATGGCGCGTGCGATCCCGGAGTTGCGCATGAACGTCGTCGCGTCGTCGAGCGTGCCGCGACCGCCTACCAGCATCGGCGCGGTGAACGCGTCGATCGAGAGATCACGGAATCCCGCGGTATCGAAGATCGAACGCACGCGGTCGGGATCGGCGAGTGCGTAGGGGCCGGGCGCCGTGGGGTCGCCATCCGGGGGGTCGACGTATTCGAGAATCGCCGCGCCCGGCACGGCCATCCACTCGTTGGCCGGGAGCGCTTGCCACACGATGAACGCGCCGCGACCACCCGGGCGCAAACCGCTCCGGATGTTGGCGAACGCGGCAGCGGGATCGTCGAAGAACATCACGCCGAACCGGCTGATCGCCACGTCGAACTCAGGGGTGAACTGGCGAGTTTGCGCGTCGTCGGCGTCGAAGGAGACGTTGGCGACTCCCTCTTTCAACGCGAGCGCTCGTGCTCGCTCCAGCATCGCTTCCGACAGGTCGACGCCAAGCGCGCGGCCGTCGACCGTCGAGCGGGCAGCACTGCGGGTGGTGACGCCGTTGCCGCAGCCGACATCGAGCACATGCTCACCCGAGGTGATGCCAGCGGCATCCAACATCGCGGCGCCGAACGGCTCGAGCATCTCGTCGTAGCGCGCCTGTTGATCTACCCAGTGACGAGCGTCATCACGGTTCCAATACTCCCGCTGTGCTTCGTTCGCGGTCGTCATGACCGCGACCCTACCTAGCGGCTCACCGAGGGCGACTACCCCAGCGCAAGATCGACGGTTCGCGCGGCCGCGAAGCGAGTGGCGACGTCGCCTCAGTGTCCCTTCCTGGATTCACACGATGACAACGCTGGAGGGTACGAGGTGTTCCTCTTCGATTTCTCACTGGTACCCTCACAGTGATGCCAGAAGACCACCACCGCCGAACCGATGCGGTCATCGAACCGCCGTACCTCGACGGGCTCGATGATCTCGACATCGACGGCGTGCGCGCCAAGCACGAGGAGTGCCTCGCGGTCGAGACTGAAGTCTCGTATGTGCGGCGCCTCGCGCAAGCCCGCATCGACATCGTCGAAGCAGAGCTCGACCGTCGGGCCAGTGGCGGCACGTTCACCGATCTCATGGCCAGGCTCCCGCAGATCCTGGCCGACGACACGCCGCGCCCGGCTCCGGCGTCGTCCCGGTTGCCGCGCCACCTCGGACCGGCACCCGACATCCAGTGGCGGCGTGGCCTCGAGCACCTCATCGCCGACGCAACCTTGGTGAACCTGCCCACCCTCTCCGAGGAGGAGCTCACCACGACGCTCACGCAGCTGCGCGAGCTCGAGCACCAGGTCTCGGTCACCCGCCGGGCTTTGCACCGCGTGATCGACTCGATCGAGGCCAACCTCGCCGAGCGGCTCAAGGTCGAGCACGCGTAGCCCACGGAGTGGCCGACGCGATCGAGCAACGCCTGCACGACCTCGGTGAGTTCATCCGTGAACAACGCCGGAATGCGCGCCTGTCGTTGCGGAGCCTGAGCGACCGCGCGGGAGTCTCGAATCCGTACCTGAGCCAGATCGAGCGCGGCCTGCGCAAGCCCAGCGCGGAGATCCTCCAGCAGATTGCGAAAGCGCTGCGCATCTCGGCCGAGACCCTCTACGTGCGCGCCGGCATTCTCGAGCCCCGCGGAGAGCACCAGGATGTCGAGCAGGAGATCTTGCGCGACGAAACCCTCAACGATCGTCAGAAGCAGGCGCTCATCGAGGTGTACCGCTCCTTCCAGAGCGAAAATCGTTGATCCACACCGCCTGACCCCGCCAGTGTGGGGCTGGGGGCGGGATCGGGGGCTGGATCGGGAATCCTGACAAGTAGACTCGGGTTTCCTATGTCCGTGCGTCGTATTGCCATGCTCAGCCTCCATACGTCCCCACTGGCCCAACCGGGTTCGGGCGACGGCGGCGGGATGAACGTCTACGTGCGGTCGCTCGCGTCCGCGTTGGCCCAGGCTGGGGTTGCGTGCGACGTGCTCACCCGGGCCGAGCATGCCGAGCAGCCGCCGATCGTCGAGATCGAGCCCGGCTTCCGCGTTGTCCACCTCGATGCGGGACCGCGGGAAGCGGTCTCGAAGCTCTCGTTGCCCGATCTCGTCGACGAGCTCGTGGTTGCCGGGCGCGCCCACCTCGACGCGTCCGGAGATTTCGACGCCCTCCACGCCCATTACTGGGTCTCGGGCGCCGTAGGCCATCGTCTCAAGCACGAGCTGGATCTGCCGCTCGTGACCACCTTCCACACGCTCGCCCGCACCAAGATCGCGGCCGGCGTGAACGACGACCCGCTCGAACGGGCCCGCATCGAGGCGGAAGTGGTGGCCTGCACGGATCGCATCGTCGCCTCCACGACCGACGAGCGCGACGAGCTGTTGCACGGCTACGACGCCGACCCGGCCCGCATCGAAGTCGTGCCGCCGGGTGTCGACCACGCCATGTTCTCGCCGGGGGAGCGCGCCGCCGCGCGCCGCCGCCTCGGATTGTCTGCGCATCCGATGCTGTTGTTCGTCGGGCGGATCCAGCCGCTCAAGGGCGCGGATCTTGCGCTGCGTTGCCTCGCCGAGCTGGCCGACGACCGCACGGAGCTCGTGATTGTGGGCGGCCCGAGTGGCGCCGACGGCCCTGGCGAGCTCAAGCGTTTGCGGGCGCTCGCCGTCGAGCTCGGGATCGATCACCGAGTCCGCTGGGTGTCGCCCCAGCCGCACGCCGATCTCGTCGACTGGTACCGCGCCGCCAATGTGTGCATCGTGCCGTCGCGCACCGAGTCGTTCGGACTTGTCGCGCTCGAAGCATCGGCCTGCGGTACGCCGGTGGTCGCGGCCGCGGTCGGCGGCTTGCGCTCCCTTGTCGACGATGGCGAGACGGGCTTCCTCGTCGATGGACGGGCTGCGCCCGACTACGCAGCGCCGGTCGCGCAGCTGCTCGCCGACGAGCAGCTGGCCGATCGCATGGGAGCTGCCGCCGCCGCTCGGTCGCACCGCTACGCATGGAGCATCACCGCGGCCCGTCTGCGTCGGCTGTACACCGACGTCGGCGCACGCGAGCTCGTGCAGTGCTCCTAGAGGATCAAGGTCCTGAGGATCTCGAAGCTCGCGAACAGGCTGCGCACGCGCTGATTGCCGCGCACCTCGAAGGCTCGGTCGCCCGAGAGGCCTTCATCCAGACGGTCGAGTACGACTCTGAACTCCGCCGTTGGTACGTCCGCTTCGGGTGCGACGGTCGCGACGCGACCACGATCTACTTCGATCTGCATCAGCGCACGCTGCGCTACGAGGTGTACTTCCTTCCCAACCCGCCGTCGGATCAGCTCGAGCTCTATCGGTTCCTGCTCCAGCGCAACCACGGGATGTACGGCGCGCGGTTCTCAATCGGGCCCGACGGCGACCTCTACCTCACCGGCCGCGTGGCCCTCGAGCACCTCACCGAGACTGAGCTCGACCGCATCATCGGCGTGCTCTACGAGCTCGTCGAGGCCTGGTTCCAGCCCGTGGTGTGGCTCGCGTACGGGCGCTGATCCAAAAAAAGGGGACTCGCAAGCGTCATCGTTTCGGACCGAGCGTGTCGGGGTGCCTCGTCCGGCATCGACGGATGCTGGTTCGGCGGTCCATACCGGACTACCGGCGTCATCGAGCCCGAGGTGCACGACGGCGAACCTCGTTCGGGGAAGTGCGAGGCAAGCCCAAAGGTTCCTCGGGCTCGTGCGCGCCGCAGCGGAAGACGCGATTCCATCGATGTCGAACAGTGGGTCGAGCGTTAGCCTCGCGGCATGTCCGCTCTGGCATTGCTTGGTGGCGGGAAGATGGGTGAGGCGTTGCTCGGTGGCCTGCTCGACGCGGGATACGAGCCCGACACGATCGCGGTGGCCGAGGTCGATGGCGATCGCCGCCGCGAGCTCGAGGAGCGCTTCAAAGGTGTGCGGGTCGTCCCGAGCGCAGCCTGGGCGGTCGCCGATGCCGACGTCGTCGTTGTTGCGGTCAAGCCCCAGGTCGTGACCTCGGTGCTGGAGCAGGCCGCCGCGAGCCTGGCGGCCGACACGCTGATCATCTCGATCGCTGCGGGAGTCACGATCGCCACCGTCGAAGCCGCGGCGCCTGGTCGCCCGGTTGTGCGCGCCATGCCCAACACGCCCGCGCTCGTGCGTCGGGCCGCCACGGCCATCGCGGCCGGGCGCCATGCCGATGCCTCCCACCTCGAGACCGCCGAGCGCGTGCTCGGCGCGGTCGGGGTGGTCGTGCAGGTCCCCGAAGCTCACCTCGATGCCGTCACCGGCCTCTCGGGCTCAGGACCCGCGTACGTGTTTCTCCTGGCCGAGGCGCTCATCGAGGCCGGCGTGCTCGCCGGGCTCCCACGGTCGACCGCCGACACCCTCGTGCGCCAGACATTGCTCGGGTCGGCCGAGCTTCTTGCCGCGGGCGACGACCCACCTGAGACGCTGCGCGCCGCGGTCACCTCGCCGGGCGGCACCACCGCAGCCGGCCTCCACGCCCTCGAGCAGCGCGGGGTGCGCGCCGCGGTGCTCGATGCTGTCCGCGCCGCGACCGAGCGCTCACGGGAACTTGGCGACGAATGAGTCGGCGCCCACGACGGAACCGGCCACCCCGTCTCGACGACCCGCCCCCACCGCGCGCCGCTCCGCCGAGCGACAACGGGGAGGCGGTTGCCAAGCCGGTCACGCCGACCCGACGGCTGCTGGCCGGTCACGCGGCGGGACCGCATCCAGAGCTCGGTCGCGCCGAAGTGGACAGCATCGTGGGTCGCCTCACCTCGGGCGCACCCGATGCGCAGCTCGGGCTCGACCTCGGTCGAGTCAGTCGAGATGAGGCCTACGCCGCGCTCGACGCGATCTGGGGGTGGGCCGGCGACTCCTCCCGAGCCACGATCGATCCCGCTCGCACGCTCGAGGCCGCGTCGGTCGCGGCGGGCCTGTTGGCTGCCGCGGCGGTGCCGGGCGCCAAGGTTGCGCTAGCGACCGGCCGTCCGGCCGCGCTCCTCCCCCTGTACCGAGCCTTGGCCGGCGCGGTCACCGCCGCCGGTGCCGAACTGCTCGGCGGCGAGCAGCACGCCGTTGAAGGCGCATCCGAGCAGACGTTGTGGTGGCACGACGGGGTCGCCGTCGTGAGTGACGGGCTCTCGGTGCTCGCCGACGATGGGCTGCTGGCGGGGCCGGAGTGGCTGTTCGCCGTGGGCCGGCCCAAGCTCGTCATCGCCGACCATGGCTTCGCCGGTGCAGCCATTGCCGAGGGCCATCAGACCATCGCCCTCGCCGACCTCGATGCGCTCGCCCTCGGGGTCGCGGCTCGGCGGGGTCTCCCCGTCTGCGTGGTCCCCTTGCACGACGGCCGTCCCCCGGCCGCCTACGAGGTCGTGTTCGAGTGCCTGGTCTCCGAGGCGGCCAATACTCACGAGCCACACTCGACAACACCAGCCCCGGGCGCCTACGCTCCCACGCAGAGCGGGGGAGAGGGGTGAGCCGCGTGGCAACGTCCTTTGGAACAGCGCGCTTCCTGACGGTTCAGGAAGTCGCTGACATGCTGAGAGTGTCGTCGATGACGGTCTACCGCCTGATCAAGGCGGGAGACCTACCAGCCGTGCGCGTCGGGCGCTCCTTTCGAGTGCTGCCCACAGACGTCGACGCCTACCTCGCTGCGCGGTACACGCAGGCGGGGTAAGCGGTGAGGCGGGCCATTGCCTTCCTCTCCGACTACGGGCACGCCGACGAGTTCGTCGGAGTCTGCAAGGCGGTGATGCTCGGGGTCGCCCCTGAGCTCCAGATCATCGACATCACGCACGACCTGCCGGCCCACGATGTGCGCGCCGGCGCGCTCGCCCTCGTGCGGGCCGTGCAATATCTCCCCGACGCCACGGTTGTGCTTGCCGTTGTCGACCCCGGGGTGGCCACGGATCGACGCCTTGTGGCGGTCGAGACCGAGGCTGGCATCCTGCTCGGCCCCGACAACGGGCTGCTCGCACCCGCGGTCGCCATGCTCGGCGGTGCTCGGCGGGTTGTGGCGATCACGAGTGAAGACCATCGGCTCCCGGCACCCGGACCCACGTTCGCCGGCCGCGACGTGCTGGCACCCGCGGCGGCCCACCTCGCCACCGGCACGCCCATGGGCGACCTCGGAGCCGACGTGGATCCGAGCGGCCTCGTTCCCGGGCTCGTCGGGTTGCCCCAGCTCGTTGACGGCGGCGCGATCCAGGCCGAAGTGTGGTGGGTCGACCGGTTCGGCAACTGCCAGCTCAACGTCGGTCCCGACGAGCTCATCGAAGCCGGCGCCAGTCCCCAGGGCATGCTCGAGGTGCGCATGGGGACTCGCGCCAAGTCGGCCCGGTGGGTCCACGCCTACGCCGAGGCCAAGCCGTCGGAGCTGGTGCTGCTCATCGACTCCTACGGGATGGTGGCCCTTGCCCTCGATCGCCGATCCGCCGCGGCGGAATTCGCGCTCCAAGCCGGTTCGCCGGTGACGATTCTGCCTCCGGGGACCTCGACCCCGAATCCGGATCTTGGGAATCCGGATTTTGGGAATCCGAATGCTGGAAATCAGAGCACCTGACGGGAGAATGGCTCCGTGCGCCCCGGAACCTCCATCGCGATCGCCATCCTGCTGGCCATGATCCTGCTCGCGGCGTTGGCGCAATTCGCGCTCCACGTGGGGCCCTTCAGCGGCTAGGCGGCAAGCGCACGGTAAAAAGTTCACTCTCGTGGTAATTTGGCTCAAGGGGGGCGGGGGCCGGGCCGAAGTGGGTAGGACTCCGGTACGCGGGCGTGGGTTGCGTGAAAGCCATCGGGATTCCTCCCGATGACATTCACCGGCCTCCCAGCCCGCCCCAAGGCCCACGCTCGCGTCCCGGATCTTCTTCCGCTCAGGCCCGCCCCTCGCTCGGCCGGCTCGATACCTGTTTCGTTCTGCGCGAATTTTTCGAGCCGTTCGCACGCTCGGGCTTGGGTTGTGGATGGCCCCTAACCTCCCGCTTTGTGAATCTTGTCGAGGTGCTCTTGGGCGCTGACGGTGGCGACGCCCCCGTCCTTCGTGGGGCGCGGGGGGTCACGACGTACTCGGCGTTGGTGGAGCAGAGCGAGTTGTTGGGTGGGCAGCTTTTGGCTCGGGGGGTTGTTCCTGGGGATCGGGTTGTGGTGATGAGTGGGAACGATGAGGGGTTTGTCGTTTCGTACCTCGCGGTGTTGTTGGTTGGGGGGATTGCTGTTCCTTTGAATCCTTTGGCGCCCGTGGCTGAGTTGGCGCGGGAAGTGGCTTCGATTGCGCCGAAGGTGGCGTTGGCTGCTGGGGGGTTGGTGGCGGTGTTGGGGGCCGCCGGTGTGAAGGATGTGGTGGCGGTCGATTTGGATGCACTCGGCGATGCGCGGGCATCTCGGGTGGATCGGGCCGATGACGACGTTGCTGTGTTGCTCTTCACGTCGGGGACCGCAGGGCCGCCGAAGGCGGCGATGCTGACGCACGGTAACCTCGCCGCGAACATCCGCCAGGTGCTCGACCATCCCGGGCTGCGGTTCGAGTCGTCCGACATCGCGCTTGGCGTGCTCCCGTTCTTTCATGTGTTCGGACTCAACGTGGTGCTCGGGGTGTCGTTGGCTGCGGGTGGATCGGTGGCGCTCGTCGAGCAGTTCGATCCCGTCGCTACTGCAGAGGTCATCTCCGAGCAGCACCTCACGGTGGTCGCCGGTGTCCCCACGATGTTCACGGCGTGGATCGATGCCGATGTCCCCGCCGACACCTTCTCGAGTGTGCGACTCGCCGTCTCGGGTGCCGCGGAGCTCCCCGCGCGCACGGCCGACGGCTTTCGCGATCGCTTCGGCGTCGAGCTCCACCAGGGCTATGGGCTCACCGAAGCCGCGCCGATCGTGACCTCGACCGCCCTGATGACGGGATCGCCGCCCTCTGGCTCGATCGGGCCCCCGGTGCCCGGCGTCGAAGTGCGACTCGTGGATGTCGACGGCGCCGATGTGTTGGCCGGCGACCCGGGCGAGCTGTGGGTGCGGGGTCCCAACGTGTTCCCCGGCTACTGGCACGACACCGAAGCCACCGAGCGGGCACTTACCCCCGACGGATGGCTTCGCACCGGCGATGTCGCGGTGGTCGACGACAACGGCGGCCTGCGCCTTGTCGATCGGGCCAAGGACCTCATCATCGTGTCCGGGTTCAACGTGTACCCGGTCGAGGTCGAGGACGTGTTGCGGGAGCATCCCGACGTCGCCGATGCCGCGGTCGTCGGTGAGCCGAGCCCGCGCACCGGCGAAGCCGTCGCCGCATACGTGCTGGCAGTTCCCGGCCACCAGATCGACACCGAAGCACTGAACGCCCATTGCGCCCGTGCACTGGCTCGGTACAAGTGTCCGTCGCGCTACGAAGTGGTCACCGAACTGCCGCGCGCGGCCTCGGGCAAGCTCGTGCGCCGCGAGCTGCGCCCCTGACGCGCCTCGGCGACGAGAAAGCCGGCGTAGATCACGCCGATGCCGGTCGCGAGGGTGAGCGTGAACGCCTCGTCGTGACCGACGATCCCCTGCACGAGTCCGCCGCCTGACAGCACGAGCGTGCCCAGCGCGACGAGCGCGTTCGCGCCGGCAAGCCGACCGCTGTCGGCACTCGTTCGATCCCGTGCGAAGCGCACGGCTGAGAGGAGCGCGCCCGCGATGATCACAATCGCGCCCACGCCGCTACCGATCGCCGCGAGCGCGCGCGGACCGGCGTCGAACACGTCTTTGCCCACGGGAATCCCGGTGCCGCGCACTGCATCCATTGGCGCGCTCAGGAGTACCCCGGCGGCCAGGCCGGAGAAGAACACGAGGAACCAGCGGGCCTGGCGGGCCACGCCGGGGCCGAGCAAGAGGGCGACGCTGCCGAGCGCGAGCCACGGCACGGTGAGCACCGCGCCGAACAGGTAGAAGACGCGGAACGTCCCGCGATCCCAGCCATTCGAGGTCCCGAGGGCGAGCAGCGCCGACGCCAGCGCGAACAGACCGAGCGCCACCGCCCACGCCGAAAGATGCGGGCTCCGACGCTGGGTCCAGCGCACGAGCGCCGACTCGGCGAACAGCGACGCCGTCGCTGTGGCAAGGAATGCCAGCCCGGTGACCATCGCGGTGACAGTAGATGGGACATCGCGTCGCCCGGAGCGGCGCCGGAGGCGCTCGCCAAGGAGCGACCGAGGAGTCAGGACTTTGTGAAGAAAAGCACGAGCGGCGGTTAGCCTGGTTTTGGTGCTCGGGTCGGCCCGGGCACGCGGGAGCGAGGAGCGCTGCTATCCCCGAGGCTCGTCGGATTCCCGATGCGACCGTGGCCCGTCTGCCGCTCTACTACCGGGCGCTGCTCGAGATCGCCGACCAGGACATCTCCACCGTGTCCTCGGAGCAGCTCGCGGAGCTCGCTGGCGTCAACGCGGCCAAGGTGCGCAAGGACCTCTCCTACCTGGGTACCTATGGCACCCGGGGCGTGGGGTACGTGGTCGGAGAGCTGGTCGACGAGATCGCTGGCGAGCTCGGCCTCACGCACGACTGGCCCGTGGCGATCGTGGGTCTCGGCAACCTCGGGCACGCGCTCGCCAACTACCGCGGCTTCGGCGCCCGCGGGTTCCGCGTCGTCGCCCTGGTCGACATCGATGCAACCAAGGTGGGGAGTCGCGTGGGTGACCTCGCGATCGAGTCGCTCGACAACCTCGACACGATCGTCGCCGAACGCGGCGTCGCGATCGGTGTGATCGCCGTGCCGGCGCTTGCCGCGCAAGAGGTGGCCGATCAGCTGGTGGCCGCGGGCGTTGGCTCGATCTTGAACTTCGCTCCCGCGGTCGTCGCCGTGCCGGAGTCGGTGTCGCTGCGCAAGGTCGACCTGGCCACCGAGCTCCAGATCCTTTCCTTCTACCAACAGCACCGCGTCCAGCCGTCACGGGTATGAACGACCAAGAGCGAGCGTCCGCGGGGCGGGTATCCCGGCCCGCAGGGCCGAGAGCGGGGTTGAAGGGCTATCCCGTCAACCTCCTGGTTACGGGGAAGCGGTGTGTTGTCGTGGGTGGCGGACGCATCGCGGCGCGCAAGATCGAAGCGTTGCTCGACGCGGGTGCCGACGTGCATGTGATCTCGCTGGAGCTCGTGCCTGAGCTCCAGCAGTGGCGCGATGCCGGGCGCATCACGGTCGAGGAGCGTGCCTTCGAGCCCGGCGACCTCGACGGCGCGTGGCTTGCCACCACGGCGACGAGCACCCCCGCGGTCAACCGCGCGGTGTTCGAGGCCGGCGAGGCGCGCCACCTCTGGGTGAACGCAGCCGATGATCCGGCTCACTGCTCGTGCACGCTCATGTCGGTGGTCCGCCAGGGCGACCTGGTGGTCACCATCGGCACCGGCGGGCGCAGCCCGGCTCTGGCCGCCTGGCTCAAGGACCGGCTGACCGCCGAGCTCGGGCCGGAGTACGCCGTGGCCTGCGACGTCCTGTCGGAGGCCCGGGAGGCCATCCGGGCCACCGGCCAGTCCAGCGAGGATCTGGATTGGCGACGGGCGCTCGATTCCGGCATGGTGGAATTGATCCGCAGCGGCCAGACGGCCGAAGCGAAGGAGCTTCTCCAGCAGTGTCTCTCGTCGTCGTCGGACTGAACCACCGCACTGCGGCTGTCGATCTGCTCGAGCGGATGACGGTGCCACCAGCGGGCCTGCCCAAGGCCCTCCAGTCGCTCGCGGTGCGGGAACACCTCGCGGAGGTCGTGGTGCTGTCCACGTGCAACCGCAGCGAGGTCTACGTGCGCACAACCCGCTTCCACGACGGGATCGACGACATCCGCCACTTTCTCGCCGAGTGCTCGGGTCTCGACCCCGATGACCTCGCCGAGCAGCTGTACACCTTCCACGACGACGCCGCGGTCGCGCACCTCTTCGGTGTCGCCGCCGGGCTCGATTCGATGATCATCGGCGAAGGCGAGATCCTGGGGCAGGTGCGCGAGGCCTGGCAGGTCGCCGAGAGCGAGGGCACCGCCGGTCAGCTCTTGTCGCGCACATTCCGCCACGCGCTCGAGGTCGGGAAGCGCGCACGCACGGAGACCGCGATCAGTCGGCATTCGGTGTCGATCGCATCCGCGGCCGTCACGCTCGCCGGTGAGCGTCTGGGTTCACTCGAGGGCCGACGCGTCATCCTCCTTGGCGCTGGCGACGTCAGCGAAGGCATGGCCGTCGCGCTTTCGGGCGCGGGGGTCGGCGAGATCATCGTGGCGAACCGCAGCGCAGCGCGCGGGCGCGATCTCGCGAAGCGGTTCTCCGGTCGATCGATCGCGATCGACGAGGTGGTCGACACTCTTGTCACCTCCGACGTGCTGCTCGCCTCGACTGGTGCTCCGGGCACGCTCATCGAGCGCAGCGACATGGAAGAGGTCATGCGCCGGCGCGATGGGCGAGCACTGCTCGTGGTCGACGTGGCTGTCCCACGCGATGTTGACCCTGGCGTGGGTCAGGTGTTCGGGGTCACGTTGTTGGACATCGACGACCTGAAGGCGCTGGGTGAGGCAAGCCTTCAGGCGCGCCGCGCCGAGGTCGGCAACGTGCGCGTGATCATCAACGATGAGCTCGACCGATACCGCCTCGACCGGTCGGCGCGCGAGCTCTCGCCGCTCGTCGAGCAGTTCCGTGCAAAGGCCGAGTCCTTGCGCCGTGCGGAGGTCGAGCGGTTGGCCCCCAAGCTCAAGGATCTGTCGCCGGAGCAGCGTGCCGCGGTCGAGCAAGTCACCAGCGGCATCGTGAACAAGCTGCTGCACGAACCGACCGTCCGGCTGAAGGACGCTGCCGGCACGGCCCGCGGCGAGCTCTACGCCGATGCGCTCGCCGAGCTCTTCGCGCTCGACGAGTCCGAGGCGGACGAATCCGACTCTTCGGATTGAGTCGGTGAGGATTGCGACGCGTGGGAGCGCGCTCGCTCGGTGGCAGGCCGAACGAGTGGCGGCGCTCCTCGATGGCGACGCCGAGCTCGTGGTGGTGGAGACCACCGGTGATCGACGGGCCGATACGCCGATCCACGAGATGGGTGGCACCGGCGTGTTCGTGAAAGAGGTGCAACAGGCGGTACTCGATGGCCGCGCCGACATCGCCGTGCACTCGGCGAAGGATCTCCCATCGGAACAGACCCCAGGACTCGTCATCGCCGCGGTACCCGAGCGCGGTGACCCGCGCGATGCACTGGTTGGCTCGACCCTGGCTGATCTTCCGGGCGGAGCGGTCGTTGGTACCGGTTCGGTCCGACGCCGCGCGCAGCTCGCCGCGTTGCGACCCGACGTGACCTTCGGCGACCTCCGCGGGAACATGGAGACTCGGCTCGCGAAGGCCGCGGGCTTCGATGTCATCGTGGTTGCCGCGGCTGCGTTTGATCGACTCGGACTCGAGGATCGCATCACGGAGCGCTTGGAGACTGCGGTCATGCTTCCGCAGGTCGCGCAAGGGGCCCTGGCAGTGGAGTGTCGCGACGACGATGCGGCGACCCGCGAACGCCTTGCCGCGATTGACGACCACGATGCCCACCGGGCGATCGCGGCGGAGCGTGCGTTTCTGGCCGAGCTCGGTGGCGGTTGCGACCAACCGGTGGGCGCGCTCGCACACACAACCGATGATGGTGGCGTGGAGATCGAAGGTCTGATGGCGTCGATCGACGGTCGTTTCGTTGTTCGCCGCTCGGTCGCCGGCACCGATGCGGAGGCCGCCGGTCGAGAGCTCGCGCGGAAGCTCGTTGCCGCGGGCGAGGTGACCCAGTGACGGTCGCGCTCGTCGGGGCCGGTCCCGGTGACCCCAAGCTCCTCACGCGGCGAGGGTGGGAGCTACTCATGGAGGCCGATGTCGTGGTCTACGACCGCCTGGCCGCGCCCGCGCTGGTCGACCTCGCCCCACCGACGGCAATGCGGATCGACGTGGGCAAGACGCCCGGTTCCGACGAGATGTCGCAGGAAGCCATCAACGCGGTGCTCGTCGAGCACGGCCGCGCGGGCAAGCGCGTCGTGCGGCTCAAAGGTGGCGATCCGTTCGTCTTCGGGCGCGGCGGCGAAGAAGCTGAAGCGCTGGCGGCCGCCGGCATCGAGTTCGAGGTCGTGCCCGGCATCACCAGCGCCATCGCCGCGGCCGCGTACGCGGGTATCCCCGTGACCCACCGTGGGCTGTCCACGCACTTCACGGTCGTCACCGGGCACGAGGACCCGACGAAGGGCCATACCGACGTCGACTGGGGCGCGCTGGCGGCCGCCGGCGGGACGCTCGTGGTCCTCATGGGCGCCGGACACATCGCCGACATCGCGCAGCAGTTGATCGCCGGGGGTCGTTCCCCCGACACACCGGTTGCTGCGGTGCGCAACGGCACCCGGCTCGATCAACACACCGTACGGGCCACCCTCGCCACGATTGGGGAGGCGGGTGTGCGTCCGCCGTCGGCGATCGTGGTGGGCGAAGTGGCTGCGCTGGATCTCACGTGGTTCGAATCGCGGCCGCTCTACGGACGCAGCGTGGTCGTGACCCGAGCGCGTGAGCAGGCGAGCGAACTGCGCGATCGCCTCGAAGAGCTCGGCGCCGAAGTGCTTGAGCTGCCCACCATCGCCATCGAGCCGCTCGAGTTCACCGTGCCGCGACTCGACCGGTACGGCTGGATCATCTTCACCTCGGCGAACGCGGTCGCGGCCTTCTTCGATCGCGGCGTCACGCCCGCGATGCTCGATAGCCGCGCGTTGGCCGGCGTGCGCGTGGCCGCAATCGGTCTGGCCACCGAGATGGAGCTCGTCGCCCGGGGAATTCGCGCTGATCTCATGCCCGACCGCTTCGTCGCCGAGTCGCTCCTCGAAGCCTTCCCCGATCCCGCATCACCAGACGAGAAGGTGCTGCTGCCGCGGGCGGAGCAGGCACGAGATGTGCTGCCCGACGGTTTGCAGGAACGCGGCTTCATCGTCGACGTTCTCCCGCTCTACCGAACGGTCACAGCCCGACCAGGTCCCGCGATGTTGGAGCGCGTGCGCTCTGGCACCGTCGACGCGATCACCTTCACGTCGTCGTCCACGGTCACCAACTTCTGCGATGCAGTGGGCGACCTTCCCGACCCGCAGCCGCTCGTGGCGTCGATCGGGCCGATCACGTCGAAGACCGCCCTGGCCCGTGGCCTCCGGGTCGATGTGGAGGCAGCGGAGCACACCATCGACGGTCTCACCGACGCGCTGCTGGAAATGCTGGATCGCTAGCCCTCTACGATTGCCGTTGTGCCCTTTCCTGAGCAGCGCTCGCGCCGGTTGCGGCGTACGCCCGCCCTCCGGCGACTCGTGGCCGAGGCTCGCCTTTCGGTCGACGACCTGGTGGCGCCGCTCTTCGTGAAAGAGGGGATCGACGCGCCGGAGCCGGTGGCGTCGATGCCAGGGGTGGTGCAGCACACCCAGGAGAGCCTCCGCAAGGAAGTCCGTGCGCTCGCCGATCTGGGCGTGCCGGCGGTGATCCTCTTCGGCGTGCCAGCGGCCAAGGATGCCGTCGGCTCGGGCGCAAGCAATCCGTCGGGTGTGGTGCAGACGGCCCTGCGGTCGCTGCGCGACGAGGTGGGTGAATCCCTCGTGCTCATGGCCGACGACTGCCTCGATGAGTACACCGACCACGGCCACTGTGGCGTGATCGGCGCGAACGAAACCGTCGACAACGACGCGACGATCGAGCGGTATGCGGAGATCGCGGTCAGCCAGGCCGACGCTGGAGCCGATGTGATCGCGCCGTCGGGGATGATGGACGGACAGGTCGGCGCAATCCGCACTGCGCTCGACATCGCCGGCCACCACGAGATCGCGGTGCTCGCGTACTCGGCCAAGTACGCGTCGGCGCTCTATGGACCGTTCCGCGACGCCGCCGAGTGCGCGCCACAGTTCGGCGATCGACGCTCGTACCAGATGGATCCTCCGAACGCGCGTGAGGCGCTCGACGAGACCGCGCTGGACGTGTCCGAAGGTGCCGACATGGTCATGGTGAAGCCGGCGCTCGCGTACCTCGATGTGATCGCGGCGGTTCGTGGCGCGTTCGACGTGCCGGTCGGCGCCTTCCACGTAAGCGGCGAGTACTCGATGATCAAGGCTGCCGCGGCCAACGGCTGGATCGACGGCGACGCCGTGGCACTCGAGCACCTCACCGCGATCAAGCGAGCCGGTGCCGACTTCGTGCTCACATATCTGGCGCGCGAGGTCGCCGAGCGCCTCAACTCGTGAGCCAGCTCTACAAGCGCGCGTTGGCCCGCATCCCGGGCGGGGTGAACTCACCGGTGCGGTCGTTTGCGTCGGTGGGCGGGGAGCCGTTCTTCGTGGCCTCGGCCTCGGGCTCGTCGATCACCGACACCGACGGTCGCGAGTACCTCGACTACGTGCAGTCGTGGGGCGCCTCGATCCTCGGCCACGCACACCCAAAGGTCGTCGAAGCCATCCAGCGCGCTGCTGCTGCCGGTTCCTCCTACGGCGCGCCGACGCCGGGTGAGGTCGAGCTCGCGGAGGCGATCGCCGATCGGGTGGCGTCGGTGGAGAAGGTGCGGCTCGTCTCCTCGGGGACCGAAGCCGCGATGACCGCGGTTCGGCTCGCGCGTGGAGCCACCGGGCGCACCAAGATCCTGAAGTTCGCAGGCTGTTACCACGGGCATCTCGACGCGCTCCTCGTGGCGGCAGGCAGCGGCGTGGCAACGCTCGGTCTTCCCGGTTCGGCCGGGGTGACCGAGGGCACGGTGGCCGACACGATCGTCGCTCCGTACAACGATCTGGCTGCGCTCGACGAGGTGTTCGCCCGCGACGGCGAGAACGTCGCGGCCGTGCTCGTGGAGCCGGTCGCCGCAAACATGGGTCTGGTTCCTCCCGCGGTTGGGTTCCTCGCGTCTCTGCGCGACCTGTGCACGCGTCATGGTGCGCTTCTCGTGTTCGACGAGGTGATCACAGGGTTCCGGGTGGCACTTGGCGGAGCGCAAGCGCGCTACGAGATCACGCCCGACCTGTCGATCTTCGGCAAGGTGATCGGCGGCGGACTCCCGCTCGCCGCGGTCGGTGGTCCGGCCGCGGTGATGGATCACCTTGCGCCGCTCGGCGACGTGTATCAGGCCGGAACGCTCTCGGGGAACCCACTCGCCACCGCGGCCGGGCTTGCTGTATTGGCCGAGCTCGAAGACGGGTCGTACACCGCACTCGAGCGCAGCGCGGCTCGACTCACCGAGGGGCTGCACGCCGCGCTCGGCGTCGCCGGTTTGGAAGTGCAGACGCCACGCGCGTTCACGATCGGTGGGCTGTTCTTCTCAGCCACTGAAGTGCGCGACTACGACGACGCCAAGAAGGCCGACGGAGAGCGCTACGCGAAGTTCTTCCACGCGATGCTCGATCGCGGTGTGTTCCTCGCGCCGAGCGCCTTCGAGTCGATCTTTCCGAGCCTGGCTCACACCGATGCCGACATCGACCGGACAATTGAGCTCGCCGCCGACGCGGCGAAGGCTCTGCACTAGCCGCTACGAGCCGGGGAGCCCGTCTTCGTCAGTGGGGCGGCGCCGGATTCGGTCCATGAAGAACAGTGCGAACCCGATGATGAAGACCATGAGGGCGAACAGCACGAAGGCCAAGCCGCCCTGGTGCTCACCACCGGCATCGACGAGCTGCTGCGCCCCGGCGGGCGATGCGAGCACCCCAACGATGGCGGCGATCAGGCTGGCGAGGGTGATGAACCTACGACGCATGGTGTCTCCCTAGACCTTCACCGGAACGGGTGCGAGGGCGGTGCCGGCAGCCCGCTGCTCGGCAACCTGCTCGTCCTTCTCCCGCCAGTGCAGCAAGCACAGCCCGAGGATGAACAGCAGCGTGGTGCTTGCGAACGCAACCATCGGTGGGACGCGGATCGAGCCGAGGTCGCGTTCCATCACCAAGAACCCGGTCTCGGCGTGCTCGTCAGACGGGTCGGCGCAGTTCGGCTTGATGGGTGGCGGCACGTAGAAGGGTTGCCCTAGATCCTTCACGGCACAGAACCCGGCCACTGCGAACAGCGGCTTGTGCTTGAACTCGAAGTTCAAGGGGTTGGGAATGCCCCCACCGAGCTCATAGGTGTTCGTGATCGTGTAGTCGTTCACGGTCGCAAAGCGAGCGAACTTGTTCGCGTCTTCGGGCAGTGGCCCCTCCGCCTTCACTTCTTCCTTCGTAATGAGCGCGGCGTCGACGGCGGCCTTCACATCAGCTTGCTTGGCCTTGCCGACCTGGGTGCCCTTCTCCTCGATGTTGCGGATCTCCGCGGTCGTCGCATCCGCCGGGGTCTTGGCGATCTCGATGACCTTCCACTCCGGGATGCGGCCCTTGATGGTGTTCAGCGGCGACGCGGTGGTGAGCCACAGCAGCGTGAGGACTACGCCGAAGCCGGTGACCGCGGTGAAGGAGATGAGGAAGCCGAGCCGCGCACCCAGGTTGGTGCCGAGGAGGAGCCAGATCAAGCCGACGAAGAGGGCCAACGCGAAGAAGACAACGAGGAACCCCAGGATTGTCGGGTACCACATCGTCTTCTCGAGAAACTCAGAGGCGAACACGTCCCTACTCCCCTACAGACTTCGCTCGTACTCGATGATCGCTGCGATCTGCTCCTTGGTGAGCACCTTGCCGAAGTGCGGCATGCGCCCCGATGAGATCCCGCGGACTCCGTACACACCCTGCTCGGGCACGCCGTCGGTCACCCACGTCGTCTGGTTCTGCTGTCCGACCTTGCCCGGGAACTGGAGCAGCACCGAGCCGTTGGTGAGATTGGGCCCGTACGCGCCGCTGCCCATAGCCGGGAGCGGCGCCATGTCGATGTTGGCGGGGTCGTTCTCGTAGTACGACCAACCCTTCGTGTGACAGCGGGCGCAGTTGAGTCGGAAGAGCACACCGCCGTCGGTCAACGCCTCGACGTCGTCGCGGTAGGTGATGGCCAACGCGAGCTCGGCGGCGAGCCGATCAGCGTCGCTCTGCAGCCCGTCGAGATCGTCGGCGCTCGTCGCCGGGTCGGCTTGCGCCTCGAGCAGCGCAGCCGCGGCCTTGTCCGACTCGTCCTGGAGGCCCTTGACAAGGGCGTCGGCGGACTTTCGGTAGTCGTCGACCGCGGTCTCCGCGTTCTTCATGGCTTCGTCCGACGTGACTTTGATGCTCTGCAGGTAGTTCACGAGGTCGTTGATGCTCTGAACGTTCTTCGGGCCCTTGCCGCTCTTCACACCCCATGCCGGCATCGGCGTGCCTTCACGGCCGTACGTGACGATGTCGATGAGCTGGGCTCGCTTGTAACGCAGCGGTGCCAGCGTGAGGTTGGGAGCTGTCCACTGCACCTGTTGCGGCGCGCACTCGGGGACATCGGGGTTGTTCTTGTTCTTCTTGAGCTGGCACTCGTCGGCTTCGGGCTGCAGCGTCTGGATCGCGACGCCACCGGTGCCGTCGACGCCGTGGCAGTCGGCGCAGAGCAACGAGAACTCGGAGTTGTAGTGCTCGCTCGCCTTGTTCGCGAACAACACAGCGCCGCGATCGACGGACCTTTCGAGGAAGCCGTCTTCCATGATCGGCTGACGAAACGGCTCCCACAGGAAGTACGCGAGGAGCGAGAGGATCATCACGACGCTGAACAGCAACGTCCAGCCCAGCACGCGCTCGAGCCGACGCCCTTCGAGGGCTTCGTCTTCGAGGAACGGCGTGAGGTTGGCCGGCGTGGACTCGGGGCTGCGGCGCAGACTGAAGACGCGCCAGAAGACCACACCCAACAGCCCGCCGATGACGAGCACATTGAGCAGGATGAGCGTCAGTCGAAAGCTCACTGAAGGAAGCTCCTCATACGCACGGAGCGCCCTCTTGGCCCTGGCCGGTGGTGTCGGTGCCGATCGGTGGTCCCTGGATCGGCGTGCTCGTGTCGACGACCAACGCGTTGTCGATCACGCTGAACGCAAAGCGATCCATGCCCCGAGGTGCAGGGCCGCCCTTCTTCTCGCCGACCCGGTTGTACTTCGAGCCGTGGCAAGGGCATTCGAACCACTGTGACGAGTCGCACCACGGGACGCGGCAGCCGAGGTGCGGGCACTTCTGGTACAGCGCGACGTACCCCTCCTTCATGCCGGTGAGCAGTCGCGAGTCGTATGCCTTCTCGGCGCCCTTGAGCGCGGTCGTCGGGTACGGCTGCACGTAAGTTCGCCCTGATGCGTTGTAATACGGCTTCTTCTGGGCGATGGACTTCTCGACATCGTCCACCGAGCCGATGTTCAGCGCCTTGTCGCCGAAGCCCCCGCCCTTGCCCGGCCAGAGGAACGCGATCGACGCCACGCCGAAGGTGCCGACGCTGAGACCGAGGGTCGCGAGGATTCCCCGGTTGAAGAACTGCCGCCGGGTGACGCCGAGCTCATCGAGGTCGACCGGCTCGTAGCGCACAACGCCGCGCTCGCCGGCCGGGACGAGCGATCCACCTTCTGCGGCACGCCGGGACTGTGCGGCGCGCTCACGTGCGGCTTCATCAGCGGGCTCGATCGCCGAGCCCGCGTCCGGTACCGCCTCGGGCGGTGGCTGCGAGGAGTCGGCGCGGCGTGTCTCGCGACTCAGACGCCCCGTTGCGGCGCGGCCGCGAGCGGTTGCGAACAGAGCGAGCGCGCCGAAGCCGAGCACGACGACGATCCCGATCGCGATCTCCACGTCCCTGCTCCTACAGCTCGAAGAAGATGCCGTCGTTCCACGGGAACACGAAGTTGAACCCCTTGCCCCGGAAGAACGAACCGATGATGACGAGCACTGACCACATCATGATGAACATCGTGAAGATGGCGATGGCGAACTTACGATCCTTTGGCTTGTGCGACGGGTTCTTGTCGATGAACGGCGCCAACGCGAGCAAGCCGAGACCGACGCCGGGGATCGTGACCCCGGCGACCATCGGGTGGAACATCGTGAGGAGCTCTTGGAGCCCGAGGAAGTACCACGGTGCCTTCGACGGGTTCGGTGTCTTGTTGAAGTCGGAAAGGCTGAGCAGCGGTGCCCGCACGAGCGCCGAGAACACCGTGACCGCTGCGAGCAGGATCAGGATCGACGCGAGCTCGATGACGAGTAGGTGCGGCCATACGTGGACCTTGTCCTGGGCCTCGGCGCGCGTCTGCTGGATCGAACCCGACTTGACCACCGTGAGCAGCCGCTGGGTGTGACCCCCGGGTCCGGTTGCAGTCGGCGCCGGTGGCGCTGCGACGGCTGTTGCCGTGCCCCCGCCGCCCGCAGCCGCGGCTGCCGGTGCAGCGTCACCCGACAGTGCGGCGCGCCGCCGCTTCGACCGCTCGAGCAGGTGGGCGGGAATCCCGCCAGTGTCGCCACCGCCCGCGTCGCCACCACCGTCGTCCGCCGGAGGACCAGCGTCACCGCCGCCACCAGTGGGAGGAAGATCGCCGCCCCCACCACCGCCCGCGGGGGGAGCCGCGTCGGCAGCAACTGGCGCCTCGTCGCCCCCCTCTTCGCCGGGGACGGGAAGGCCGAGCGCCTTGCGGCGCTCGCGTGAGCGCTGCAGCAGGTGATCGGGTACTTCAGCCATTGGTCTGGGCGACTCCTCGAGTGTTTAGAGCGGACCGGTGATCCCGCCGTCCTTCCGGACTCGCCAGAAGTGAACGGCCATGAAGATCACGATGACGAAGGGTAAGAGGAGCACATGCAGCACGTACCACCGGAGCAAGGTGTCACCACTGATCTCATTTGATCCGAGCAGTACGTATTTCACGCTGCTCCCGAAGACGGGGGTGTACCCCATCATGTTCGTACCCACGGTGACCGCCCAGAGTGCGAGCTGGTCCCAGGGGAGCAGGTAGCCGGTGAACGAGAGGAGAAGGGTGAGGAGCAGGAGCACGACACCGATCACCCAGTTGAACTCACGAGGCGCCTTGTAGGCACCGTGGTAGAAGACGCGGCACATGTGCAGGAAGACCGAGAGCACCATGAGGTGCGCGCCCCACCGGTGCATGTTGCGCACGAGTGATCCGAAGGTGACTGCCGTCTCCAGCGTCTTGATGTCGGGCCATGCCGCGGCCTCGGTCGGGCGGTAGAAGAACATCAAGAAGATGCCGGTGACCGTCAAGAGGATGAATAGGAAGAACGAGAGCCCGCCGAGGCACAGCGTGTACGACACCTTCACCGAGTGCCGCTTCACCTTCACTGGGTGCAGGTGGTACAGCACGTTGTTCATGATCACGTAGGACCGGTTACGGGGGCTGTCGGTGTAGCCGCGCCGGTACACGGATCCGGGTCGGAAGATCGCGGTCCACGCCTGTGAGCCGCGCATCTTCTCGTCGAACTTCTCGAGCGCGGCACCGACGCGCACGCGAGGACCGTGCCCGTTGCCGTTGCCGTTCGCCACCCAGAGCTCCTAGTTCAGAACCGAACGCCGTAGGCATAGCCATGGCGGTTCGTGCGTGTGTGGGGGTCGCCTTCGGCGACATTGGGATCGAGCTTGCCGAGGATGATCACACCAGTTGGGCAGCGGTCGACGCAGAGCGCGCACCGGGTGCAGATGTCCTCGTCGACGATGAAGGCCACATGGTCACGGGGATCTTCGCCCGGTTGGTCGGTGCCAAGCGCCTCGGAGATCGCCGACACCGACACCATGTGGATGCACTTCCACGGGCAGATGTCGACGCAGCCCTCGCAGAGGATGCATTCCTCTTGGTCGATGTGGAGGAACTGCTTCGGCTTCACCGACTGGGTCAGGAAGGCCGGGTCGACCTCTTGGAGCTGGTAGTCGGTGACGAAGTCGGGCATGGGCGGGTTGGCGTCGGTGCGGGCCATCGCGACTACGCCCCCTCGGGAGCGGCCGCGGTGGCGCCGACGGGCTCGGGTGCGGTGCGGCGCAGCGGACGGCCGAAGCGCGACTTCCGCTCGGGGACGGCGGCGGGGTCGGGCTCGGCCTTGACCTCGAATCGGTCCTGCCACATCACCCAGAGCTTCAGGTTCGTCGTGAGGAGCACGCCGTAAATCACCGTCACGAGGATGTCGCGCAGCGCTGGGAAGTCGAAGTTGAACGGATAGTGGATGTTGATGAGCCCCAGGATGTTGTCGTTGCTCGTGAAGATGAACTTGGAGTTGTCGCCCCACTCGAGCTGTGCGTTCGCGAACGTGAGGTACTCGTGCGGCACGATCGCGTAGCCGAGCGCAAACAACGCGAACACACCGACCGCGCCGGCAAAGCACTCGGCCCACGTTGTCTTCTTGTCAGGGTCGCGAGGCTTGCGGCTGATCACCAGCGAGAAGATGTGGACGGCGAGCAAAGCGATCGTCGCGAGGATGATCGTGCGTTGGAGCGAGTCGATCAGCGCGCCGAGCACCCATCCGCCGATCACGATCGCAGGGATGAGCGCGTACCCGACGATGTCGGGGAACGGACGCTTCTTGAGGAGTGGCGGCTTGATGAGCGCCACCACGATCGCGATGCCGTAGATCAGGAGGAGGCTGAACCAGATCAGGCGTCCGGCGGCTCGAACGTCGAACTCGCCCAGACCCCACGGCAGCGTCAGGCTCCAGTCGGGCAGCAGGTTGGGCATGTCGCCGGTGTCCCTCCCCGAATCGCTCGGGCTCAATGCGCCGTGTTCGGCCCTCTGCGCGGGCGTTTCCTACCACGCTACTTGTGGGTCCAGCACATTCAGGAACGGCCGGGGGAGGCAGGCCTCCCCCGGCGGCCCCCTCCGGCGCGACTTGTTCCGCTTTGCGGCGGGTTGCGGGGCGGCGAGCCGACCCTCGTTGCCACGCAGTCGTGGATGGCCTGAGAGAATGATCCCGTGTCGGAGCGTCCGCGAGCGAATGTCCCGGAGGGCCGCTCCGGGTATCCCGGAGCGGAATGAGCGAGCCAATGGTGTGGGACGTGCTTGTCGTCGGGGGCGGGCCGTCGGGTGCCGCCGCGGCGTACTGGTTGGCCGAGGCCGGGCATCGGGTGCTCATCGTCGAGAAGAAGCGGTTCCCCCGCGAGAAGACCTGCGGTGACGGGCTCACGCCGCGGGCCGTCCACCAGCTCGAGGCCATTGGCTTGGGCGACCGGCTGGCCGATCACTTGCGCTTCGACGGCCTGCGGTCCATCGCCCACGGGGTGACCCTGGAGCTGGCCTGGCCCGAGCATCCCGTCTATCCCTCTTATGGGTACGTGGTTCGCCGCCGCGACCTCGACGAGATGGTCGCCCAGCAGGCGGTGAAGGCGGGGGCCACGCTTTGGCCGGCCTCCGAAGCCACCGAGCCGATCGTCGAGGGCGGGCTGGTCACGGGCGCGGTCATTCATCGCAAGGAGAG
Source organism: Acidimicrobiia bacterium (assembly GCA_009694295.1). Classification (GTDB taxonomy): domain Bacteria; phylum Actinomycetota; class Acidimicrobiia; order IMCC26256; family PALSA-555; genus SHVJ01. The sequence goes on from SHVJ01000006.1 coordinate 47,426, forward strand.
TGGTGCCGACGAGCAGGTGCGCGCTCGGTACGTGATCGTCGCCGACGGCGCCAACTCTCGGTTCGGCCGCGCGCTCGGCACCGCCCGCGATCGGTCATACCCGATGGGCATGGCGCTGCGCGGCTACTTCAAGAGCCCTCGGCACGACGAGCCGTGGATCGAGAGCCACCTCGACCTGCACGACCGCAACGGCGCGAACCTTCCTGGGTACGGCTGGCTGTTCCCGGTCGGCGACGGCACGGTGAACGTGGGCGTCGGTCTTCTCGACACGTTCACGGGCTTCAAGCAGATCAACACCTCGCATCTCATGGACGCGTTCTGTGCGACGGCGCCGGCATCGTGGGAGCTCACACCTGAGAACGCGTGCGGTCCTCCCACGGGCGGCAAGCTGCCGACCGGCTTCTCGGTACGACCCAAGGTCGGACCAACGTGGCTGTGCGTCGGCGACGCAGCCGGTTCGGTGAACCCGTTCAACGGCGAAGGCATCTCGGTTGCGTACGAGACCGGACGCTTCGCGGCCGACGCCGTGGGTGAGGCTTTGACAACGGGCGACGGACTCGCGCTGCGCGGCTACGAAGCGCGGATCAACGCGGAGTACGCCCTCTACTTCAAGGTGGCGCGCGCCTTCGTGCGAGCAATCGGCAACCCGGCGGTCATGCGTGAGCTCACGAGGGTTGGCTTCAAGAGCCGCACCCTCATGGAGTGGGTGCTGCGGATCATGGCCAACCTGTTGCGGCCCGATGAGCTCGGACCGGCCGAGGCCGCGTACAAGGTGGTTGCCAAGCTCGTCTCCATCGCACCGGAGCCGTAGCAGCGCCTCGGATAGCCTGCGCCCCGGCGAAGCGGGGCACTACAGGGGAGTCGAGCGAAGCGGAGCCGTGCTCGGAAGAGCGGGACGGCGAAGCGGAGCGACCAGAGGAGTCGAGGACATTCGTGCAGCAATACCTGCCGATCCTGGCGATGATCGTGCTGGTCATGCTCTTCGTG
>SHVJ01000073.1 GCA_009694295.1 Acidimicrobiia bacterium
AAACCCCAGAAGAAGTGGCGCGCGATGCCGTCGAGAACGATGTGCACGTCGTCGGTGTGAGCAGCCAGGCGGCAGGTCACAAGACGCTGGTGCCGGACCTCATCGCCCAGCTGCGCAAGCAGGGTGGGGACGACATCGTCGTGGTGGTCGGCGGCGTGATCCCGCCGGACGACTACGAGTTTCTACGCGACGCCGGAGTCGCGGCGATCTTCGGGCCCGGCACGAACATCGCTACCGCGGCGTCCACGGTGCTGGCCGCGCTTCCCCGTCACGGGTGAGCGAGCTCGCTACTCAAGTCGCGGGCGGCGATCGGCGAGCGCTGGCGCGGGCCATCACGTTGGTGGAGTCGACGCGTGCCGACCATCGAGCGGAGGCCGACGCGCTGCTCACGGAGTTGATGCCGCGCACCGGGGGCGCAGTGCGGGTGGGGATCTCGGGCGCGCCAGGGTCGGGAAAGTCCACCTTGATCGAGGTGTTGGGACTGCATCTCGTGGATGCGGGAAAGCGCGTGGCCGTGTTAGCGGTGGATCCTTCAAGCACTCGATCGGGGGGATCAATCCTCGGCGACAAGACGCGGATGGAGGAGCTGACGCGGCGGGCGGAGGCGTTCGTGCGGCCGTCGCCGACGGGCGGGACGTTGGGAGGTGTCGCACGCCGCACTCGCGAGGCGTTGTTGTTGTGCGAGGCGGCCGGATTCGACGTCGTGCTCGTGGAGACCGTTGGAGTCGGGCAGTCGGAAGTTGCCGTCGAAGGGATGGTCGACTGCTTCTTGTTGTTGATCGCGCCAGGTGGTGGCGACGAGCTCCAGGGCATCAAGCGCGGGATCATGGAGCTCGCCGACGTTGTCGTGGTGAACAAGGCCGATGGCGATCTTGCCGCGGTGGCAACGGGAACCGCCGCTGACTACGCGAACGCGTTGCACCTCATCCGACCGAAGACCCCACCGTGGGCGCCGACGGTGGTGTTGTGCTCGGCACTCGAAGGGCGCGGCATCGACGAATGTTGGGCGGCGGTCGAGGAGCACCACCGCGTGCTCGACGGCGCGGGCATGCTCGGTGAACGGCGCGCCGAGCAAGCGAAGGCTTGGATGTGGTCGGAGCTGTCAGCCGGGTTGCTCGAACGGTTGCACCTCGACCCTGCGGCTGCCGCAGCGGCCGCCCGCCTGGAGGCCGACGTCGTCGCCGGCCTCGTGCCGCCCACCGTCGCCGCAGAACAGGTCTTGGAAGCCTTCGGCACCTGATCTCAATCCACCTCGCGATCGACGACTTCGGCACCGGGTACTCGTCGATGTCGTACCTCAAGCGATTCCCCGTCGACTCGCTCAAGATAGATCGGGCCTTCGTCGACGGACTCGGGAGGGATCCCGAAGACACCGCTATCTGCACCGCGGTGGTCAACCTCGCCCACGCGCTCGACATGCGCGTCGTCGGCGAGGGTATCGAGACCCGCGAACAGTTCGACGAGCTCCGCACGCTGGGCTGCGAATACGACCAGGGCTACTTGTTCGGCCGCCCGCAAGACGCGTCGATGTGGGGCGCCCGCCCCGACCTGCACGGCTGGGCTCCACCCGCTTCCACCTGAACGGACATCCGCACCGGCGTCACCTCCGAGCGTGTGGCGGGTCGTGCCGCGACTTCCATCCTCGTCGCCGCCCCGGGCCCGTCCAGACGGAGACCGCATGCCCACGACCCTCACCATCCAGCCTTGGCCCGACCCGGTCATCGACACCGTCGGCCACGATCCCCGATCCATCTACGCCGAGACGTTCTGGCTCCCCACGCTTGGCCCGACCGCGCTGTTGCTCCTGCGTCACCTCGCGGCGCGCTTCGACGAGCGCTCCGGACCGATCGAGCTCCCGGTCGCCGAGGCGTCGCAAGCGCTCGGGCTCGGCGAGCGCGCTGGCAGCTCATCACCGATCGTGCGCAGTCTCGTGCGGCTCGAGTCGTTCGACCTGGCGTGCTCCGACGGGCGCGGCACCGTCGCAGTGCGGCGCAGCCTGCCTCCGCTCCCGACACGCCACCTCCGTCGGCTCTCCGGTCCGTTGCGCACGGCCCACGCACAATGGACAGAGATCTCGCTGGCCGAAGCCCCGCACGCCGACGCTCGCCGTCGAGCCCGACGCGTCGCGTTGGCGCTGCTCGAACAAGGCGACGACCTCGACCACGTCGAGCGTGTGCTCTTCGCCACCGGCTATCACCCGACCGTGTGTCACGACGCCTCCCGTTGGGCGTGGCAACGACACCGCGACGCAGCCGACGCCGCGGGTCTCACCACTGCCGGCTAGCGCTTCTCGGGTACGAACCCGGCGCTCGCGCACCGGGTTCTCACCCCGAAAGCACCTCGGTACAGTCTCCGGCATCGACACCGACCCCGACCTCGACACGATCGCCGAATGGCTGCGCGACGCGAAGGCGATCGTGGTGCTCACCGGCGCGGGGATCTCCACCGAATCGGGGATCCCCGACTTCCGCGGCCCGCAAGGTGTGTGGACGAAGAACCCGGCAGCCGAGAAGACCGCAACGCTCCAGTACTACCTCTCGGATCCCGAGGTGCGAAAGCAGTCGTGGCAGAACCGCATCAACAGCCTTGGCTATTGGAACGCGGAGCCCAACGCGGGGCACCGCGCACTCGCGGACCTCGAGCGAAAGGCCGCGCTGCACACGCTCGTGACACAGAACGTCGACCGCCTGCACCAAGCCGCGGGTTCGTCTCCGGAGAAGATCGTCGAGATCCACGGCAACGTGCACGAGGTGAAGTGCATGCTCTGCGAGTGGCGGGCACCGATGGAGGTAGCGCTCGAACGTGTGCGCGCCGGTGAAGAAGACCCCGAATGCCCGGAGTGCGGTGGGATCCTCAAGTCAGCGACGATTTCGTTCGGCGAGAACCTCGTGCCCTTCGACCTGATGCGCTCCCAACACGCGGCCGAGCACAGCGACGTGTTCCTCGCGATCGGAACCTCGCTCACCGTGCACCCGGCGGCCGGCCTCCCCGAGGTTGCGCTCGGCCACGGAGCGCGGCTCGTGATCATGAACGCACAAGCGACGCCGTTCGATGACCTCGCCGACGCGGTGCTCCGCGACCAGCTCGGCGATGTGCTCCCCGACCTCGTCGCGCGCATCTAGGCCCGACCAGCCAGGAGGAACCCGTGCCGGCGTATGTGATCGTCCAAGGTGACGTGCACGATCCCGAGCAGTACGAGCTGTACAAGCAGGCGGCGGCAGGCACCGTCGTCGCGGCGGGAGGCAAGGACGTCGTGCGAGGCGGAGCCACGGAGGTACTCGAGGGTGATCTGCCAGCCAGTCGAACCGTCGTTTTGGAGTTCCCAACCATGCAGACCGCGATCGACTGGTATGGCAGCGACGAGTACCAGGCGGCCCGAAAGCTCCGCGAGAACGCAGCGCAACTCAACATCTACCTGATCGACGGCGCCTGACGTACGCCCGGACGCGAAAGGACCGCCGGCATAGCGGCGCCGGCGGTCCCTCCGTTCCCTCGCGTTCCCCGTCGGCGATCTCGAACGCACCGACGACGAGCGCTGGGTCGGTCTTCTTCGAGCGAAGCACACCGATCACACCCGCCGCCTGCGCTTCCGCGAGGTCGAGCGCCGTGCTCAACGCGCCCTCGTGGGCCAGTCCGATGAGCGTCAGATTGTCGCCGAACTGAGCTCCCAGTGCGTAGTACTTCTCGATGAGTGCGCAAACGCAGTAGCCAACCGCGAAATCCAACCCTTGGGAATTTCCGACCCCTTGGGAATTTCCGACCCCTTGGGAATTTCCGACCCCTTGGGAATTTCCGACCCCTTGGGAATTTCCGACCCCTTGGGAATTTCCGACCCGTGGGGTAACCTTTCATTCCACATGGCTGGTTTTCGAGATCTACTCTCCGCCGCTCGTCAGCGCATCCGTGAGGTCGACCCTGTCGACGCCGAGCCGCGCCTGGGCGTTGCGACCTTCATCGACATCCGGGAGCTTGACGAATACGAGCAGGGAACGATCCCCGGCTCGATCTTCATCCCCCGCGGCCACCTCGAGAGCAAGATCGAGAGCACGATCGCCGACAAGGACGCACCAATCGTCCTGTTCTGCGCCAGTGGCATCCGTTCCGCGTTCGGCGCCGACACCCTGCAGCAGCTCGGATACAACGACGTCGTGAACCTTGCCGGCGGCTTCGGGCGCTGGAAGAACGAAGGCCGGCCATGGATCACGCCCGCGGTCCTCAACCACGAGCAGCGGAACCGCTATGGCCGTCACCTCCTGCTGCCCGAGGTGGGCGAGGCCGGTCAGCAGAAGCTGCTCGAGTCCAGGGTCTTGCTCCTCGGCGCAGGTGGTCTCGGCTCACCCGCCGCGCTGTACCTCGCGGCGGCCGGCGTCGGCACGCTCGGCATCGTCGACATGGACGTGGTCGACGAGTCGAACCTGCAGCGCCAGATCCTGCACAACATGGACCGCATCGGTGAGCGCAAGGTCGACTCTGCCAAGAAGACCCTCACGCAGCTCAACCCCGATGTCGACGTGGTCACGTACGACGTGCGCTTCGGCGCCGACAACGTGCTCGACATCCTGAGTGGCTACGACGTCGTCGTCGACGGCACCGACAACTTCCCGACGCGCTACCTCTTGAACGACGCGTCGCTGCTCAAGCGGATCCCCGTCGTGCACGGTTCGATCTTCCGCTTCGAGGGACAGATCACGGTGTTCAAGCCGTACGAGGGTCCGTGCTACCGATGCATGCTCCCCGAGCCGCCACCGGCCGAGCTCGCGCCCAGCTGCGCGGAAGCCGGCGTGCTCGGCGTGCTGCCCGGCATCATCGGATCGCTCCAGGCACTCGAAGCGATCAAGCTGCTGCTCGACCTCGGCGACCCACTCGTCGGTCGACTGCTCGCCTACGACGCGCTCGAGACGAGCTTCCGCACCTTCAAGGTCCGCCGCGACCCAGCCTGCCCCACCTGCGGCGAAAACGCCGGCGAGATCGTCATCGCCGAATACGACGATGCTTGTCGGCCTCATATGGCTGTGTGAATGCGCCTCCGGCGCTCACACAACCTCGTCACAATGGTCAAGAGAAGGAACTGCGGGTAGACCCGCTTTCTCGCCTTTGACCTTTGTGAATAGCGTGCACGAGCGCCGCCGAAGGCGGCGCAGTTTGTGCACGCAGGTGATTGGCGCAGGACAAGGCGATCGCGATCTGGGACTGGACCGAGATCGGCACCACCGTGGTGGTGATCGGGTAGCTCGGGCGGGTCAGCGCGTGGGGTACGGGAGTTTGACCGTTGCTAGGCGCACAACGATGGTCGCTCCCTTCGTCGCAGGGCGCGGCCGGGCCGTCTTCGCTCGGGGCATGTTCGCCAGCTTCGGGAGATCGGGCAGGGGCGCAGTGCGGTAGTCGGCCGACGGCGGCTTGGCGCCACCGAGCAACTCGTTGAACGTGACGAGGTCGTTCTCGAAGCCGGGGGCGCGTTCGCCAGTGCACGGCACGAGTGCCTCGAGATCCGACGGCAGGCTGGTCTCGAACGTGTTGTCGGCGAAGCAGTTCTGACCGTCTTCGGTCGCTGATGTGATCGTGCTCACCAGCAGGAGATCGAAGCGATCGCTGTCGCTCACGACATTGTTGCGAACGGTGTTCCGCTTGGCGTCGAAGTCGATCGCGTCGGGGTTGTCGGGGTCGACGATCGTCTCGGGGAGCGCGACGACGCCGATTCCAGCGATGTCGTGGTCGTAGACGAGGTTGCGGACGACCTCGTTCTCGTTGCCTCCGGCGACCAGGATGCCGTTGCCAAGCGCGATCTCAGCAATCTCGATCGCACCGGTCGCGATGTTGTTGTTCGAGTACACCTCGTTGCCAACGATCGTTGTGCCGTGCTGCGGGTACAGCGCCTCCCCCGTTCCGCTGTTGGGAACGATGCCGACGCGGTTGTCGTGGAACGACGATCGCGCGATCACAAGGTTGCCGCCCGAATTCGTCCCCGAGTACCCAATGCCGTTCCATTCAGCTTCGACGTCGGCGATGACGGCGTTGCATGGGAAGCACTGCCCGATATAGAAGCCGGCATCCGGGCTGCCGGCTGCGTACGAGTGGTCGAACTGACCATTGACCGAGTCGAAGGCAAAGATGCCGTAGTCGCCGTTCCGGATCGCGTTCAGATACGAGCCGCGATACCCGCGCACACCCGTCCAGAAGAAACCGTTCGTCCTGAAATTGCGGGCGGTGATGTTCTCGATAGCCACGCCGTCGGCAAACACCTTGAAGCCGTTCTCGTGACCGGGCTCGTCGCTGAACTCACCATCGACGATCGTCTCGTTGCGATCCTCACCCCGGATCACGATGTCGTGGTTCTTCGGTCCAACGGTGATCGCTTCGTGGTACACGCCGGGCGCGACGAGCACGAGCGCGCCGGGCTTCGTGGCATCGACCGCTTGTTGGATCGTTGGGAAATCGTCGGGCACACGGAGGGTGCCGCCGCGTCGACGCGTACTCGACGCGCTGCGATCGTCGTGAGCAGCGGACGAGTCGACGACAACCACGGTCCCGTGCTGACCGACGCCGGGAGCACCGTGCAGTGAGCAGTAATACGCGTACTTCCCGGGGGTGGAGAACGTGAACTCGTAGCGTTCGTCGGGAGGAATGCTCGAGCCGAAGTCGGAACCCCGATTCGGAACGATGTTATGACGACTCCGACCGTGGTTGACCCAGCGAATGGTGGTGCCCGAAACAATCTCCACGCGCTTGGGAGCGAAGACGTTGTCACGAATGTCCACGGTCACCGCGGTGTCGGCCGACGCCTGGGGCGGAGCCGACGCACCAGCCGCGACCGACGCAAGGTGGACGGGACCGCCGACGACCGCGACGGTCAGGACGATTGGTGCCAAGAGCCGGCGACGCGACGTCGACCTCATCGTGCGGAGCCTCGAGCGGACGCCCGCTTCTTCACCGGCTTCTTCTTCAGGGGTTTCTTCCTCAGGGGCTTCTTCTTCGCCGCTTTCTTCGCCTTCGGTATCGGCACCTCGAAGGTGCGGGCTACTTCCACCAGGGTGCGCACCGCGAACCCGGTCCCACCTTTGGCGAGCTCGCCGTCGTCGCTCGCGGCGCGCGCCGGTCCCGCGATGTCGAGATGCACCCACGGCACGTCGTTGACGAAAGCCTCCAGGAACAGCCCGGCGGTGAGCGCCCCACCCATGCCGCTCGTGCCGATGTTGCGAAGGTCGGCCACCTCCGACTCGAGCAGCTTGCGGTACTCATCGGGGAGCGGGAGCGTCCACATCGGCTCACCAACACGTTCCGATGCGGCGCGCACGTCTTCGACCCAGGCTGCGTGATTGCCCATCACCCCCGCGACCTTCTCGCCGAGCGCGACCACACAGGCGCCCGTGAGCGTGGCCGCATCGATCATCGCGTCGACCTTGTCGGACGCCGCGAGCGCGAGCGCGTCGGCGAGGATCAGGCGGCCTTCGGCGTCGGTGTTGAGCACCTCGACGGTGGTGCCATTGCGCATCTTGAGCACATCGCCGGGACGGATCGCGTTCCCACTCGGCATGTTCTCGACCATCGGCGCGTAGGCCACGACGCGATGGCGCACACCGAGCGTGCGCAGGGTGGACATGACCGCAAGCACGGCTGCCGCGCCAGACATGTCGGTCTTCATCGTCTCCATGCCGCTGGCGGTCTTGAGTGACAGACCACCGGAGTCGAACGTGACCCCCTTGCCGATGAGCGCCAGCGTGCCGCGCGCCTTCGCGCGAGTGGGTTCGTAGACAACCTTCACGAACCGGGGCGGACTCGTGGAGCCTTGCCCCACGCCGAGAACGCCGCCCATCTTGAGTGTCCGCATCTGCGCCTCGGTGAGCACCGTCACCTTCACGCCCTTGCCCGCAAGCAGTCGACGCGCTGCCGCCGCGAACTGTGCCGGAGACTTCGCACCCGACGGCTCGTTGATCATGTCGCGAGCCCACGCCACCGCGTCGGTGATGACCTGAGCGTTCTTGATCGCGGCGTCGACCTTGGCGCCACCAACACCCACCAACACGACGCGCCGCAGACGCGACGGCTCGCCTTCCGACTTGTACTCGAGGAACCGGTACGACCCGAGCGCGAAGCCTTCGGTGACCGCACCCGCAGCGACATCGGGATCGAGGCCATCGGCGGCCGCTGCCAACGTCGTCGCGACGCTTGTGGTCTTCGATGCGCGCCGCGCAACGGCGGCACCCGCCCGTCGCAGCACGGTCGTCGACACTTCGGCACGCGGACCGAGTCCAACCAGTACCGCGGTCTTCGCGAGGGACCGAGCCGGGAGCGGAACGGTCAGTGTCTCGCCAGGCTTGCCGTTGAACCCGGCTTCCTTGAGGAACGCCACGAGGCCGTCGCCGAGCGCGGCGTCGACTGCGTCGGCTCCTGGGCCCAGTTCGCGATCGGCGAAGATCGGAACGGCCAGGAGGTCGGCTCGCACTCGCGCGGCCGATTGATTCGTCGTGCTGAACGCGATCATCTCGCCAACTCCATGGGCGGTGAGTCTATGGTCCAACTTTGGCAAGCCCGACTTCGCGAAACCCCGTGGCGTACGGAAGCCCTCCGGTAGCCTTGCGGTGATGTCGTTGCCCAGCGCGTCGTTTGCCCGCGCGCTGCTCCAGACTGCGCGCCCGAAGCAATGGATCAAGAACGTGCTCGTGTTCGCAGCGCCGGGTGCGGCGGGCGTGCTCGACGAACCTTCGCAGCTCGGGCGGACGGTCATCGCCTTCGTCGCCCTCTGCCTCGCGGCCAGCGGTACCTACTTCCTGAACGACGCGCTCGACTACCACGCAGACCGCAGTCACCCCACGAAACGGCACCGACCGGTCGCCGCCGACACCGTGAGCACGCGTGTGGCGGTGGTGATGTTCGTGCTGCTCGAGCTGGCCGCCATCGGCATCGCCCTTCCGGTCAACCACGGAGAGCTGGCCCTCGTCATCGGCGGCTACATCGTGCTCACGTTCTCGTACAGCGTGTGGCTCAAGCACGAGCCGGTCATCGACATCGGCGCCATCGCCGGGGGCTTTGTACTCCGGGCGATCGCCGGGGGCGTCGCAACCAACGTCGAGTTCTCCAACTGGTTCCTCATCGTCGCCGCGTTCGGTTCGTTGTTCATGGTGACGGGCAAGCGCCACGCCGAGCAGATCGAGCTCGGAAGCTCGTCTGGCGCCTACCGCAGCACGCTGGAGGCGTATTCGACGAGCTTCCTCTCCTTTGTTCGGATGTTCGCGGCGAGCATCGCGGTCACGGCGTACTGCTTGTGGGCCTTTGAGGGCTTCGCGGTGACCGGCGACGACGACGCCTTTCGCATCTCGATCATCCCGTTTGTGCTTGCGATCCTGCGGTACGCGTACCTGATCGAGCAGGGCAAGGGCAGTGCCCCCGAAGAGATCGTCCTCTCCGATCGGGTGCTCCAGGTGCTCGGCCTCATCTGGGTGGTCGTGTTCGCTGTCGGCGTCAATGTCTGACGGCGCCATCCGCTCATGCCAGTGAGACGCGTTGCCGCCTTCGATTTCGACAGGACGCTGACGACGAGCGACACGCTGGTCCCGTTCCTGCGTGCGGTCGTGGGAACGCGCGACCTCGCCCTCGCCGCGATCATCAACGCGCCACGGTTTGCACTCGCCATGCTCAACGATCGGTGTCGAGATGCCGCGAAGGCTGCGGTGTTCCGGCGCGTGCTCGCAGGGAGGGCCGAAGCCGGATTGCGAACCTTCGGTGAGCGCTACGCCGACGCCATCGTCACCCACCGGCTGCGCTCAGGGATGCCCGAACGAATCGAGTGGCACCGCGGACAGGGCCACGAGATCGTGATCGTCTCGGCCTCGCCAACCCTCTACCTCGATGCAGTCGGCCGGCGACTGGGCCTCGACGCGGTGATCGCGACCGAGCTCGAAGTCGGGTCCGACGGCTGCCTCACGGGGGAGATCGTGGGCGCAAACGTGCGGCGCGCCGAGAAGGTGCGTCGCCTGGAAGCATGGCTGGGAGGCGACGCCGAGATCTGGGCGTACGGCGACAGCACGGGCGACCGCGAGCTGCTCGAACGCGCCGACCACGCCATGCGTATCTGAGGCCAATGCGTATCTCAAGGGAGGATCTCAACACCCCTCCGGTACCCTTGACCTTGATGTCCGGCTTTCTCGAGCACCTGCGTGAACGCGTCCTCGTGCTCGATGGAGCGTTCGGAACCTGGATCCAGGACCGCGATCTGGGACCCGACGACTTCGGCGGGCCGGAACTCGAAGGCTGCAACGAGTATCTGGTGCTCACCCGCCCCGATCTCATCAAGGAGATGCACGCCTCGTTCTTTGAGGTCGGTGTCGATGCCGTCGAGACGGCCACCTTCGGCGCGTTCCCAACCGTGCTCGATGAGTACCAGATTCCCGAGAAGACCCACGACATCAACGTCACGGCCGCTCGGCTGGCCCGCGAGGTGGCCTCCGACTTCGCCACCCCCGATCGGCCGCGGTGGGTCGTGGGCTCCGTGGGTCCCGGCACGAAGCTCCCGTCACTGGGTCACATTGCGTTCGCCGACCTGCGCGACGCGTATGTGCCGCAAATGGAAGGTCTGCTCGAGGGCGGCGTCGACCTCCTCATCATCGAGACCGTCCAAGACTTGCTCCAGGGCAAGGCCGCCATCGTCGCGGCGCGCCGGGCGATGGCAACCGCCGGCCGCTCCGTACCGATCATCG
>SHVJ01000007.1 GCA_009694295.1 Acidimicrobiia bacterium
GCAGTACACGATGTTGGGGTTGACCTTCTTGGCATCCTCGTACGCGATGCCCAGACGCGCCGCGGTACCGACCGTCATGTTGTGGTGAACGATGTCGGCCTTCTCGATGAGCTTCATCGCGATCTCTTTGCCGCGCTCGTGCTTGATGTCGAGTGCGATGTCGCGCTTGCCGCGCTGACAGCCGATGAACGGCTGGTTCACGAAGCGCATGCCGTCGCCCGTGAGTGGCTCCACCTTGATGACGTCGGCGCCGAGGTCGCCGATGATCATCGGACCGAACGGCCCCGCGAGGTACTGGCCGAAGTCGATGAGGGTGACGCCCTCGAGTGGGTTCATGCGCTCACCTTGGTGAACTTCGCGATGGCGTCGGCCGAGTAGCCGAGCTCACCAAAGATCTCGTCGTTGTGCTGACCAGGCCGTGGCCGCGGACCCTTCACCGCGCCCGGCGTGGACGCGAGGTGGATGGGCAGGCCCACCTGGGTGGTGTGGCCGAAGTCGGGGTCGTCGATGTCGACGATCATGCCGTTCGCCATGAGTTGCGGGTGAGGTGTGCCCGAACCGCCGAGCTGGTCGCCCATCGGCACGATCTGCTCGATGGCGTGGTTGTTCGCCTGGAACGTCTCGACGAGCTCGTCGCGCTTGGCCGAGAGGTACGCCTGGTCGCGCTTCTCCGTGATCGCCTCCCGCTGCTCGGGCGGGAGCGTGCCGAAGGTTGCGATGTCGACGTTGGCATCCACGCCGAGGAGCTCGTCCTGACTCTTCACCGGCGTGAGGCCGCTCATCATCGACGGGTGCACCCAGCCGTCTGAGACCTTGAAGATCATCTGCTGGTGACTGCCGGCCGGATACGACTTGCTCATCGTGGTCCAGAAGTCGCCCGGCGCCTTCGTGGCGTGCGTCCAGATCTGCGTGGTGTAAAGGAACGCGCCTTGCAGGAGTGAGGTGCGCACGTGCTGGCCGCGGCCCGTCGCTTCCCGCGCGATCAGCGCCGTGATGATGCCCGTCGGCACGAGGAACATCGCACCCATGCTCGGCATCGGCATGTGCAAGAAGATCGGGCCGAGTCGCCAGCCGGGTTGCTCCCACTGCTGGCCGCTCGCGGCCTGTACGAGCGCGTCGTAGCCCGGCTTCTGCGCGAGCCGATGCCCGTCGGGGTACGCAGGGCACGAGCCGTAGATCAGTCGCGGGTTGAGCTCGTGCATCGCGTCGTAGCCGATGCCGAGGCGGTCCATGACGCCGGGCCGGAACGTCTCCATGATCACGTCGGCGTCGGCCGCGAGCTTGCGGAACGCGTCGAGCCCATCGGGGTTCTTCAGATCGATCGTGACCGAGCGGCGCGATCGGTTCCACACCGCGTACCCGTCGTAGCCGCGGAACGGGTCGCCACCGGGTGGCTCGATCTTGATGACGTCGGCGCCCTGCTCGGCGAGCATGAGCACCCCGAGCGCGCCCGCGATGCCCCACGACAGGTCGAGCACACGAACTCCGTCAAGGGCACCAGGCATGAAGGGGGATTCTTGCACCGACCTGACGCCCGTGTCAGAACGCGGGAGCTCGTGCCCTGACTACGGCAGCAGGGTGAGCGCCGCGACGTGGTTCGGGCGAACCACGGTGAAATGGCGGCGGTCGAGGGTGGCGACGCGCTCGATGCCGAGCCGTTCGGCCGCGGCAATCACCGATGCGTCGATGGCGCCGAGGGGCATGTCTGCGTATGTGCCGACCAGTTCTGCGATGCGAAGCCAATCCACCGCGTCGACAGGGTGCGCGATCAAGTTCCCGCGGGCAAAGTCGCCGAGGAATCGGATTTCGGCCAATGCTCCGAGCCGTCGCTCGATGAGCTGGATGACCTCGGTGATCACAAGTTCGGGAACGAGGAGTGGTCCGGGATCCGTTTCGAGCAGTTCATTGCACTCGACGTGAGAGCGGTCGCCCGCGTCGAGGTAGGCGTAGAGCGGGCCGGCGTCGATCAGGAGCGCGATCGGAGTTTCTCTTCGACGATCTCGGCGAGGATCTGGTCGACGCGCTTGGAGGTATCCGTGTAGCCGCTGTTGCCCGCGGCTGTTCCGAGGAGGTGTCGACGCCTCCCGCCCTTCGGGGCGCCGAGATGAGTCTCGATCGCCTCGCGGGTCAGTTCAGAGATCGTGAGCTTGCGCCGGGCCGCCTCGAGGCGCAAGCGAGCGTCGAGGTCGTCGGGCAGCTTCACCGTGGTGCGCTTCATAGTATGCCAGCATACCCTCAGAGACGACCGGTCAGACCTCGTCCAACGGGATGCGATCGGACTCTTCGGGTTGGCGGCCGAGGCGCATGGGTGAGGTTGGTGCTTCGACCATGAGGACTCGGCGCTTGGCTGCGTCCATCGTGCGTTGACGGGCGCGCCAGGCGGCGAGGCGGTCGTCGTGCTCGGCGGCTTCGAACTCGGCCCAGGTGTGCCAGTCGGGGATCGACCAGATGACGACGGCCTCGGTGTCGTCCACCATCGCGACCGAGAAGGCGCCGACGAGCTCGAGGCCGAACGCTTCGACGACGGGCTGACCGACCTCGTGCAGCGCGTCGAGGTAGTCGCCCGACGTGCCGGCGGGCATGGTCACGAGCTCGTGGGCGAACACCGCGCCGTGCACCTCCTCGGCGAGGAGCTCGTCGATCGATCGGGTCCATTCGCAGGGCACGAGGATGCGGTCGAACCCGCCGCGCCGGAACTCCGCGGCTTGCGCCCACCACGCCGCGAGCGACGGGTCCTGAAGCGTGGCGTGGGAGAACTCGTGCTCGAAGTTGGTGGCGAGTCCGTGCCAGCCGTCGAGCTCCCACATGTTGACGGTCTGCGGCCACGCGCCGGTCGAGCCGACGACGCCCCACACGCCGTAGCACTGCATGTTGCGCTCGCGGATCGCGACCGGTACCCAGTTCGCCGTCATGTGGTGCATGTACTTGGCCCGGTTCTGGCCGCGGATGTCGATGAACTCGTGGATGTAGAGCTTGTCGTTCGCCATGTTGGCGGTCAGTCTGCCGCTTGGCTGCGATCCGCGGCGATCCGCCCACCCACGATCCGTTCGAACGCCGACACATCGCCGGCATAGGGCTCGGATGCGCGAGGCCAGTGCACGACGAGATCGGTCACGCCGATCTCGCGGTAGCGGTCCATGACCGCCCCGAACTCCCGTTCGGATGCAAGCCCGGCGTCGAGCTGTGGGCCGGTGAGCACGAGGCGCCCGAGCGTTGCGGGATCCCGTCCCGCGGCCGCGCACGCGTTGTCGAGCTGCCGCATCTGCTCCACGACCATGTCGGCACCGGCGTCGGGCCCGACCGGGGGTGGCGTCACGCGATCACCGGTTGTCACCCAGGTCTTGGCGTGTTCAGCGGCGAGCCGCATGCCGCGCGCGCCGGTCGCGGCGATCGCGAATGGCACTCGGGGCTGTTGTACGCACCCGGGATATGTGCGCGCGCCGTCCGCTGAGTAGTAGCGCCCTCGGCTCGAAGTCTCAGGCTCTCGGAGCAGGCGATCCAGCAACTCGACGAACTCCGTGAAACGGTCTGTCCGCTCGCGCGGCGGCCACGCCGGTTCGCCGAGCACGGTCGCATCCCATCCGACGCCGCCCGACCCGATGCCGACGAAGAGGCGACCGCCCGACACGTCGTCGAGGGTCACGAGCTCCTTGGCGAACGTCACGGGATGGCGGAAGTTCGGTGAGGCGACCAATGGTCCGATCTGGATGTGGTCGGTCACGGTCGCCGCGGCTGTAAGCGTCGGTATCGCCCCGAACCATGCTGAGTCGCGCAACGATCGCCACGCGAGATGGTCGTAGGTCCACGCATGGTCGAAGCCCAGCTCCTCGGCGCGACGCCAGAGCAGCTGGGCCTGCGACCAAGGAAGGTCGGGGAGAATCACGACACCGAGACGCGTGCTCGCACGTTACCGGACCGCCCGATGGTGTCGAGGAGACGCGGCGATACGATCAGCGTCGCCGTTCGAGCACGGGAGCGTCGCAGCATGCAGACCGAAGACATGATCATGATCAGCGTGGACGACCACCTCGTCGAGCCACCCGACATGTTCGACGGACGGCTTGCGGCCAAGTACGTCGACAATGCTCCGAAGGTCGAGCGCACGCCGAATGGCGACGACGTGTGGGTGTTCAACGGCGAGACCATCCCCAACATCGGTCTGAACGCCGTCGCCGGCCGACCGAAGGAGGAGTACGGGGTGAACCCGACCGCCTTCGACGAGATGCGCTCCGGTTGCTTCGACCACGTCGAGCGCGTCAAGGACATGAACGCCGGCGGCCTGCTCGCGTGCATGTGCTTCCCATCGTTCCCGGCGTTCTCAGGTCGCTTGTTCGCCGCCTGCACCGACAAGGACCTCGCGCTCGCGGTCACGCATGCGTACAACGACTGGCACATCGACGAGTGGTGTGGCTCGCATCCTGGGCGCTTCATCCCGATGGCGCTGCCCATCCTCTGGGATCCCGAGCTCGCAGCCGTTGAGGTGCGCCGCGTCGCGAAGAAGGGCTGTCACTCGATCACGTTCACTGAGAACCCGGCCGCACTCGGCCTCCCGAGCTTCCACACCGAGCACTGGGATCCACTGTGGAAGGCGCTGGTCGACGAAGGATCGATCCTCAACATCCACCTCGGGTCGTCGGGGAAGCTCGCCGTGACCGCGCCCGACGCGCCGATGGACGTGATGATCACGCTCCAGCCGATGAACATCTGCATGGCCGCGGCCGACCTCGTGTGGTCGCGCGTGTTCAAGGAGTTCCCGACGCTCACCGTCGCGCTGTCCGAAGGCGGCACCGGCTGGATCCCGTACTTCCTCGACCGGCTCGACCGCACCTACGACATGCACCACTTGTGGACCGGGCAAGAGTTCGGCAACAAGGTGCCGTCCGACATCTTCCGCGAGCACTTCCTCACCTGTTTCATCGCGGATCCGGTCGGGCTTGCGATGCGCGATGAGATCGGCATCGACAACATCTGTTGGGAGCAGGACTACCCGCACTCCGACTCGTCGTGGCCCAAAGCGCCCGAGGAGCTCAACACGATGGCGGCGAAGTACGCGGTCTCTGATTCCGACCTGAACAAGATCACCTACGAGAACGCGATGCGCTGGTACCGGTTCGATCCGTTCGCACATCGGGCCAAGGACCAGTGCACGGTGAAGGCGCTGCGCGCCGAGGCTGCGGGACACGACGTTTCGGAGCAGTCGATGAACAAGCGCAACCAGGCGCCGCTCAAGATCTCCCTCGGCGAGCTCGCCGCCAAAGCCACCGCGTAACCCGCAACCCCAAGACCCCGGTTCTGGAGAGCGTGGTGGGCGCGTCGCGCCCACGAGACTCTCCAGAACGGGGGGTTTTGGGTTGTCAGGACTCCTGGTTGGAGGGCCACTCGGGGCGGTAGTAGCCGTCGAAGCGGAGCTCGCCGCCGCGGAGCTCGCGGATCGTGAGGAAGTCGCCCTTGTACCCCTTGTGGTCGCCGGGGCCGAACTGCACGTAGCACGACGGGCCGCCGTTCGTTGCCGGCATCCAGCGGATCTTGTCGAGCCCGTCGCGCACGTGACGCGGTGTGGGGATCGCGGCGTTCGCGATGCCGTGGATCGCAGCGCGGGCGGTGTCGTACGCGAGGGCGACTACCACGTTGCGGGTCTCGCGCCCGAAGCGCGCCTTGAACCGCTTCACCATCGCGTTGTAGTTGGGGTTCATGCCGTCTTCGCCGAGCTGGTCGACGCCGTGCCACCCCTCAAGGCCCTCGGCCCACGCGTTCGAGTTCGAATAGAACATGAACGCGGTGCCCATCACGCGCGGCGGATCCCAATCGAGCGCCTTGAACGCCTCGGCGAAGTGGAACGTGGCGTAGCCGTACCCGCCGTAATAGATGCCTTCGGTACCCATGTCGCGCATGTCAGCGAGGTTCTGTTGCATGTTGCGCGGGTTGGGTTCGAGCTTCACCTCACGGGTGATGGTGAGCCCCAGGCGCAGCGCCTCGTCGCGGAAGTAGTCGGCGTAGTCGCGCCCCGATGAGCCGACCTCCCAGAACATGCCCACCTTCTTGAGGCCGCGCTGGTAGAGCCAGTTCGCGCACATCACGCCTTCGGTGGGGATGTCGCCGTTCGCGACCGTGTAACAGAAGTCGCTCGCGAACTTGTGCGCGCCCGTCCACCCGATCACCGGAACACCAATCTCCTCGGCATACGGCTGCAACGTCAGGCAGTTGTCGGAGATCATCGGTCCGAGGATCACCACGCAGCCCTGCTCGACGAGCCACTTGTAGCCGTCGATGAGCTTGCGGTAGTTCTCCCGCGGCAGTCCACGCGCGTCTGCAGTGATGATCGCGACCGGGCTGCGACCCCACACGCCTTCGTTGAGCGCATCTTCGATCGCGAGGATTGTCGGGTCGATCCAGTCGGCGAGGAGCTGGCCGAGGTCCATGTCGACGAGCACGCCGATCTTCACCGGCTCGAACGGATCACCCTGAGTCTTGAGCCCGCGCGTCGGCGGGTAGATCACGATCTCGGCGACGGCCTTCTCAGTGGGTGTGCCCCCGCCTTCGTACCAGGTCTTGCCCTCGCCGCCCTCGCCCTCGAGGTACGAGCTGGTGCCGAACTTCACGTTGCACACCGCGCGGTCGGCCTGCGCGATCCCGAGATCGACGGGCGCGTCGAACATCCGCTCCGCGTACTTGTGTCGTTCGGTCATGCGCGCAGGGTATCCGGGCGCGGCGCAGCGAGAGGAGCGAGCGGAGCTCGCCAGGGAGCGAACGGCCGCGAGCCGGGTATCCCGGCTCGCAGAGAGCGACCGCGACTGGGTGTAGATCAGGCGTCGGCGACCTCGTCGGCGATGGCATGGAGGATGCCAGCGAACTCCTCGGGGTGTGTGACGGCCGGGATGTGGCCCGAGTCGATCTCGATCACACGCGGCGGCTTCGGGAGCCGAGCGATGTTGGCGTCCTGGAGCGCCGGCGGTGTGGGCCGGTCGCGCAGGTGTCTCACGTAGGTGACGGGCACGTCGCCGATCGCCGACCAATACACCGGCTGGTAGTAGAAGTTCATCGAGTCGGGTACGCAGCGCTCGGGGTCGTTGATGTACGCGACGAGATCGTCGTCGAGATCGTCACCGCCATAGGCCTGACGCACCTTCTCTGGCGCTTCCGGACCGGGCGTTTGCAGCACCCAGCCGTCGCGGCGCGCAGCGTCCATCGCCTCGATCACGCGGTCGCGGTGCGATGTCTTCATCACGTCGAGCGCAGTTCCACCTTCGGACGGAACGGTCACGGCCGAGAGCACGATGTGGCGCACGGCCGGTGCCAGCGCTGCGACCACGCCGGGTGCGAACAATCCGCCCGACGAGTGTGCGACGAGCACGATCTCGTCGAGTCCGGCGGCGCGCACGTCGTCGACCACCGACGCGACGCACTCGTCGACCGTGAGCGTCATCGGATCGGCGGGCTTTCCCGCGCGTCCGGGCAGATCGACGGCCAGCGCCGGGTGATGGAGATGCGGCAGCAGCCGATCCCAGTACGCCCCCGACATGCCGCCACCGTGGAGGAGGACGAACGTGACGCTCACGATGGATCAGGCCGACACGGCGGGCAGCACCTTCTCGGCGACGCGCTTGAGGTACGGCCATGCGATCGCGGGCGGCAGCCCACCGCACAACGGGTGCAACGGTAGGAACCCCGCGGTGCGCACATGCTCCACTGCTTCGTCGACGGAGAAGATCTGGTGCGACGCGCGTTCGGCGCGCAGATCGTCGGCAGTCTTGGCGCGCGACAAGCTGGCAGTCGTTGCATCGCCGGGGTTCCACGCGGCGTACATCAAGACGTCGTGCATGAGGTAGGGCCCGAGCTCGTCCCATGCGGCGTCGAGATCGTCGGCCACGAACACGGTGCTCGGCGCCGCAGGATCGGGCAGCGACAAGGCTCCGGGCGCGTGGCCTGCGGCCTCAGCCGCGGCCCGATACGCAGGTTCGAGCTCGGGGATGTTGGTCTGGGCGAAGAAGTCGAGGCCGTACCGACCAGCTCGACGCGCCGCGGCTGCTGTGCCGCCGCCATAGGCGATGCTCGGTCCGCCCGGTGTGAGCGGCGCCGGGGTCACATGGATCTTGCGCCCGTCGTGCTCGAACGGCTCACCGGAGAGCGCCTTGAGCAGCACCTCGATGTGCGTGTCGGCGAGCGCGCCACGCTTGCCCATATCGAGACCGAACATGGCGAACTCTTCGGGGCGATACCCGAGACCGAGTACGTAGGACACGCGTCCATTGCTCAAGTGGTCGAGCACCGCGATGTCCTCGGCGAGACGCACCGGGTCGCTGAACAGGAAGAGCGACGCCGCGATCATCATCGGCATCGTCGTCGTGCGCGTCGCCATCGCCGCGGCCATCACCAGTGGCGACGGCAGGTAGCCGTCGGGCGACGCGTGATGCTCCGACAGCGCGATCGTCATCCCGCCGTTGCTCTCGGCCCACTCCGCCATGTCGACCGCGGCTGCGTACAGCTCCGCGGGTTTCGGTCCACCCGAAGGGGCGCGCAGATCGAAGCGCATCATGTAGCTCATGTGAAGTCGGAACCTCCATCTACGTTGACGTTGGCGCCGGTCATGTATGAGTTGCAGCGCGACGCCAAGAACGCGACGACCGCGCCGATCTCCTTGGGATCACCGGCCCGCGGCAAGTGCGCGGGGTGGCCGAACTGCTCATTGATTCCCGTCATGATCGCGTAGAGGTCGCTGCTATCGATCCCCGCGCTCTTGGCCCACCGTTGCACCGACTCGGTGGCGATCGTTCCGGGCGACAATGTGTTCACGAGGATCTCGTCGGCAGCGAGCGACAGCGACAGGTTCTTCGACACGCTCGTGAACGCGGCCTTGGCCGCGGTGTACGCAACCAGTCCTGCGCTCTGGCGTTTTGTGGAATGTGCGGAGAGATTCACGATCCGCGCCCACTCAGCCTTGCGCAGCAACGGCAGCGCGGCGCGCACACAGCGGACCATCCCCATGGTGCCGAGGTCGATGGCCTCTAGCCATTGCTCATCGGTGAGGTCCTCGAACCCGGCCACCGCGCCTGGTCCAGTGGCATTCACCAGGACGTTGAGCTCACCCCATCGCTCGTCCACGACTTGAAACGCGTGCTCGACCTCATCGGCCTTCGTGATGTCGGTCGACACGCCGAACGCGTCGGGGCTGCCGCGTTCGGTGAGCTCCGCAACGGTCGCGTCGAGTTCGGCCTGCGTACGAGCGAGTACCGCGACGCGCGCGCCGTCGTCGGCGAAGCAGCGCGCCGAGGCGCGCCCCATGCCCTGCGTCCCGCCCTGGACGACGACAGCCGCGTTGGCGAGCCCGAGATCCATCTCGTCGTCCGTCGCCCGTCAGTCGCCCGTCACGTGCACCTGATCAGGTGGTGCAGTTCGTGACTTCGGGGTCGGGTGGGCCGGACGGTGAGACCTCGGAGTCGCTGTCCTTGAAGCGCTGGTTGATCCACGTGATCATGTCGTTGAGTGACGGTTGGACGACCCCGCCATGCGTCTGACCGGGATAGAGCCAGCGCTCCACCGACGCGATCGTGCAGAGGTGCTCTTTGAGGAGCACGCTCGAGATCGGTGGGATTGTGCCGTCGTCGCCGCCGTGGATGATGAGCAACGGCACGTCGTTCTCTTCCGTGAAGTTCTGCGCGTCGTTCTCGTCGAGGATCACCTTCCAGGCCGGCACGGCGTACGGATCGACGGAGCCGATCTCCGAGTAGTCGTACTGCTGGGCGAGATCGTGCACGTACGAGAGGCAGCCATTCTCAAGTTCCGGCAGGAGCTCGATGCCCTTGGGTGTGAGGACCTCGTCGAGCGGCGCGGCCTCGTCGCCGTAGGCCGCGTTGAGCCCACCGGCCGCCATCATGAGGTACTGGCGTTCCCCACTGTCCTTGAGGAACGCGTACAGCGACGCGAGCTGCGACGGCGGCGCACCGGCCACCACGCCGTGGAGCGTGAGCTCAGGTGCGTAGTCGGCCGCGATCTTCCAGGCGAACAGCGCGGTGTGTCCGCCCTGGGAGTGGCCCCAGATCACGTAGTCGCGACCCGTGTGCGCAGGCTTGAACGTGCGCGCCGCGCGGGCGATGTCGATCGTGTTGCGTCCGGCGTTCTCGCCCGCGATGTAGGGGTGGAGGCCAGGTGTGCCGAGACCCTGGTAGTCGGTCGCGGTGATGACCCAACCCTGCGTGAGCAGCATGTTGGTCTCGGGAACGGCTTCGGTCGGCGAAAGCGACGGCGCGCACTCGTCGGCCATCCCGGCCGTGCCGTGAGCCCACGTGACGACCGGCCAGCCTCCCTTGGGCGCGGGACCGCTCGGCACGACGATGGTGCCCGTGACGGGTATCGCGTTGTCCTCGAGATCGGTCGACGTGTACATGACGCGGTACACGGTGCCGTCGATCTTGGGCGCCTTGATCTTCTCGAACCTCACGATCTTGCCCGGCTTCCCAGGGATCTTCCCGGGCACCGCGTAGAACTTCGGCAGCCCTTCTGGTGCTGGCGCCTTCGAGCTCTCGGTCGCACTCGTTGCGCTCGCGCCGATTGCTGTTCCGGTCAGGACGGCGAGAGCCACCACCGTCGTGAGCACGGACGTGCGGAGTGTGTGTGGTCGAGTGATGACGGCAGCCTCGCGCACATCACCCGTCCCATGCGGATTCCGCCGCCAGTTGGGTACCCTCGAGGGCATGACGACCGAGACGCGATCCACCGACCTGCCCGACGCCCCCAACTGGCGCGGCATCAACCACCTCGCGTTGGTCACGCCCGATATGGATGCCACCGTGCGCTTCTATGCCGGGGTGCTTGGCATGCGTCTTGCGGCCACGCTCATGGCCGGCCCCATGCGCCACTACTTCTTCGAGATGCAGGACGGGAACACCGTCGCCTTCTTCGAGGTGGAAGGCATGGAGACGTTCGCGAAGCCCGCGGGTGGGCCGAGCGATCGTGTGATCCAGCTCGACCATCTGTCGTTCAACGTGCCCGACGAGTACGCGCTCGAGCTGCTGCGCAAGCGACTACTCGCCGCGGGTTGCGAGGTCACAACGGTCGTCGACCACAGCATCATGCGGTCCATCTACTTCCACGACCCAAACGGCATCGCGCTCGAAGCGTCGTGGTGGGTGACCGACCCGACGGGCCGTCCGACCGACTACACCGACGACGGCATCTTCGCCGACCCCGATCCCGTGCCCGCCGTCGTTGAACTCCGCCGCGGCGCCATCGAGTCACTCCCGAAGACGCGGCTTGCCTAGCGCGCTCGCTGCGGCGCAGGGTACCTGCGCCGCGGACGCTCGCCAGCGCCTGCGAGCACCTGCGCTCCCTCCGATCGCTCCGGTGCCGCCTCACCTAACTCTGGATCAGCGGAAGCCGAGGGAGACCTTGGAGCCGGTGACCCACTCGAAGAGCTGCATGCCGAAGTAGATGCCACCGGCGATGCCCGCGAGCTGGAGCACGATCGCGTACACGCGCAAGTTGCGGGGCTTCGCGCCATCACCAGATATTGGGGCGCCAGGCGGTGGTGGAGTGCCCGCCGCGCTCAGGCGGAGCCGGTCGCGGATGCTCTCCTGCCGGGAAGATCCTTGGCTGAACGAATCCACTCGGGTCTTCACGCGTGACTCATGGCCGTGCACGAGCGCCGCGATGAACAAGATGAGCGGCACGCCACCCATCAAGAAGAAGACGACGGCGCACACGATCCAGCCCGCCGACGCCCCGCTGCCGAAGCTGTCGGGCGGGTTGATGCCGTAGTCGGCGAAGTTGAAGCCAAGCGAGATGAACAACGCGGGCCAGGCGAGCAGCGTGAGGTTGATCTCAAATGCGCTGATCGCGTAGACGCCCAGGAAGATCAGACCCAAGAAGATCGACCCGACCATGAGGCCGGGTACGCCGCTGGGGCACTGCACGCGCGGCTGGAACGGGGTGTTGCCGCTCGCGCACACCCCACCGATGTCCATGATCGAGCGCATGCAGAGGAACAGCACGCACAAACCCGCGCACGCTCCGGCGATGCCCACGAACGTGAGCACCGACCGACGAACGACGATCGACCTGGGGGTGTGTGCATCCACCGTGGTCATCGACGTGACGGTACCCCGGGTGCTCCCAAGGGGGTGCTCCCAAGGGGGTGCTTCCAAGGGGGTGCTTCCAAGGGGTCGCGCTGGGATCCTTGTGCCGACGGCTCGCAACGCCCACAATCAAGTGGTGGCGAACGGTCCGAGAGGCGGAGGTGGCCCGAGTGGTGGCGGGTGGTCCGACGAGCCTCCGGAATGGATGGGTCTTGGCGCGGAAGGTTCGCAGGCTCCACGAAGCGGGCGCCGCGGGCCGCCGCGGCAACCGGGCTACGACGACGGCGGTTGGGGGCGCCCAACGCCACG
The DNA here is from genome assembly GCA_009694295.1 of Acidimicrobiia bacterium. Taxonomy (GTDB): domain Bacteria; phylum Actinomycetota; class Acidimicrobiia; order IMCC26256; family PALSA-555; genus SHVJ01. The sequence continues at coordinate 12,378 of SHVJ01000007.1, forward strand.
GGGTCGCTCGGCCGTCCACGATCCGTGGGGCGGGCGGCGGGGGATCGGGCTGTCCGGCCTCCCCATCCCGCCGAAGTGGTTGGGTGGTGTGGTGATCGTGCTGTTCGCCTTCCTGCTCGGACGCTGCACCGCGGGTGGTGGCGATGAGACCGCAGAGACCATCACCACGACGACGACCACACTTCCTATCCCCACGACGGTCGCGATCCAGGCCACCTACACCGTGCGGGAGAACGACATCCTTGCGGAGATCGCGGGTCGTTACGGGGTGACGATCGAGGCGATCGCGTCGGCGAACCCCGAAGTCACCGACATCAACAACATCTTCCGGGGGCAGGTGCTCAAGATCCCGGCAATTCCCACGGCGGCCACGGTGCCGCCTGCGACCACTCCGACCACCAAGAAAAAGGGCAACTAGCCGCTACTCCACCGGCCGCTAGCCTCTGGCGCCGAAGAACGATGTGGCCAGGAGGCGATCGTGGACAAGCGCGAACAGCTCTTTATCGGTGGTGAGTGGGTAGCACCCGACGGTAAGGGTGCGATCGACGTCATCTCACCGCACACCGAGGAAGTAATCGGTTCGGTGCCCGACGCAACGACGGTCGACATCGACCGCGCCGTCGCCGCGGCCCGTCTCGCATTCGACGAAGGTCCGTGGCCCCGCATGACGGCCGCCGACCGCGCCGAGGGCATCAAGCGCCTGTCGGGTGCACTCCAGTCGCGCGCCGCCGAGATCGCCGACATCATCTCGTCGGAGAATGGCTCGCCGAAGCAGTGGTCGCTCATGGGCCAGGTCTTCTCGGCGACGATGGTGCTCGACACGTACGCCGGCATCGCGAGCGGCTACCCGTGGGAAGACCGCCGCACCGGCGCACTCGGTTCGCCGGTGCTCGTGCGGCGCGCGCCCGTCGGCGTTGCTGCCGGGATCATCCCGTGGAACGTGCCGCTGTTTATCATGGCGCTCAAGCTCGGTCCCGCGATGGCCGCTGGTTGCCCGCTCGTGCTGAAGCCGGCACCCGAGACGCCGCTCGACGCGTACCTGCTCGCCGACGCGATCATCGAAGCCGACCTTCCGCCGGGCGTCATCAACATCGTTGCGGCCGGACGCGAGACCGGCGAGCACCTCGTGCGTCACCCGGGGATCGACAAGGTCAGCTTCACCGGTTCGACCGCGGTCGGTCAGCACGTCGGCGAGGTGTGCGGGGGGATGCTCAAGCGACTCACGCTCGAGCTCGGTGGCAAGTCGGCGGCGATCGTGCTCGACGACGCGAACCTCGATGAAGCCACGCTCGGCAACCTCGTGCAATCCGGTGTGATGAACAACGGTCAGGTGTGTGGCGCGCAGAGTCGCGTGCTCGTGAGTCGTAAGCGCTACGACGAAGTGGTCGAGGCGCTCGGCGCGGCCGTGGGCGCACTGAAGGTGGGCGACCCGCTCGACGAGTCCACGCAGATCGGACCGCTCGTGGCCAAGCGCCAACAGGACCGCGTGATCGGGTTCCTCGACGCCGGCAAGTCCGAAGGCGCGCGGGCCGTGGTCGGCGGCAACGGCATGCCCGAGCACATGGACACGGGCTGGTACATCGAGCCCACCGTGTTCGCCGACGTGCACAACGACATGAAGATCGCCCGCGAGGAGATCTTCGGCCCGGTGCTCTCGGTGATCCCGTACGACGACGAGGCGCAGGCGATCAAGATCGCCAACGACTCCGACTACGGGTTGTGCGGATCGGTGTGGACCACCGACGGCGAGCATGGTGCCGCGGTCGCGGCGCAGATGCGCACCGGCGTGGTCGCGATCAACTCGTCGATGATCCTCGACTTCAATGCGCCGTTCGGCGGGTTCAAGCAGTCGGGCATCGGTCGCGAGCTCGGCCCCGAGGGCATCGACGGGTACACCGAGTACCAGACGATCATCCTCCCTGCCGGCTGAACGAGGGCAAAGCAGCCATGGCGTTCATGAGCACCCTGCGGTTCAACTGCGTGCAGCCGGGTCTCGAGCCGAACGAGATGGGCGCGCGGTACCAGGGGTTCGTCGAGATGGCGCGGTACGCCGACGAGCACGGTGTGGGGATCCTGACGCTCGAAGAGCATCACGGTGCCGACAACGGCTGGTCGCCATCGCCGATGATCATGGCCGGGCTCGTCTTCGGCGCGACGAAGACGCTGACCGTCAGCATCTTCGCGTTGTTGCTCCCGTTGCACGATCCGCTGCGAGTCGCCGAAGACATCGCGGTCCTCGACCTTGCGAGCGGCGGTCGACTCACCACGGTGCTCGGACTCGGGTATCGACCTGAGGAGTACGCCGCGCACGGCAAGGACTGGAAGCAGCGCGGCAAGCTCATGGACGAGTGCGTCGACACATTGCTCAAGGCATGGACGGGCGAGCCGTTCGAGTTCCGAGGCACGACGGTACGAGTGACGCCGAGGCCGCTCACGCAACCGCACCCGATGATCCTGCTCGGCGGAACGAGCAGGCCCGCGGCGCGGCGCGCCGCGCGCTTCGGGTTGCCGATGATGGCCGCGGCGCACGTCGACTGGCTCGAGCCGTACTACTACGAGCAGTGCAAGGAGCACGGTACGCAGGGGTTCTACATGGATCCCGGTGGTGACTTCGCGAGCGTTCATATCGCCGAGGATCCCGACAAGGTCTGGGCCGAGCTCGGCCAGCACTTTCTGCACGAGGCGACCACGTACCACGCGTGGCAGACGTCCGACATCCAGTCATCGGCGCACTCGTATGCGTCGACGGTCGACGAGCTGCGCGCCGAGGGCCTCTACCAGGTGCTCACCCCCGCGCAGGCGATCGAGCGCGGCACGTCCAAGGGGTCGATCAACTTGCACCCGCTCGTGGGCGGCATGCCGATCGACGCCGGGTGGGACAGCCTGCGTCTCTATTGCGAGCAGGTCCTCCCGAAGCTGTCGTCGTGACCGCGGCGGAAGCGGCACGCGCTTCGGCGTGATCGCGCCGTGCCATGATGACGCCCTTGTTCTTCTAGGAGGAGCCAGCATGCGTCGAATGGTGTGGGTCGTTGCAGTCTCGGTGGCGTTGGCGATGGCGCTTTCGGGCACCGCGGTAGCCGCCCAGGGTGAGCCGCTCTCGAAGAAGGACTACATCAAGGCCGCCGACAACATCTGCCGGCAGGCCAACCAGTTGCGCGACGAGACGGCCACCTCCGACTTCGCCGACATCCCTGCCGGCGGGCAGCCGACGTTGGAGCAGATGACTACCTACATCACCGACATCGATCCCATCAACCGCCAGGAGCTCGATGGGCTCCGTGAGCTCCCGGCCACGTCAGGCGAGAAGAAGAAGGTGAAGAAGGTCTATAAGGCGGTCGAGAAGGGGTTCGACGCCATCTTCGCCGACCCGGGCCTGCTGCTCAGCGACACCAATCCCTTCGCCAAAGCCGACAAGCTCGCTCAGAAGTACGGGTTCAAGGTCTGCGGCTCGTCGAGCGGGTGAACGGCGGGCGGCTCCCACTCGACCCCGATGCCGTCGATGGGGAAGCCGTCGACACGACGTTCACAGTCGGGGAGCTGAACCAGGCGATCGCTGGGGCGGTTGGTGGAGTCTTCCCGCGCCCCGTGTGGGTGCGGGGCGAGATCCAGGCGCTCAAGAAGTCGAAGAACGGCCACACGTACTTCGAGCTGGTCGAGAAGGACGGGAACCGCGATCGACTGCGCGCCGTGCTGCCCGTCGTGTTGTTCCGTGACGCGCGAGCGGCGGTGAACCGCACGTTGCGCGAGACGCCAGGTGTGAAGGTCACCGACGGCGTTGAGATCCGGATCTCCGGTCGCGTCGACTTCTACCCGGTGAGCGGTCGGCTCCAACTCGTGATGAACGCCATCGATCCGGTGTTCACCGTTGGGAAGCTCGCGGCCGATCGTGAGCGCGTGCTGCGCACCTTGGCTGAGGAACGCGTGTTGCGTCGCAACGGTGAGCTCGAGCTCCCGCTGGTCCCGTTGCGCGTCGGGCTCGTCACCAGCGGTGGGAGCGCGGCGTATCGCGACTTCATGCACGGCCTCGAAGAGAGCGAGCACGCGTTTCGCGTAGTTCACGCGGATGTTCGGGTCCAGGGCTCAGGGTCACCGCGTCGCATCGCGTACGCGCTGAGACGTTTGGCGACGCTGGACGTCGACGTTGTCGTGATCGTCCGTGGGGGTGGTGCCCGCAGTGATCTCGCGTCGTTCGACACCGAGATCGTGGCGCGGGCGATCACCGAGATGCCGATGCCGGTGGTCACCGGAATCGGACACGAGATCGACCGCACGGTGGCCGACGAAGTTGCGCACACGTGTTGCAAGACGCCGACGGCCGCCGCCTCCCTCCTCGTGGAGTCGGTCGATGGCTACGAAGGGCGGCTCGCGTGGTTGGCCCACCGGGTGTCGACGCGAGCCCGGAGTGCATGCACGATGGCGCGCCGCGAGCTCGACGAGATGGCCCGGCGCGTGCACCGCGGCGTCCCGGTTGCCCTCAACCGGGAGGCGCAGCTCATCGATGGGCGCCACCGCCGAGTGGTCGACGCCGGCCGTCGCGGCACGCGCCAGGCGTCGCAGCGACTCGACGCGGCCGGCGACCGTCTGCGTGCGCTCGACCCGCGGCGGGTTCTCGAGCGCGGCTACACGATCACTCGCACTAGCGCCGGCACGATCCTGCGCGCCGCGGTAGGGGTGAAGGGTGGCGACGAGCTGGTCACTGAGACGGCCGACGGTGTCGTGCACAGTCGTGTCGAGCAGGAGGCCAAGTGAAGGAACCTGGATACGCCGAGGCGATGGCAGAGCTCGAGGAGATCCTCGAAGAGCTCGAGGGCGACGATCTCGATATCGACCTGTTGGCCGATCGAGTGCGGCGCGCGAGCGAGCTCATCGCGAGCTGTCGCACCCGGATCGCTCGGGCGCAGGCCGACGTCGAGAGCATCGTGACCGACCTCGCCGACTTCGAGGGGGACGAAGACGAGTCCGACGACGAGGCTGATGAAGAGCCTGATGAAGAGGGTGAGGAAGCGGGATAGCGTCCGGCTTCTGGTAGAGACCGCCGGGACACCGGTGGTACCTAGGGGTGACGGCTATGCCGTTCGTGCTCGGAGTCGATTCGTCGTCACAGTCGACGCTGGTCGAACTGCGCGACGCCGACAGCGGTGAGATCTTTGGATCAGGGCGCGCCGCGCACGCCGATCCCACAGCGAGCATCGAACAGGAACCACTCGCATGGTGGAACGCGCTTGTTGATGCGCGTCGCGACGCTGGCGGCACGTTGGGTGTGAGCGCAGTGGCCGTCGCGGCGCAGCTGCACGGTCTCGTCGTTGTCGACCAAGAAGGTCAGGTGATCCGACCGGCACGGATGCGCGACGACCCCGAGGCCAGTCGCGACGCCGAGTCGTTGGTGCACGCGCTCGGTGGGCCCGAGCAGTGGGTGCACGCGTGCGGCTCTGTACCCGATGGCGCGTTCTCGGTGGCGAAGCTTGCGTGGCTCCGCCGGACCGAGCCGGGGGAGTTCGCACGGATCGCCAAGGTCATGGCGCCGCACAGCTGGTTGACCTTTCGGTTGAGCCGCAAGGTGGTCACCGACCGCGCGGGCGCTTCGGCCACCGGGTACTACTCACCGCGCGACAGCGAATGGCGCCCCGACCTGCTCGCGCTCGTCGATCCCGACAAGAGCTGGGGACCGTGCCTTCCGCGTGTGTTCGAGACCTCACAGCCGGCCGGGGATCGCGACGGTGTGATGATCGCCCCAGGAACCGGTGAGCCGATGGCCGCCGCGCTCGGAGTTGTGCTCCAACCGCGTGACGTCGTGGTATCGCTCGACCATGGCTACGTGTTCACGATTCGCGATCGTCCGACCGAAGACCCGAGCGGGCGAGTCCAGGGTCTGGCCGATGGCACGGGCCGCTTCCTGCCATGCGTGTCGTCCACCGGTGCGATAGGTGCGCTCACGTCGTTCGCCCGCGTCCTCGGCGTCGACGCCAACCGCTTCGATCGTCTCGCACTCGAAGCGCCGCCGGGCGCGCAGGGTGTCATGTTGCGACCGGCCGGGACTCGCATCGGTTCCGGGCGTCGCGCCGCGGGCGGTGTACTCAGTGGTTTCGACGCCAATCTCTCTCCGGAGCTCGTGGCCCGCGCCGCGGTCGAAGGCGTCGCGCACCAGCTCCTCGACGACGTCGACGCGCTGCGTCATGCCGATGTACCGGTTGGGGGCCGCTTCATCCTGCTGGGCGGCGGCCGCAGTCACGCGCTGACACAAGCGCTCGCTGATCTCTCGGGTCGCGCGGTCGCACTCCCAAAGGGTGATCGCGCGGTGGCCGGTGCGTGCGTGCTCGCGGCGGCGGCGTTCCACGGCAGTGGGCCCGGGGATCTCGCCTTGGCTTGGGGGCTTGATCGGGCGCGCGAGCTCGAACCCAATCCGAACACCGATGCCGAAGAGCTCAGGGCGGTGCACAAAGCCGCGGTGCGCAACGCCGAAGAGTGACTCGTCCAGCCGTTGAGACGTTCAGGCGTTGCGTTCGCGGCGCTTCTGATGCCAGCGCACACCGCCCTGAAGCGCGGCGAGGATCGTGTCGTTGTCGCGTGACAGGCGACGGTGCACCCAACGCTCGAGACCCAAGCGTCGCATCCACGGGTTGAACGTCTCGTACGTCTCGCGGAAGTGGATGCGTGTGCGTTTGTTGCCGAGATCTTCGAGGCGGGTGTGACCGGTGGCGCGTGACCAGAGCGGTTTGCCGACCGCGTCGTAGCGCCACGACTCGTTCGGCTTCACCTCGGTGAGCCACTCCCACGACTGGCCGACGCCGCCGGACCCCAGAACGCGGGGGACCGGGAAGTGGCAGTGCCGCACCAAGCCTTCACCGATCTCGTCACCAGGATGCAGGATGTCGATGCGGGTGTTCACGTCGCGCGGCTGCGGCCGATCGTCACCGCGGTACCAGAAGACTTCCCACACGTCTTCGACGGGCGCGTTGACATCGACGGAGAAGTTGTGCTCTTGCATCAGGACTTCTGCATTTCAGATCTTCTGCATTTCAGATCTTCTGCATCAGGGGCTCACCTGGATCAGGCAGAACTCGTTGCCTTCGGGATCGGCCATCACCTGGAAGTTCTCGCCGTCGTCCTCCATGACGAGGTCGCCGAGCCGGATGGCACCGAGCGACTCCGCTCGTTCGATGGCACTCGGCAGGTCGTCGACGTCGAAGTCGAGGTGCATGCGGTTCTTGCCCAACTTGGCTTCCGGGACCCGCTGGAAGCCCAAGGCGATACCGCCCGACTCGGGCGCCTGGAGTGAGCACCAGTCGGGTTCGCGCGAATCGATCTCCACCCCGGTCAGCACCTGCCAGAACTCGGCGAGCTGCTCAGGCTCCATGCAGTCGAACACCACCATGCTGGGTCGGGGCTCCACGGATCCGAATGTACCGTGACGCTCGTGGCTCCGGACCCAGAACCCCACCCTGAACCTCAGGTCCCTGAACCTCAGGTCCCTGAACCTCAGGTCCCTGAACCTCAGGTCCCTGAACCTCAGGTCCCTGAACCTCAGGTCCCTGAACCTCAGATTGCCGACTCGCTGCTCGACCTCGTAGGCAACACGCCACTGGTGCGCCTCGGCCGAGTCGGCCGCGACCTCGAGTGTGATCTGGTTGCCAAGGTTGAGATGCTGAACCCCGGAGGCAGTGTCAAGGATCGTCCGGCGATCGCGATGATCGACGCGGCTGAGCGCGACGGCTTGCTGTTGCCCGGTGGCACGATCGTCGAACCGACTTCGGGCAACACCGGCGTCGGCCTTGCGATTGTTGCCGCGCAACGCGGGTATCGCTGCGTGTTCGTGATGTCCGACAAGATGAGCGACGAGAAGGTTGCGCTGTTGCGCGCGTACGGCGCCGAAGTGGTGGTGTGCCCGACCGCGGTGCCGCCCGAGCACCCCGATTCGTACTACTCGGTTGCGGATCGCCTCACGAACGAGATCCCCGGTGCGTTCCGTCCAAACCAGTACTACAACGCGGCGAACCCTGATGAGCACGAGCGCAGCACCGGTCCCGAGATCTGGGCGCAGACCGCCGGACGCGTCACGCACTTCGTGGCCGGCGTGGGGACGGGTGGCACGATCACCGGCGTCGCGCGCTACTTGAAAGCGCAGAACCCGAACGTGCAGATCATCGGCGCCGACCCCGAAGGTTCTGTGTTCTCGGGTGGCACCGGCCGTCCGTACCTCGTCGAAGGCGTTGGCGAAGACTTCTGGCCGCCTACGTATGACCCGACGGTCGTGGATCGAACCGTGATGGTGAGCGACGCCGAGTCGTTCGCGGCGGCGCGTCGCGTCACCCACGAGGAAGGCTTGCTCATTGGCGGTTCCGGTGGCACGGCGGTACATGCCGCGTTGGTGGTCGGCGCCGACCTCGGACCCGACGATCTCGTGGTCGTGCTGCTTCCCGACTCCGGACGTGGGTACATCTCGAAGATCTTCAACGACGAGTGGATGATGCGGTTCGGGTTTCTGCGCGCCGACGGACCGGTCGCTGCGGACGTGCTCGCAGCGAAGCACGGCGCGGCCGATCGGACGATGCCTGATCTCGTGCTCATCACACCCGACGAGCCGGCGCGACGCGCGTTCGGTCTCATGCGCGACCTCGGCGTGTCGCAGGTGATCGTGAGCGTGGCGACCGAGCTTCCACTCGCAGCCAAAGAGGTGAGTGGCACGCTCACCGAGCTCCAGCTCATGGACAAGGCGTTCCACGATCCGGCCGTGCTCGACCGGCCGGTTCGCGACGTGATGGAGCCCACGCTCCCGATGGTCGGGATCGGCGAACCGGTCTCGATCCTCGTGGAGTACCTCGATCGCGCAGCCGGCGTGCTCGTGCTCGACGGCGGTCACCCCATCGGAGTGCTCACCACCCAAGACGTCCTGAGCTTCCTCGCCGAACGGTCCCCCGGATGACCCCCCACCCCCTATTTGGTCATTTCGCCACACATAGCGTGGCGAAATGACCAAATACGAAGACGGAGCCGGGTTCGATCCCGCTTTCGATCCCGGTTTCGATCCCGGTTTCGATCCGGGTTTCGAGACCAGGGCGATCCACGCGGGGCAGCCGGCCGATCCGCGCACGGGTGCTGTGGTCACGCCGATCAGCTTGGCGACCACGTTTCAGCAATCGGCCGTAGGCGAGCACGCCGGCTTCGAGTACGGGCGCACCGGGAGTCCGACGCGCCAGGCGCTCGAGGAATGCATCGCGTCGTTGGAAGGCGGTGCGCACGGGCTCGCCTTCGCCAGCGGCATGGCCGCCGAAGACGCGGTGCTGCGCGCGCTCGTCGCACCGGGTGATCACGTGGTCATCCCGACCGATGCGTACGGCGGCACCTACCGACTCGTGTCGCAGGTGCTCGCGCCCACGGGCGTCGAGTGGAGCGCGGTCGACCTCACGGCGCCCAACGACCTCACCCGTTCGCTGCCCGAGAACACTCGGGTGGTGTGGGTCGAGACGCCGACCAACCCGACGCTCACATGCGTCGACATCGCCGCGGTGGCTGCCGCCGCGCACGAGCGCGGCGCGCTCGTGGTCGTCGACAACACGTTTGCGACGCCGTACCTCCAGCAGCCGCTCGCACTTGGTGCCGACGTTGTCGTGCACTCGAGCACGAAGTACCTCGGCGGCCACTCCGACGTGGTGGGTGGAGCGGTTGTGCTGACCGACGACGACCTCGCCGCGAAGATCGCGTACCTCCAGAACGCGGTCGGCGCCGTCCCGTCGCCGTTCGACTGCTACCTCGTACTGCGCGGGATCAAGACCCTGGCCGTCCGCATGGACCGTCATTGCGAGAACGCGCGTGCAGTGGTGGCCATGCTCGAAGCGCACTCGGGTGTGGCCAACGTGCTCTATCCCGGCCTCGCCACACACCCCGGCCATGAAGTCGCCCAACGTCAGATGCGCGACTTCGGTGGCATGGTCAGCTTCATGGCTGCTGGGGGCGAAGCCGCGGCGGTGGCGCTCGTCGCCAAGACGCGCGTCTTCGCGCTGGCGGAGTCGCTCGGCGCGGTCGAGTCACTCATCGAGCACCCCGCGCGCATGACGCATGCATCCGCCGCCGACTCTCCACTGGCTGTCGATCCGGCACTCGTGCGCCTGAGCGTGGGCATCGAGACCGCCGCCGACCTCGTCGCCGATCTCCGCCAAGCCCTCGACGCTGTGACCTGACGCTCGCCTGCGTCAACGCTGTGCGATGAGTGGGTGGAGCGTCGTGCCGGTGGTGTCGATGCGATAGACGTCGAGTGCGTTCGGCCCTGCGCGCATCAGCGAGTCGTCGAGCATCACGACGATACGAGTCTCGTCGGCGCCGTCGAGCCGGTACACAGGACCGACGCCCGCGATGATGCCGTTGAGCGCCACCGCTACCCATTGGCCCGGCTCGACGCCGATGACGGTGGCTTCGAAGAGCGACGGGACCACCTTGTTGAAGTTGATGTGGTCGTACGCGGGCCACTTGTCTGCGTGGACGGTGCCGGCGGGTGAAGCCAGGGTGAGCGACGTGACCGGTTCATTCACCAGCTCGCCGTAGGGCCCGATTCGGAACGGATCGTGAGGTCCGCCGTCCGAGACCAAGAACGTGTCGAGGTCGGCGGCGATGCGCCGGGCACGCACCGGACCCGGGTAGCTCGTCCCGTCGATGAAGGGCATACGGCTGTGCATGGGCTTGGGGCCGATGAGTGACCGCCCGTCGAAGTGCCACCCCGACGGAAGGTCGATGCCCAGCGTGTCGACGATCGTCGGGAGCACGTCGATCGTCTTTGCATCGCGCCGATCCACCTCGGCCGTTGCCTGGCCCGGGTACTTCACGAACAGCGGGACCGGGAGCAATCCGTCGCGGCCTCGAGCCGTGCTCGCGTCGCGGCGTCGCTTGCCGGGGTCGAACGAGACCCCGTGGTCGGCGGTGACGACAACGAGCGCGTCGTCGATCAGGCCGGTGCGTTCGAGACGGTCGAGGAGCTGGCCGACGAGCACATCGACGCGCATGGTTTGCAGGACGAGCCGCTGCGCGTCGACGTCGATGAGGTCGGTGCTGTCCGGGCGTATGAACGAGGACCGCGGCACGTAGTGCGCGTTGTACGGCTGGCCGTCGGGGAGCAACGTGTACGGCACGTGGGGTAGGAGGCTGTGGTGAAACCAGAGCCCGGGTGAGCGGCCTGTGCGGAGCGACGCAACGAATGCGTCGAAGCGCGCCGCCTGATCGAGGCTGTCGACGCCTGGAAGTGCATCGTGGCTGAAGTCTTCGGCGGACTCGCCCGGCTTCGGTCGCGGGGGTGCTGCTTTTGTGACCTGCCCGAAACCGGCCCAACGATCTTCGATGGCCGGAACACCCCATTGCGTGGCCGTGCTGTCGGGGAGCACGGCGCGCAAGTAGACCGTTTGGAGGTCGTCTGTGAACGTGTCGTTGCTCGACGTTGACGCCACCGTTGCGCGCGACCCTCGGCACAGATCGCGAGGGCAGACCCGCGTGATGGTCTCGCTCACATTGAGGCGGTGTGATCGGGCGAACAGCGTGAACAGCGAACGCGGGTAGCTCGACGCGACCGGCACAGAATCATCAGCGGGGAGAAGTCCGGTCTGAATCGCGGGCACCGCTCGGATGGTCTGCGAGGACACGGTGGTCGCGCTCGGATACCAGGTCGCGAGGTCGGCGAGACGCGCGATGTTGGGGTAGCGGGTTGCATCGATCGCGCCGTCATCGCCGAGGAGCACACCGAGGGGGAACTCGTCGAAGACCACGACGACGATCGGCGTGCGCGTGCCCTGGAGGTCGGCGGCAACCGCAGCGGGATCGGAGGAGAAGATGAGGGTGTGCGCGGGCGTGAGAAAGACGAAGACAACGAGGAACAGCAGCGGGGTTGGGGTGAGATACGTGAGGTACGTGCGGAGCACGCGGCGGCGGTCGTAGGCGAACGCCACGATCGCAGTGAGCGCCACAAGCAGCCCGATCCAGACGGCGGTGGAGAGCCCCATTGCGCGATGCAAGACCGGGAGCAACGTCAGCGCGACCAGGAAGCCGACGAGGACAGCGCGCACCACGCGCGCGGCAGTTGTGGACACGAACCGGGCGATCGTGAGGGCGGCGAACAGCACCAGCGGTGGGGCGATCAGCGCCACGAGTGCAAACGTGATCAGGTTCATGCCGTCCACGTCGTGGGCGACGAAGAACGTGGGGTTCCTCCCGAGCAGGTCGAAGAGCGGCTGAGCGATCGCGAAGCCACACAACCCGAAGAGCTGCGCGGCGTCGGTCAGACGGCTCGGCGGTTGGCGTCGTGTCGCCGGAGCCGCGTCCAACGGCAGTGCGCTCTCCAAGAGCCGGGACCTTATGTGTTCGCGTCACGCAATTTGACCCCGCGAAAGGGCGCTCGTAGGGTTCCATCGTGATCGCATACCTCGATGCCAGCACTGGCAGCATGCTCGTCGCCGCGATCGCCGGCGGTTTTGCTGGTCTTGCGGTTCTCTTCAAGTTCTTCGGACACAAGATCCTTGGCGTCTTCTCGCCGAAGCACCGGGCGGCCGCGCGTGCCGCGAAGGAAGAGCTCGTTCCCGCCGACGAAGAGCAGTAGTCGGCCCGAGCATTCTCTTCCAGCGGCTGACTTCCCCACCTGAGATGCAGCCAGCCCCTGGTTCCTGGCGCGACCCGTCGAGCCGTGTGTTCATCGATGGTGACCGGGTGCTGCGAGTGCTCGACACCGAGGCGCTCGCCGACTTCCAAGCACTCGTCGCAACGAAGTTCTTTCAGGATGCTGTCGCTGATGGTCGCATCGTCGCGACGAAGTTGATCGACGACGTTCCGTCCGAGCTTGCTGGCACCTGGGCAGGTGTTCTCGAACACGAGCGGATCCCGGTGATCACGTTCCCGTTCGAGTGGACCTTCTCGATGCTGCGCGATTCCGCGTTGCTCCAGCTCGATCTCACCGAGGCTGCGTTGGCCGACGGGCTGATCACCAAGGACGCCACGCCGTACAACATCCAGTTCGTCGGTTCCCGGCCCACGTTCATCGATCTTGGATCGTTCGAGCGCATCGCTCCCGGCCAGCCGTGGTTTGGGTACCGCCAGTTCTGCGAGCAGTTCCTCAACCCGCTGCTCTTGCAATCACGCGGGATCCCGTACCAGCCGTGGCTCCGAGGCGAGCTCCGCGGTATCACACCAGCTCAGTGCCGTGCCGCGCTCCCGTTCCGGACGCGGAACCGGCCATCGGTGTTCGTGCACGTCGGGCTGCACGCGTGGGCCGAGCGCCGGTTCGCGAACTCCACTGGCGACACGACCGGTGAGCTCCGCGCGGCCGGGTTCAATCCGGCAATCGTGCGCGGTCAGGTTCGCCGCCTCCGCAAGATCGTGCAACGCCTGAAATGGGAACCGCGTGGGTCCACATGGTCGAACTACACCGAGCGTGGTCACTACACCGATGCCGACCTCGACGCGAAAGAGACCTTCGTGCGGACCGCAGCGGCGCGGCAGCGCCGGCGCCAGGTGCTCGACATCGGGGCAAACGACGGACGATTCAGCGACGCTGTGCTCGAGCACGCCGATTCCGTCGTTGCTCTCGACGCCGACCCGCTCGTGGTCGACCACCTCTACCGAAGCCTGCGCGAGCGTCACGACGAGCGAATCGTCCCGGTGTGCATGGACATCGCGAGCATGTCGGTTCCTGCCGGTTGGCGAGGGCAGGAGCGTCCGGGTTTCACGGATCGGGTCAAGCCCGACCTCGTGCTGGCGCTCGCCGTTGTGCACCACCTCGCGGTGACCGACAGCGTTCCGCTCGACGAGGTGGCAGCCATGCTGCGCGATTTCGGGTCCGACGTTGTGGTCGAGTTCCCGACGCCCGATGATCAGATGGTGCGTCGACTCGCACGTATGAAGAAGGCCGGCGTCGTGGATCGCTACACGCTCGACGTCTTCGAGGCCGCGATCGAGTCGCGTTTCGAGGTGATCGAACGCGTCACGCTGCCCTCAGCGACGAGGATCCTGTTCCACCTGCAGCCGCGCGGCTGAAGGGGGCCGGAGCAGGCTGTCAGCTCTTCTGGCCGGTGAGGCGACGCTGCTTGAACTGGGCTCGGATGTAGTCGCGGTTCATCAGCGCGATGAAGTCGATGCTGATCTCCTTCGGGCACGCCGACTCGCATTCGCCGTGGTTCGTGCACGACCCGAAGAACCGTTCCATCTCGTCGACCATCGCGACGACGCGTGACCAGCGCTCGGGCTGGCCTTGTGGCAAGAGGTTGAGGTGCTCGATCTTCGCCGCGGTGAAGAGTTGTGCTGCGCTGTTCGGACACGCGGCCACGCACGCGCCGCAACCGATGCACGCGGCGGCGTCCATCGCCGCGTCGGCGACTTCCTTCGGTACCGGTGTGAGGTTGGCTTCCTGCGCGGTACCGGTGGGCGCCGTGATGTAGCCACCCGATTCGATGATGCGATCGAACGCCGAGCGGTCGACGCAGAGATCCTTGATGATGGGGAACGCAGCGGCGCGCCACGGCTCCACGGTGATCGTGGCGCCGTCCTCGAACTTGCGCATGTGGAGCTGGCACGTAGCGGTGCCGCGCTCGGGGCCATGCGCACGACCGTTGATCATCATGGAGCACGATCCGCAGATGCCCTCGCGACAGTCGTGGTCGAAGGCAACCGGCTCCTCACCCTTGGTGATCAGCCGCTCGTTCAGCACATCGAAGAGCTCGAGGAACGACATGTCGGGGCTGACATCGTCGACCTCGTAGATCTGGAACGCGCCGGAGTCCGACGGCCCACCTTGGCGCCAGACGTTGAGTGTGACCTTCACTTATATGACCTCTGCGTCGGGTGCGCGTACTCGAACTCGAGCGGCTCCTTGTGGAGCTCGGGCGCAGTGTCGGCGCCCTTGTACTCCCATGCACCCACGTACGAGAAGTTGTCGTCGTCGCGCATCGCTTCGCCATCTTCGGTCTGGTGCTCGAGGCGGAAGTGACCGCCACAGCTCTCTTCACGCTGGAGCGCGTCGAGGCACAGGAGCTCGCCGAACTCGAGGAAGTCGGCGACGCGCCCAGCCTTCTCGAGCGATTGGTTGAACGACTCGTTCTCGCCGAGCACGCGCACGTTGCGCCAGAACTCTTCTCGCAGCGCCGGGATCTCCGCGAGCGCCTTCTCGAGGCTCTCGCGACTGCGAGCCATGCCGCAGTGCTCCCACATGATCTTGCCGAGCTCGCGGTGGAACCAGTCGACCGAGCGCGTGCCCTTCACCGAGAGCATCTGGCGGACCTGGTCGGTCACGTCGGCTTCGCTCTGGGTGAACACCGGGTCGTCGGTGGGAACGGGATCGCTGCCGAGGAGCGGCGCGAGGTAGTCGCCGATCGTGGCGGGAAGCACGAAGTATCCGTCGGCCAGGCCCTGCATGAGCGCGCTCGCACCGAGCCGGTTCGCGCCGTGGTCGGAGAAGTTCGCCTCACCGAGCACGTAGAGGCCGGGCACGTTCGACATGAGGTTGTAGTCAACCCAGGAGCCGCCCATCGTGTAGTGGACGGCGGGGTAGATGCGCATCGGCTGCTTGTACGGGTCTTCACCGGTGATGCGCTCGTACATCTGCATGAGGTTGTCGTAGCGCTCGTCGATCACATCGCGTCCGAGGCGGCTGATCGCGCCCGTGAGGTCGAGGTACACACCGTTCTTCAGCGGGCCGACACCACGACCGGCATCGACTTCCTTCTTGGATGCGCGTGACGCCACGTCGCGAGGTACGAGGTTGCCGAACGCCGGGTAGCGACGTTCGAGGTAGTAATCGCGCTCCGTCTCGGGGATCTGGTCGGCCGATCGAGGGTCGTCGGTCTGCGCGGGGACCCAGATCTGCCCGTCGTTGCGCAGCGACTCGCTCATGAGGGTGAGCTTCGACTGGAAGTCGTCGCTCGCAGGGATGCAGGTGGGGTGGATCTGCGTGAAGCACGGGTTCGCCAGGTAGGCACCCCGCTTGTGCGCCCGCCAGATCGCGGTCACGTTCGAGTTCTTGGCGTTGGTCGAGAGGAAGAACACGTTGCTGTAGCCACCGGTGGCGAGCACGACGGCGTGGCCGGAGAACGATCGCACCGCGCCGCTCACGAGGTTGCGGGTGACCACGCCGACGGCTTTGCCGTCCTTGATCACCAGATCGAGCATTTCGGTGCGCTCGTGCAGCGTGACGTTGCCGAGATGGATCTGGCGGGCGAGTGCTTGGTACGCCCCGAGGAGGAGCTGTTGACCCGTCTGACCCCGCGCGTAGAACGTGCGGGACACCTGCGCGCCGCCGAACGAGCGGTTGTCGAGCAGTCCGCCGTACTCACGAGCAAACGGCACGCCCTGGGCGACGCACTGGTCGATGATGTTCACGCTCAGCTGCGCCAGCCGGTAGACGTTGGCTTCGCGCGACCGGTAGTCGCCGCCCTTTACCGTGTCGTAGAAGAGGCGGTACACGCTGTCGCCGTCGTTGCGGTAGTTCTTCGCCGCGTTGATCCCGCCCTGAGCGGCGATGCTGTGGGCGCGTCGTGGTGAGTCGTGGAACGTGATCATCGTGACCTCGTACCCGAGCTCCCCGAGCGTCGCGGCGGCGGATGCGCCGGCGAGCCCGCTGCCGACCACGATCACCCGGAACTTCCGGCGGTTCGCCGGGTTCACGAGCTTCACGTCGAACTTGTGGTGGTCCCACTTCTCTTCGATCGGTCCCGCGGGGACGTGGGATTCGAAATTTGCTTCCGTCATGGCCGGACCCCGGCGGTGATGAGGAGCGGGATGGCCACGTTGCCTGTGGTGATGAGTCCGGCGAAGCCGATCGCGAACGTGCGCCGCCACGGGTTGTAGCGCGGGTTGTTGAAGCCGAGGCTCTGGAACATCGACCAGGCGCCATGGAAGATGTGGATGCCGAGCGCGAGGTTGGCGACGATGTATGCCACCGCGACCGGCACTCGATCGAAGCTCGCGATGAGGTTTCGGTACACGTTGCCGCCCACGTACCCGGGGTTCACGGTGCCGAACGTGAGATCGAGCAAGTGGAAGATCAGGAAGAGCAGCACGATCACGCCCGTCCAGCGCATCGTGCGTGACGCGAAGCTCGCGGCGGCGTAGTCGCGTGGCGACTTGTACTGCGTGGGGCGCGCCCGACGGTTGATCATCGTGAGCTGGTACGCCGCGACGATGTGGATCACGAACGCGGCGATGAGGACGGTGCGCATGCCCCAGAGCACGACCTCGCGGGGGAAAGCTGGCTCACCGAGGCGCCGCAGCCAGTCGGCGTACTCGTTGATCTCATCCTTGCCCAGGAAGACCTTGAGGTTGCCGACCATGTGGGCAAGCACGTAGCCCAACAAGATGATGCCGCTGACCGCCATCAGCCACTTCTTGGCGACGGCTGAGCGGTAGAAGGTGACGATGAACGGCGCCTTACGGCGCGGGACGTTCACGTTCGGTGCGTCGGTCAGTTCCCCCGCGACCTTCGTCATCGTTCCTCCGGATCACCAAGGCAGCGTTGTGACGCTAGCGCCGGGTCCTGCCGCAACTCGGATTCGGTCGGGGCGTTGCCAGTGTGTCTGGGGCGCGTCGCGAGGCCGCTGGTACGCTCCCGCGCCCACCCCCCGGCCCAACTTGCGGAAGGACGCGCGCCCATGACCCGACCCGGAACTCTCGGTGAGCTGCGAGCAAGCGGCTGGGTCTCGCGGCCGGTCAAGCAAGAGGTGCGCGAGAACGCGGTGCGCGCCATCTCGGAGGGACGGTCCGTCGTCGAGGGGGTTGTGGGGTACGACGACACGGTGCTGCCGCAGCTCGAAAACGCGCTGCTGGCATCGCACGACGTGATCTTCCTGGGTGAGCGCGGGCAGGCCAAGACCCGCATGATCCGCTCACTCGTCGGGTTGCTCGACGAGTGGATGCCGATCGTGACTGGGAGCGAGATCAACGACGATCCGTACAACCCGATCTCGCACCACGCGCGCGTGCTCGTGGCTGAGCGTGCCGACGAGACGCCGATCGAGTGGGTGCACCGCGACCGTCGCTTCGGCGAAAAGCTCGCGACGCCCGACACGTCGATCGCCGATCTCATCGGCGAGGTCGACCCGATCAAGGTCGCCGAGGGCCGCTACCTCTCCGACGAGCTCACGATCCACTACGGGTTGGTGCCGCGCACGAACCGCGGCATCTTCTCGATCAACGAGCTCCCCGACCTCGCCGAGCGCATCCAGGTGGGTCTGCTGAACGTGCTCGAAGAGCGCGACGTGCAGATTCGTGGCTACAAGATCCGGCTCCCGCTCGATCTCATGCTCGTGGCGTCGGCGAACCCCGAGGACTACACGAACCGCGGTCGCATCATCACGCCGCTGAAAGACCGGTTCGGTGCGCAGATCCGCACGCACTACCCGCTCGACGTCGATATCGAGATGGACGTGGTCGAGCAGGAGGCACACATCACCGAGACCGAGGGGCTACGCGTCAGCGTGCCGCCGTTCATGGCCGAGATCGTGTCGGAGATGAGCCAGCAGGCGCGCAAGTCGCCGCACATCAACCAGCGGTCCGGTGTTTCGGTCCGCATGTCGGTGGCGAACTACGAGACGCTCGTCGCCAACGCGATGCGACGGGCCCTCAAGAATGGTGAGGACGAAGTGGTGCCGCGCGTCAGCGATCTCGACGCGCTCGCGCCGAGCACGGCGGGCAAGATCGAGTTCGAGACGGTCGACGACGGGCGCGAGGAACAAGTGCTCGACCGCATCGTCAAAGCCGCGGTGCTCGAGACGTTTCGTGCCAACTGCACGCCGGAGAAGCTCACCGAGCTGGTCGCCGCGTTCGACGAGGGACTCATCGTGCACACCGGTGCCGACGTGCCTGCCGCCGAGTACGCCAAGACGCTGTCGAATCTCCCGGGGTTGCGCGACACGCTGGCCGATCTCGAGGTGGCCGAGACGCCAGCCGGTGTGGCGTCGGCCGTCGAATTTGTGCTCGAGGGCCTGCACCTCTCGAAGCGCTTGAACAAGGATGCGATGGGTGGCAAGACCGCATACCGCGGTCGCGGCTAGCTCGCCTCCCCTATCCCACTCGCCCTAGATCCCGCTCTTTCGGTCGTACACACCGCACGCCTGGTTGGCGAGACGGTTCACGTTGTCGACGGCTTCGCGCACGTCGGGATCGTCCTTGAGCGACGGGTCGTCGCCCACTCGTTGCAACGAGTCGAGGAAGATGTCGGCGTCGGCCTGGATCGACTTCGGCGCTGTGCGTGCGAGCTCGGCAACCAGGTCGATCTGCCGGTCGACGTCGATCTTCCCCTTCTTCTGTTGGCGCGTGATCTCGTTGTCGTAGTTGTCCGCAGCCCGGCAGAACGCCTTCGAAGCCGTCGGCTTCGCAGACCCCGAACACGCCCCCAAGACCATCACCACAAGCAAGAGGATCACACCACCGCGTCGCATCCCGCGAGTCTCGCCCGTGCGAGCCCCCCACCTCCAACCCTCGATAGGGGGGAGCGGGCTCGGAGGGCCGGGTACGGTGGCGCGCATGTCGATGTTGAGTCGCCGTCGTCGTCGGGAGCGCGATAAGCGCGGGTTCAAGTACTCGGCGTGGGACGGGTCGCAGCGTGGGTTCGATCTTGACGCCGACGCGCTGCTCGACGAGATGACCGACGACCTGCTCTACCACGGCGACCTGCACGCGTCGCTGCGCCGGCTCATGCAGCAAGGCATGAAGGACCGAAACGGCGAAGAGCTCATGGGCCTGCGCGACATGCTCCAGAAGCTCAAGGAACGCCGCAAGGAGATGCTCGAGAACTACGACCTCGGCGGCGTCTACGAAGAGATCGCCGAGAAGCTCCGCGAGATCGAGCAGCAGGAACGCGAAGGCATCGAGCGGCGTATCGACGAGGCACTGCAGTCAGGCGACCGACGTCGCCAGGAGATCATCGACGACCTCGCCAAGGAACGCCGCGAGCAGCTCGACCAGCTGCCCCCCGACCTCGCGAGCAAGGTGCAACAGCTCCAGGAATACGACTGGATGGACGACGCTGCGCGCCAAAAGTTCGAAGAGCTCATGCAAGAGCTGCGCGACCAGCTGATGCAGAGCTACTTCAACCAGATGTCCGAGGGCATGCAGAACATGAGCCCGGAGCGCATGCAACAGATGAAGGACATGCTCAACGAGCTCAACCAGATGCTCGAACAGCGTGAACGGGGCGAGGAACCCGACTTCGAAGGGTTCATGGAGCGCCACGGCGAGTTCTTCCCGGGCAACCCCCAGACGCTCGATGAGCTGCTTGAGCAGATGGCGCAGTCGATGGCCCAGATGCAACAGCTCATGAACTCGATGACGCCCGAGCAACGAGCCCAGCTCCAGGGTCTCGCCGAGAGCCTGCTGGAAGACATGGATCTGCGCTGGCAGATGGATCAGCTCTCGCGCAACCTCCAGCAGGCGTTCCCGAACATGCCGTGGCAGAAGTCGATGAACTTCCAGGGCGACAACCCACTCAGCATGGGTCAGATGCCGGGGCTGCTCGATGCGCTCGGCGATATGGACGACCTCGAGCACCTGCTCCGCCAGGCCACGCAGCCCGGCGAGCTCGCCGAAGTCGACGTCGAACGCGCCCGAGAGCTCCTCGGTGACGACGCTGCCCGCAGCCTCGAACGCCTCGCTGAGCTGGCTCGCATGCTCGAGGAGGCCGGCCTGATCGAGCAGCGCGAAGGCCGGCTCGAGCTCACGCCCCGAGGCATCCGGGCCATCGGCCAGAAGGCCCTTGGCGACCTGTTCCGCAAGCTCATGAAGGACCGCTCCGGCCGTCACGACCAGGAGCGCACCGGCATCGGCACCGACCAGGCGTACGAGCACAAGCCATACGAGTGGGGCGACCCGTTCCACCTCAACGTCGAGGAGACGGTCAAGAACGCGATCTGGCGCCAGGGGAGCGGCACGCCCGTGCGGCTCACACCCGACGACTTCGAGGTCGAGCGCACCGAGACCACCACCCGCAGCGCGACGGTGCTCCTCCTCGACGTCTCACTGTCGATGCCGATGCGCGACAACTTCCTTTCGGCCAAGAAGGTCGCGATGGCGCTGCACGCGCTCATCACGAGCCAGTTCCCGCGCGACTACTTCGGCCTCGTGAGCTTCGGACGGGTCGCGCGTGAAGTTCCACCGGAACGGCTTCCCGAGATGAGCTGGGACTTCGAGTGGGGTACCAACATGCAGCACGCAATGCTGCTCGCGCGGCGCATGCTCTCGCGCCAGAGCGGCACGAAGCAGATCATCATGGTCACCGACGGTGAGCCCACCGCTCACATCGAGGGCAACGAACCCTTCTTCTCGTACCCGCCGGCACCGCAGACGATCGAAGAGACACTGAAGGAAGTGATGCGCTGCACGCGCGACGGCATCCGCATCAACACGTTCATGCTTGATGAGAGCTACTACCTGCGCGACTTCGTGGAGCGCATGATGAAGCTCAACCGCGGTCGGGCCTTCTTCACCACGCCCGACACACTCGGCGACTACGTGCTGGTCGATTTCCTCGACCAGCGCCGCAACCGACGCGCTTCGTAGACAGAGTCACGGCGCATCAGAAGGACGTTTGGTAGACGATCACCAGCCAGACGATCCCGAGGATCGGCAGCACGATCATCGAGCACCCAAAGGTCGTTGGTGACACGACCAACCACAGCACCCAGAGCACGACCCTCACACCGAACCTCCTGGCCAGTGGGAAGCGTCGGAGTCGACCCCAGGCTTGCGGGTGAGTGACCTCTAGGTGGCGGTGAGCTCCCGCTCGTAGGCGCCGTGCGTCTCGGCGTCGAAGCAGACGAACCGCACCAGATCGATCTCGGGCGGGGCGGTCCGGCACGTGGCCACGGCGATCCGGGTGGCCGGTTCGAGCGGGTAGCCGTAGATCCCGGTGCTGATGGCTGGGAAGGCCACGGAGGTGGCCCCAACCTCGACCGCCACGTCAAGCGACCGCCGGTAGGCGGACGCCAGGAGCTCGGGTTCCCCCTGATCGCCCCCGAACCAGACCGGGCCGACCGCGTGGACGATCCAACGGGCCGGGAGATCGAAGCCCGGGGTGGCCAAGGCTTCACCGGTGGGGGCGCCGCCGAGCGCGGCGCACGCCTCGACCAGCTCGTGCCCCGCCGCGGCGAAGATCGCACCGCAGACGCCCGCGCCGGCGGCCAATTGGGGGTTGGCGGCGTTCACGATGGCGTCCACGGTCTCTCCGGTGATGTCGCCGAGGACTGCTTCCAGGCGGGCAGACACGCCGGAAGAGTACGTCGAAGCCCGGAATATCAGGCTCGCGCCGAAGAAATTTGCTCAGAAAACCCCCGAAAACGGATAAATGCCACCGGTATTGGCAAGTTCCCCTTGCGCCAGGCTGTCCGGGCGGGTCAAAGTAACACCGTTGTAATTCCACTGGCGTCATTACCAGAGGGGAGATGCCGGTGAACGTGACCGATTTCATTGAGTTGGTGCACACCGAGGCTGAGAACACCAGTCAGCGGTGGCAAGAGCGCGCCAACTGCCTGGGGGTCGACCCCGATCTGTTCTTCCCGGAGCGGGGAGCGTCGACCCGAGAGGCCAAGGCGGTGTGCAAGGGCTGCGAGGTCCGGTTCGAGTGCCTCGAGTACGCCCTCGCCCACGGCGAGAAGTTCGGGATCTGGGGCGGGCTCTCCGAGCGGGAGCGCCGCCGGGTGCGCCGCCAGCGGGCGCTCGAGCGTCGAGCCCGAGCCGTCGGCTAGCCCGACCGCCTGAGCCCGACCACACCCCTCAACTCAGGTCAGGCCCTCCATCACGGCCGGACCGCCAGTCGGGCTTCGATCGTCACGTCGGCGCTGAGGCCGGCCCACTCCTGGAACTCCTCGCTGCAGCGGGCCAGCTCGGCCGTCGGCAGCAACCCAACGATCTCCACCCTGGTCACCTCGAAGTCGTCGCGGCCGGCCGCGAGCCGCACGGCTGAGCACGCAGCCTCCAGGCCGGTCACCGGGAGATCCACCAGGTTCATCGACACCTGGGCCACGCCCGCCGACCCCATCAGCAGGCCGAGGGCCCGTACCCCCGGGAGCCCGCCGTCAACCTCCCGCACCTCTCGGGCGATCGCTCGGGCCACGATCATGTCGTTGGTGTCGAGCCAGCAGTTCACCGCCACCAGCGGAGGCCGGGCGCCGACGGCCACCGCGCCGAGCGTCGGGTGGGGCCGAACCGGCCCGGCGTCGGGCGTGCGCTTCACGAAGGCATCGGCCCGGAGCTCCGGGAGTGACCGGCGCTTGGGGTCGGCGTCGTCGTAGAAGAAGACGGGCAGGGCAAGCTCCTCGACGGCCCACGCGGCGAAGGCCTGGGCCGCATCGGCCGCCAAGTCGTGGTCCTCGTCGAGCGCGATGAACGGGACGACGTCGACCACACCCATGCGGGGGTGGACACCCTCGTGGCCCGTCAGGTCGACGCGGGCGGCGGCGGCGCGGGTCAACGCGCACGCTGACGTCTCGGCATCGCGCGGTCCGGGTCCGGCGAGCGTGAAGACCGCGCGGTTGTGATCGGTGTCAGCGTGCAGGTCGAGCAGGGACGCGCCGCACGCGTCCGAGAGATCGTGGAGCACCTCGGCGTTGTGCCCCTCCGAGATGTTCGGGACGCATTCGAGCATTGAGGTGAGGCTAGGCGGGGGGCGCATACGCTCCGGAAACCATGCGGATCGGGCTTGCTCTCCCCCAATACGACTGCTCGGTGGCAGGTGAGTCGCCGCTGACGTTCCCCACGATCGTCGAGCACGCCCGGGTTGCCGAAGCTGTGGGCTACGACTCGTTGTGGCTCTCGGACCACCTCTTCTTCGATCTCGCCAAATATGGCGGCGGCGCCGAGCGGCAAGGCGCGTTCGAGCCGATCGCGACGTTCGGCGCGCTCGCCGGTGCGGTGCCCCGCGTCCGCCTCGGCACCCTCGTGCTGTGCGAGGCGCTCCGACCGCCGACGGTGCTGGCGAAGGCGTTGGCCACGCTCGACTGCATCACGGGAGGCCGTCTCGACGTGGGGCTCGGCGCCGGTTGGTACGAACCCGAATATGCGGCGATCGGCATGGCGATGCCGCCGCCCGGCGTCCGTATCCGCCGGCTCCGCGAGGCCACCGAGCTGGTGTGTGCGCTGCTGGAGGGTGGCGACGTGACCCACCACGGGGAGTTCTTCCATGCCGACGGCGCGCGCCTCGACCCCGTGCCCATCCAGCGGCCGCGGCCCCCCGTGTTCATCGGCGGGAAGGGTGACCGACTGCTGGCAACGGTGGCCGCGGTTGCCGACGGCTGGAACACGTGCTGGGCGTGGACCCCCGACGATTACCGCGCCCGCCTCGGCGTGCTCAACCGCGCGTGTGAGGCGATCGGGCGCGATCCGACGACGGTCACCCGCTCGCTCGGGCTCTACGCGCTCGTCGGCGAGGACGAAGCCGACCTGGCCGCGCGATTCGAGCGCATGCGGGCGTTGAGCCCGGCCGGTGTCCTCGACGGCATGACCCTCGACGAGTGGCGGGTTGGCCGTCTCGTGGGCACGGTCGAACAGGTGCGCGACCAGGCGGCCACCTGGGCCGAGCTCGGCGTCGAGACCCTCATCCTCGGAGCGGGCGCAGTCCCTTTCCAGGTGGTGGGGCTCGAGGAGGTCACCGCCCTCGCCGAGGCCCTTCGGGTGTAGCGGAGCGGGAGCGGAGCAATGGTGGGCCTGCGGAGCGAGCGAAGTGGATGAAGCGAGCGGAGCGAGGCGGAAGTAGCGGAGCGGGAGCGGAGCAATGGTGGGCCTGCGGAGCGGGAGCGGAGCAATGGTGGGCCTGCGGAGCGGGAGCGGAGCAATGGTGGGGGTAGGGTTGACCAGCGAACCCACCAGGAGGCCCAAGTGTTCGGAGTGTCTGTGGGACCCACTGAGCTGCTGATCGTGCTCGGCATCGTGATGCTGCTGTTCGGCAGCTCACAGCTCCCGAAGCTCGCCCGTTCCATGGGTGCGGCTTCCAAGGAGTTCAAGAAGGGCGTCGCTGAAGGCGCCACCGAGGACGAGGCCGACTCGGCCAAGTAGCCAGTCGGGCCGCACCTCACCGCGGCACCGCACCCGGGAACCAGACAGCTACCCCCCGTCGTTCTCCCCATGGTCGACGGCATCCCCACGTGGGAAGAGGTGGCTCGCGAGCATGGGAGCTTCCTCTACCGCGTGGCATACCGCTTGGCCGGTAACCACGACGACGCGCAGGATCTCGTGCAGGAGGCACTGCTGCGAGTGCGCAAGGGCCTCGAGCGTTACGAGCCGGGGTCCCTGGAAGGTTGGCTGGCCCGGATCGTGACCAACGTGTTTCTCGACGACGTACGGCGGCGCAAGCGCCGCCCCGCCGACGCATTTCCCGACGATCCCGATCGCGTGCTGCCCGAGAGCCCGTCGGCCGAAGCGTCGAGCTCGGAGCTCTCGCAGGAGGTCCAGGACGCGCTCGCCGCGCTCCCCACCGAGTTCCGCGTGCCGGTCGTGCTCTGTGACGTCGCCGATCAGTCGTACGAGCAGATCGCGGCCGCACTCGACATACCGCTGGGCACGGTGCGATCCCGGATCCACCGTGGCCGCCGCCTCCTGCGCGATGCGCTCACTGATCGTGAGGGGTTCGAGTGAGCGGCACCGAGTTCGGAGCCGGTGAGATGGACGAGTCGTTCCTCTCCGCCTACCTCGATGGCGAGCTCGACGCCGTTGCGCGCGCGGCCTTGGATGCGCGACTCGCTGAGTCGCCCGACTGGCGCGCTGAGCTCGCAGCGCTGCGCACGGTGCGCGACGCGGTGCGGTCGCTGCCGCTGGTCGACGCGCCGCCCGGTTTCTGGGACCGCGTGCTCGCCCCGGAGGACGTCGTCGATCTCGCCGCCGCGCGCCGCGGTCGTGTCTGGGTGAGTCGATGGCGCGCGCTCGCTGGCGCTGCAGCGGCCGCCGCCGTCATGGGCGTCGTCTTCGTTCCCCGGCCTGAGCCCGTACAACCAGCGTTCGCCAAGATCACGCAATCGCACGCTGAACGCGCGTCGCTCGGTAACGACGTGGTCACGAACCTCGCGGGCGCCGTCGTGCCGGTCGGCATCGAGCCGTGAGTCCAACCGTCACCCAGCGCGGCGGGCGGCGCCCAAGCGCGGCGTTGGGTGCGCTCGTGCTGGGAGCGCTCTGCGTGACCGGGCTCGGATCCGGTGCCGACGCGGGCACTCCCGACGCCGCCGAGGAGCTGTTGGTCAAGGCCCGAAAGACCGCAACGGTGGAATCGTTTGCCGGCGTGGTGGAAGTGGTCTGGCTCGACGACCAGGGGGTTGAGCACGTCGAGCGCGTCGGCGCCAGGGGTGCGGACGGCGCGTTCGTGATCGGCATCGGCGCGAGGAAGGCCGTCGGCGACGAGAACGAGCGCTTCACCAACAGCGGCGATGAGCACACCCGGTGGAAGGGCCACGGGGGGACCCGAGCCCCGCGCCCCGGCGACAGCTGGGACCTTGAGATCGCCGGTCGCCGCCACGTCGCCGGACGGTCGGCCACCGTCGTCGTCGCCCGCGGCGACGACGGCCTCGTCCGGGCCCGGTTCGCGATCGATCGCGAGACCGGTCAGCTTCTGCGCCGGGCCGTCCTCGACGAGCAGGGCGACGTGGTCCGCGTGATGCGATTCGTGTCGATCATCACCGGCGGTGTGGATGCCCCGCCCCCGGCGATGCCCGGTGACGGCTTCGACGACACGCCGGTGGCGATCGAGACTCTGCCCAGCGGCTTCGTGTCCCGAGCCGATGCTGGCTCCGGATACCGCCTGCTCGGCCAGTACCTCCAACCCGACGGCGCCGTGCAGCTCTATTACAGCGACGGGTTGTTCACGGCATCGGTGTTCCAGCGATCCGGACGGCTCGACTGGGATGCACTGCCGCCGGGCACGCCGGCCGCGATCGACGGCGTGCGCGCCCGCTCGTATTCGATGCCGACCGGCACCCTCGTCGTCTGGAGTGATCGCGACGTGGTGCTCACCGCAGTGGGCGATGGCCCACCCGACGCGGTGATCGGGATCGTGGCCGAGATGAGCGGCAATCCGAGCGACGACCAGTCGTGGTTCGACGACGTCACCGACTTCGTGTTCGGCCCGTTCGACTGGGAGTGACGCGCACCGCCGTCAGGCGGGAGCTCCTCAGCGGGATGCGGTGACCCTGCGCTGGCGCAGGATCCGGCGGCGCTCCCGCTCGGAGCAGCCACCCCAGACACCGTGGTCGATGCGGTACTTCAGCGCGTACTCGAGGCACTCCGACTTGACGGGGCACTCGGCGCAAACCCGGCGGGCCCGGTCGACTCCGACGCCATCGGACGGGAAGAACTCGCCGGCGCGGGCTTCGCGGCACCGGGCCCGGAGCATCCACGCGGGCGTCCGGTGGTCGGGGGGCTGGAGGGGGAGCGACGTGTCGTCCATGGGTTCAAGGGTGAAACGTAGGGTATCGGCGCCGGGTTCCCGATCGGACCCAGAAACTTGGTGCTGGGCATCGATGTGGCCGGTCAGTTCGTCGGAATCCTTCTGTTCTCAGCATGATCTCAGCCGGGTATGAGAACTTCTCCGGTACCGACGGCGTTGAGAGAAGACACGTTGCCCAAATCCCAAAGCAATTCCCAAGGCCCTCCCCCAACGCCTTCCCATCGAGGTGAGCTGTGAACGACGAAACCCCCACCGCACCCGAACCGATTGTCGCCAGGAAGTCCACCGCGCCCGGTGGGTTCCGCCACACGCTCACTGCGGCACTGGTCGGTGGGCTGTGCGGCGCGCTCGCGGCTGGCGGCGTGTTCCTCGCCACCGACGACGACACCACCCCCGCGCAATCGAGCGCGTCGCAAGCGGTCATCTCACGCCCGTCGTCCACCCTCGACGGTGGGAGCGACATCGCCTCGCTGCTTGCGACCGCGGAGCCCGCGGTCGTTGCCATCACGGTCGGGCAAGGGCCGGGCACCGGCGCCGGCGGCGCGGGCACCGGATTCGTGATCACCGCCGACGGGTTCATCGTGACGAACAACCACGTCGTGGAAGGCCAGACGCGCATCGAGGTGGCGTTCACCGACGGCGAGACGATGAGTGCCCGCACCGTCGGGCGCGACCCGTCGGTCGATCTCGCGGTGTTGAAGGTCGACGGCACCAATCTGGCGTTCATCGAGCTCGGCGACTCCGACGCGGTGCAGGTCGGCGATGAGGTCGTCGCCATCGGCAACGCGCTTGCCCTCGAAGGCGGGTTGAGCGTGACGCGCGGGATCATCTCCGGCACCAACCGGACGGTGAGGACCAACGAAGGCTCCACACTCGTCGGCATGCTCCAGACCGACGCCGCCATCAACTTCGGGAACTCTGGCGGTCCGCTGATCGACGCCGAGGGTCGGGTGATCGGCGTCAACACGGCGATCGATGCCGACGCCCAGAACGTCGGCTTCGCCATCCCCATCTCGCGGGCGAAGCCGGTGATCGACGATCTCCGGGCCGGCCGCAAGCCAGCGTTCCTGGGTGTGTCCACCCAGAACGTGACGCCGGCGTTGTCCCGTGAGCTCGGGCTGGATGTCGACTCGGGCGCGTACGTGACGCAGGTGACCCAGGGCACCCCAGCCGATCGGATCGGGATCCAGGAAGGCGACGTGATCGTGCAGATCGGCGACGACGCGATCGAGACGTCGGCCGACGTGCTCACCGCGGTGCGCAGTCACCGGCCGGGCGATGACGTCGAAGTGATCGTCGACCGCAACGGCGAGCGCATCACGCTCACAGCCACCCTGCGGGAGCGTCCCGACGTCGAATAAATGGGGTTCGTAGGCCTGCGACCCAGAGCGAGCGTTGCGGGCCGGGTATCCCGGCCCGCAACGAGCGTGGCCCGAGCGGCCCAGTGCGAAGCACTGGTGAGCGGGAATTAGTGTGGCGACCATGTCGATGACCACTGAGGAGCTCGAGCAGCTCCCGCCGCAAGGCCACGTGAAGATCGTGTACCAAGGACCCACCTCACCTCACTGGGAGGTGCGCGGGGTGTTCGGCGACCAGCGAGTCATCGAAGATTTTCGTCAGCGCGCGCTGGCTCGACTCCAGCTCCTGCCGCCGCACGACCCACAGTTCCGCCGCAACCGCGAGCGGGTCAACCGCGACGCCGAACGCGAGCGCCTGATCCTCGAGTGGGACTTGGGCTACGCAGAAGACGAAGTCGCTGCCCCGGCCGCTGCAGCGCCCGCCGCGGAACCAGCCCCAACCGAGACGGCCGCTCCTACCGCGTAGAGCGATCTACCAGCGCTGCTCGTAGCGGTTGCGCAGCATCACGGCGGTGAGGTTCGCGAGCAAGGTGATCGCGAGCAACACGATGATCGCGGCTGCGGTGAGGGAGATTGCGAAATCGGTCTGCGCTTCGCCGCGCCAGTTGAAGACGATCTGCGGCAGCGCGGTGTACGAGGTCGTGAACTTCTGGAAGAGGTCGGCGCTGCCCGTCGTGAAGTAGCCCAGGACCGCACCCACCAGCAGCAGCGGTGCGGTCTCGCCGATCGCCCGCGACAACGACAGGATCGTGCCGGTGAGGATGCCGGAGAACGCATTCGGGAGCACGAGGGACTTCGTGACTTCCCATTGCGTGGCACCGACCCCGTAGCCCCCCTCCCGCAGCGATCGCGGGACGGCGCGGATTGCCTCCGACGCCGTGATGATCACGATCGGCAACACGAGGATGGCGAGCGTGAGTCCGCCCGCAATGAGGGTCCGACCCCCGGTAGCGCCGCTCAAGAGCTTGACGAAGATGCTGAGTCCCAGAAGCCCATAGACCACCGACGGCACGCCGGCCAGGTTGCGGATGTTGAGCTGGACGAAACGCGTGAGTCGGTTGTCCGGTGCGTACTCCTCGAGGAACACCGCGGTTGCGACACCGAGCGGGAACGAGATCAGCGCGGTGATGAACGCGAGGACGAGCGTCCCGAAGATCCCCTGGGCCACGCCGGCGCGGTCGGCCGAGCTCGAGACGTTGGCGCTCAAGAAGCTGCTCGTGCCGATGAAGCCGGCAATGACGAACACCACGACAATCGCCACGATCACGCCGACCACCAGACGCCAGCGTCGAGCTCGCACCGCCAGGAACAGTCCCCACGGCACTCCCACGAGCACGAGCGCGCTGGCAATCCAACCGGGGATCCCGTGCGGATGTACGAGGAACGTGCAGGTCTCGTCGATCGCTCGCCCGAGCTCGTGCGGGAACTGGGAGAGCACGAACCCGCGCGTCTTGAACACGTCGAGTCCATCGTTCAAGACGGTCGCGAGGAGTAGCACGATGAATGCGAGGCACGCGAACAGGCATGCGAGCAAGGCGACCTCGAAGGCCAGACCGGGGACGTCGAAGCGCTTTCCGCGCAGCGATCGATCGACCGTGATCTCGCGCGGGAGCGTGCTGCCGACTGTGGACATCAGTACGCCTCTCGCACTCGACGCACGAAGAAGTTCCCCACCATGTTCAGCAGCAGGGTCAGGGCGAAGAGCACCAGACCGAGGAAGAAGAGGCTGTTGAATGCTTGGCCGGCACCGGTCCCGCCACCACCCGCGACCTGGTCGGTGCCGGCCGCCAGCGAGGCCAGCGCCGACGTAAAGGTGAGCCCAGGGTCGCTGGGGTTCGTGGTGAAGTGGGCTTCGCCGAATGCGCCACCGGCAAGTGCGATCACCATCGTCTCACCGATCGCACGCGAGGCCGCCAGGATCAGCGATGCCACGATTCCCGAGATCGCCGCCGGCACAACGACGCGGACCACGGTTGTGATGCGGCGGGCGCCCAAGCCATAGCTCGCTTCGCGCAGTGCGTACGGCACTGCGCGCATCGCGTCTTCGCTCACTGACGCCACGAGTGGTGTGACCAGGATGCCCACACCCAAGCCCGCGGTGGCCAGGCTGAAGTCGCTCGGTCCATGCAAAAGATCCACGACGATGTTTGGCCCGATCCACGCGATGGCAAAGAAGCCCAACACGATGCTCGGAATGCCCGCGAGCACTTCGAGGATGGGCTTGAGCACGCGGCGAACGCGCGGCTTGGCGTACTCCGCGAGGTAGACGGCGGCACCGAGACCGAGCGGGACGGCGATGACCATCGCGATCGCCGACACGATGAGCGAGCCCACGAACAGCGTGGCGATGTCGAACTTGCCGATACGCGGCGCCCATTTGTCGAACGTCAACAGGGTGCTGAGATCGATGTTGCTCAGGAACGTGACCGAGTTCGCGGTGAGCGAGGCGACGATCGCGATGCTGATCGCCAGGGTGGACATCCCGGCGACCCAGAAGCCGATGCGGATGCGTCGTTCGCGTCGGACCCGTCGGCCGTCGCCTTCGAGGCTGAGGAGACTGGGATCCAGCGCGGTCACGTCGGCATCCTCGCTTGTCGGTCGCTGTCGTTCAACGATCCCCCCCCAAGAATGGAGAAGACGGCCGGGCCGGGGGGCCGGCCGGGCCGTCTTCTCAGGTGGTGACAGGCGGTGCTCTAGCGGGCTGACTTCCAGGCGTCGATCGCCGCGGTCACGTCGTCCTTGTGGAGCGGCGCGTACCCGGCTTCCTTCACCGACGCCGTCAGGTTCTTCTTCGTCATGTAGGAGTCGACGAAGTCTTTGAGGTCGGCGTTGTCGGCTGCCTTCTCGTTGTTCACGTAGATGTAGAGCGTGCGCGAGAGCGGCAGGTACGAGCCACTCTGCACCGTCTTGATCGACGGCTTGACGCAGGTACCCGAGTCCGGGTCCTCGATGGCAACGGCCTTGAGCTTGTCGGTGTTCGCCAAGTAGTAGGCGATGCCGAGGAAGCCGATGCCGCTCTTGTTTGCCTCGACCTGCTTGACGATGTCGTTGTCGTTCGGGAACTGACCATTGGAGATGAGCGGCTCAGCGGCTTCCGCCTCACCGTCTTCGTTGGTGATGGTGTCAGTGACGTTCCCGGCCGCGACGCGCTCTTCGATGATGCTCAGGTATCCGAGCTCGATGAAGGCGTCATACGTGCCCGACTCGGGGCCCGGCGTGAACTTCTTGACCGTTCCCTTGGCCGGGAGGTTCGTGGTGCCGGTGATCTCGTTGGCCAGCTTGGAGTCGTCGGCGAGGTCGCCGGTCGATTCCGGACCGAAGATGGCGTAGAGGTCGGCCTGGCTCAGGCACTTGAGCCCGAGGTTGCTCTTCTTGTTGACGATCACCGTGAGGCCGTCGAGACCGACGGGCAGCTCCGTGAAGGTGATGCCGGCCTCGTCGCAGGCTGCGGCTTCCTCGTCTTTGATCGGGCGGGACGCGTCGCTGATGTCGGTCTCGCCGTTGCAGAAGAGCTGGAAGCCGTCGCCGGTGCCGGGACCGTCGACCCGAACGGCAACGTCGGGGTTGGTCTCGGCGTAGAACTCGCCGATCAGCGTGGTGATCGGCTCGACGGTCGACGAGCCCGAGACGTTGATGCCCTCAGCCTGTGCAGCGGCGATGCCACCACCCACTCCGAACGTCAACACGAGCGCGCCGATCGCCGCAGAGAGCACGCGCTGCAATTGGGACTTGCGGGTCAATGGATTCCTCCTGAAGTGCGCGAAGTTCATGGCGTTGCGACCGTACGAAACGCACATGGCCATGACCTTCCGCACAGGTGAACGACGAATGAACACAGACGTAACTTCAGACCTGGGAGCGGCGAGCGTCCCAAAGGGCGGCGGAGGGCATCCCTCCGCCGAGCGAGTGCGACCAAAGGGTCAGGGAGTGGCGCTGTCCTGGCTGTCGGAGCGGCTGGGCATCTGACCGGTGACCATGAAGCGCACCCACGCGCCGATGAGCACCGCATGGTCGGCGATGCGCTCGTAGTACCGACCGAGCAGCGCGAGCTGGACCGCCTGATGGAGTCCGGCCTCATCGTTCCCGCAGGTGGCGAAGATCGCGCGGAAGAGCTCCTTCTGGAGGTCGTCCATCACGTCGTCCATGTCGGGCAACGCAGCCGCGACGGCCGAGTCACCGTCGGCGAACGCGTCGACCGCAAGCTTGAACTGCACGGTCGCCTGAGAGCCCATCCGCTCGAGGAGGCCGCGCACCCGCGGTGCGAGCTCACCCGGATAGATGCGCCGGGCACCCTTGGCGATGCTGACCGTGAGGTCGGCGGTGAGCTGGATCTCCTGGAGGATCCGCAGCACCGCGAGGAGCGTTCGGAGGTCGCCGGCCATGGGCTGCTGCGTGGCGAACATCTCGTAGACGCGCAGCTCGGCGGCTTCTTTGAGCGCATCGACCCGCACGTCGTCGTTGACGATTCGCTCGACAGCACCCAGGTCGGCGTCGAGCAGGGCTCGGGTGCTCACGCCGATCGCCTCGACGGTCAAGCCGGCGAGCGTGATCACGTCGCTGCGGATCTCGTCGAGCTGCTCGCCGAATGATCGGCGGGTCTCCTGGGGTCCCTCGGGTGTCGGGACGCTCTGCATCGGTGCCTCGGTTTCGCGAGAGTTTGGCGAAGGGGAGTGAAGGGTGGTGAAGGGGGGGTGAAGGCATTGTGACCGCATCGCGTACCTGGCCGCACCTACTCCCTCGTGTCGCCCAGAGTGTTCACCTGTCGTTCACCTCGTCGCTACTGCCAGACGACGCCGTTTCGAACGACGCCGAATACGCTGACGGCGATGCCGGTTCCCGATGTGAAGCCGCCCGAGCTGAGACCTCCTGATCTGACACCGCCCGTGGTGCACGAGCAATCTTCGTCGTCGAGCTCGGACGCGGAGGAAGCCACGCAGATCGTGTTCGCGGCCGAAGCTGTGACGATCAGCTATTCGGGTGTGCCGGCGATCGCCGACATCAACCTGACGATCAACGCGCGAGAGATCACTGCGTTAATCGGACCGTCCGGGTGTGGGAAGTCGACGCTGCTGCGTTCGTTCAACCGCATGAACGACTTGGTGGTGGGTGCGAAGGTCGATGGGTCGATCAAGTACCACGGCGTCGATCTGTACGGGCCGCGCGTGGATCCCGTTGAGGTACGGCGACGCATCGGGATGGTGTTTCAGAAGCCGAACCCGTTCCCGAAGTCGATCTTCGACAACGTCGCCTTCGGTCCACGCCTCAAAGGACAACGTCGGGACCTCGACGGGATCGTCGAGCGCGCGCTGATGCGCGCCGCCCTCTGGGAAGAGGTCAAGGACAAGCTGAACAACAGCGCGTTCACCCTCTCAGGTGGCCAACAGCAGCGGCTGTGCATCGCCCGATGCTTGGCAGTGGAGCCCGATGTCCTTTTG
The DNA here is from genome assembly GCA_009694295.1 of Acidimicrobiia bacterium. Lineage (GTDB taxonomy): Bacteria > Actinomycetota > Acidimicrobiia > IMCC26256 > PALSA-555 > SHVJ01. The sequence continues at coordinate 46,547 of SHVJ01000007.1, forward strand.
ATGGACGAGCCGTGCTCAGCGCTCGATCCGATTGCAACAGCTCGCATCGAGGATCTGATGATCGAGCTGAAGCAGGACTTCACCATCCTCATCGTCACGCACAACATGCAGCAGGCCGCCCGCACTTCCGACATGACCGCGTTCATCACGACCGATGTCCAGGAGGGCGGTAAGCGGGTCGGCCAGCTCGTCGAGTTCGATCGGACCGGCGCGATCTTCACGAGCCCGGCGGATCCTCGGACCGAGGGCTACGTCACGGGACGCTTCGGCTGACACTCATCGCGACGCGCCAGGTGAGCGGCGCGGGTCAGCTCTTGTGATCGTGGTGGCGCGACCAGGCGTCGAGGAACGACAACATGGCGAGCACGACGTACGCAACCGCCATGGCAATCGGTATCCACCGGATCTCCGTGTCGGTGGCCGGCGACACGGCCGCGCACACGACGGCAGCCAGTGCGAAGAACGCGGCGCGACGGTCCATCAGAAGGCCGAGACGATTCCGTACGTGACCGCCGACACGAGCGCCGCCCCTGGGATCGTGAGGATCCACGCCCATAGGACGCGTCGTGCCATCTCCCAGCGCACTGCGGAGATGCGGTTGGCGGAGCCGACACCCACGATGGCACCGGTGATCGTGTGGGTTGTCGAGACGGGAATGCCTCGTGCCGACACGAAGAAGAGCGTGATCGCCGCCGCGGTTTCCGCGGCCATGCCACCCGCGGGCTGGAGCCGAGTGAGCTTCGAACCCATCGTCTTCACAATTCGCCAACCGCCTGTGAGAGTCCCGAGCGCGATCGCGGAGTGTGCCGCCAGCACGACCCAGAGCGGGACACTGGCGTTCGGCCCAACCTCTCCCTGCGCGATCAGCAGAGCGAGGATCACGCCCATCGTCTTCTGCGCGTCATTGCCGCCATGGCCGAGGCTGTACGCGGCCGCCGAGAGGAGTTGCCCGCGCCGGAAGAACCGGTTCAGCCGTTCGACCTTTTGGTACTTGTGGCTCGCCCACATCATGAGCACCATCAGCGAGAAGCCGAGCAACAGCCCAAGCAGCGGGGCGAGCACGATGAACACCGCGATCTTTCCCACGCCGCTGCTGATGAGCACTCCGAAGCCGCCCTTCGCGACCGCGGCCCCGGCCATGCCGCCGATCAACGCGTGCGACGACGAGCTCGGGAGGGCCAAGAAGAATGTGACGAGGTTCCAGACGATCGCGCCGGTGAGGCCAGCGAAGATCACACCGATCGACAGCACGTCCTGGACGACCACGTCTTTGGCGATCGTGCTCGCGACGGCCGTGCCGAACACGAGGAACGCCGCGAAGTTGAAGAACGCGGCCCACATGACAGCGAGTCGCGGCGAGAGCACGCGAGTCGACACCACGGTGGCGATCGAGTTCGCGGCATCGTGGAAACCGTTGACGAAGTCGAAGCC
>SHVJ01000074.1 GCA_009694295.1 Acidimicrobiia bacterium
CTCGCCTCCGGCCAGGCCGCCATCGAAGCGCTCAGTGCTCCAGTCACGACGGTGGTGTGCGACATCCGGGAACCCGAGAGCGTGAGTGCAGCGTTCGATGCTGCTGAGAGCGCGTTCGGACTCCCGAGTGTGCTCGTCAACAACGCGGCCGCGAACTTTCCGGTGCCAGCCGAGGACATGTCGCCGAACGCGTGGCGTACCGTCGTCGATATCACGTTGAACGGAACGTTCTTCTGTGCCCGCGAGTTCGCCCGTCGTCACTTTGTCGCCGGCACTCCCGGCTCGATCATCAATGTGGGCGCCACGTACGCATGGACCGGCGGACCCGGTTTCGCACACTCGGCCGCGGCAAAAGCGGGCGTGAAGAACCTCACCGAATCACTCGCGGTCGAGTGGGGTCCCTACGGCATCCAGGTGAACGGGTTGGTGCCGGGCCTCTTTCCCCACGAGGACATGACCGACGCCATCTTGGGAAACCTCGATCGAACGAGCGACAAGGATGGATGCCAGCCGGCGATGCGTGTCGGGCAACGCCAAGAGCTCGGTTGGGCAGCAACCTTCCTCGCCTCGCCGTACGGACGCTTCATCTCTGGTCACACGCTCGTTGTCGACGGTGCGAACTGGCAACGTCGGAGCCTCACGAACCCTCAGGTCGTGACCGTGCGTGACCAGATGGGCAAGGGCCCGTTCACACCAGATGCCTGATCGGGTGTTGGTGGTCGGCGGAACCGGGCCGACGGGAATTCCGATCGTCCGCGGGCTCGTGGACCGGGGCTACGACGTCACGATCCTGCACCGCGGCACGCACGAACGCGACGAGACACCGCCCGAAGTCGAACATCTGCATTGCGACCCGTACGACGACGCGTCGCTGACCCAAGGTCTCGGTGACCGCACGTTCGATGTCGCGGTCGCGATGTACGGCCGGTTGCGATCGATCGCGCGTCTCTTGGTCGGGCGGACCGGCCAGTTCGTGTCGGTGGGCGGCGTGCCCGCATACCGAGGTTGGATGAACCCGTACCTCCATGAACCGTTCGGGCTCCCCGTCCCCGTTTCCGAGGACGCACCCACGGTTGCGGAACCCAGCGAGGACGAGAAGGGTTTCCGCATCGTGCGGACCGAGGAGGCGGTGTTCGAGCATCATCCGAAAGCCGCGCACTTTCGCTATCCGTACGTGTACGGCCCGTACCAGCTCGTGCCGCGCGAGTGGTGCGTCGTGCGGCGCGTGCTCGATGGACGCGACCGCATCGTGGTCGCCGACGACGGGCTTACGTTGCATCACCACGGATTCACCGAGAACCTTGCGCACGCCGTGCTGCTCGCCATCGGTGCACCTGATGCCGCCGCCGGACTGGTGTTCAACGTCGGTGACGAAGAGGTGCTGAGTGTGCGTCAGATGATCGAGCTGATCGCGACCGCACTTGGGCACGAGCTCGAGATTGTGTCGATGCCATACGACCTCGCTGTGCCCGCGCGCCCGCTGCTTGCGCAGCCGCTCCCCACCCACCGAGTGCTCGACCTCACGCGGATTCGCAGCGTGCTCGGTTACCACGACGTCATGCCAGCGCGACAGGCGATCGCCCTCACCGCGCACTGGCTGGTCGACCATCCGCCCGCGCCAGGCGAGTTGGAGGAACAGGTGCTGACCGATCCCTTCGACTATCCGGCCGAAGACCGTCTCATCGACGCGTGGCGTACAGCGAGTGCCACGGTGGCCGCGGCCGCGCACTTCGACGTCGAGCCGGCATTCGGACTCGCGTACAGCGGACCCGGAGGAAGACCACGGACGAACCAGGAGTTCGAAGGATGACCACTACGGGACCGCTCGCGGGCATACGCGTGCTCGACCTCTCGATCGCCGCCACCGGTCCCTACGCAGCCACGATGCTCGCCGACCAAGGTGCCGAGGTGATCAAGGTCGAGCGGCCCGGCATCGGCGACATTGGCCGTTGGGTCGGCGTGTCGGTGAACGGCATGAGTGCGCTGTTCCTTATGTGCAACCGCGGCAAGCGATCGATCGCAGTCGATGTGCATATCGAAGAGGGACGCGACATCGTCCGGCGCCTGGCCCACGACGTCGACGTGGTCGTGCAGAACTACCGGCCGGGAGTGGTCGAGCGCCTTGGCGTTGGATACGACGACCTTCGGCCTGAGAACCCCAACCTCGTGTACGCGTCGCTCTCCGGCTTTGGACCCGAAGGCCCATACGCGTCGAAGAGCGCGTACGACACGGTCATCCAGGCCTACGGGGGTTTCGCAGCCAACCAAGGCGATCCCGTCACGGGTGAACCGCAGTTCGTCCGCCAGACCGCGGCTGACAAGGTCACAGCGCTCTACGCGGCGCAGGCGATCACCGCGGCACTCTTCGCGCGTGAGCGCGGCGCGGGTGGACAACACCTGCGCCTGTCGATGTTGGATGCAGTCGTGTCGTTCCTGTGGGTAGATGCTGCAGGCAACGAAGTGCTGATGCTCGCCGATGGTTCGCAACCCTCGAGCTTCGTGTCCACGTTCCGACCGCTGCGGTTCACCGACGGGTGGGGCGTCGCAACGCCAACCTCCGATGCCGACTTCGCAGGATTGTGCCGAGCGTTCGACGTTGACGGGTTCGACGACCCGCGCGTCGCGACGATCGTCGAGCGGGTCAAGCATCGAGAGATCACGAACCAGCTCGTCGAGCGCTGCTACACGACCGCGGCGACGATGACGACTGCCGACGCGATGGCGCGCCTCGAGGCCCAGCGCGTGCCGTGCGGCACCGTCGTTCGACCCGAGGAGCTCGCGGCCGATCCTCATGCGGAAGCCATCGGACTGCTCGTCGAATCCGAACACCCAACCGTCGGACCGATTCGTCAGCCGCGCCACCCGGCCCAGTTCGAGGCAACCCCGGCCCAGCTCGGATCACCGGCGCCCGACCTCGGCCAGCACACCGACGAGATCCTGCGCGAGCTCGGTCTCGGTGACAAGATCGCAGACTTGCGCGCCGCCAGCGTCGTGAGCTGAACGAGACCACCCTAGGACCAGGAGACGCGATGAGCACGGGGTTGAAGATCGGGATCTTCGGCGGTGACACCGCCGGGCGCACGGTCGATGAGATCGTCGCCGACGCCGCGGCGGCGCACGACGAAGGCTTTGCGAGCTATTGGTTGCCACAGATCTTGGGGCACGACGCACTCGCACTGCTCGGGCTGATCGGACGCGAGGTTCCCGACATCGAGCTCGGCACCGCGGTGGTCCCAACGTACGCGCGCCACCCAATGACCATGGCGCAACAGGCGCTCACGGCGCAGGCGATGAGCGGCGGACGGCTCACGCTCGGAATCGGCCTCTCCCACCAGGTCGTCGTCGAAGGCATGTGGGGCATGTCGTACGACAAGCCGCTGCGGCACATGCGCGAGTACTTGACAATCGTCAGTTCGCTCGTGCACACCGGCAAGGTGGAGTTCAACGGCGAGACGCTGACCGCGAACGGATCGATCACCGTCGCGGGTGCTACACCGATGCCGATCCTGATCGCGGCACTCGGCCCGAAGATGCTCGAGCTCGCCGGCACTTCAGCCGACGGCACGATCACGTGGATGACCGGTCCCGCCACCATCGCCAATCACGTTGTTCCGGCGATTACCGGTGCCGCCACCGCGGCAAGCCGTCCCTCACCGCGCGTCGTCGTTGGACTACCGGTATGTGTGACCGATGACGTGGAGACCCAACGTGCACGCGCCGCGAAGATCTACTCGATGTACGGGGTGTTGCCGTCGTATCGGGCGATGCTCGATCGCGAAGGTGCCGCTGACCCGAGCGACGTCGTGATTGTGGGCGACGAAGACTCGGTGCGAGCGCAACTCGAGCACCTGGCATCAATCGGCGCCACCGACCTCATCGCGGCCGAGTTCGCCAAGCCCGGCTCGCCAGAGCGCGAGCGCACTCGAGCGTTGCTTCGCTCGATCTAGCCCGACCCAGAGAATCGCGTCAGGGAGCGGGCACCGCGAATGGTCGTCCGTGCTCGACCATCCAACGGCCACCGCACTCCTCGTGCGTTGACGGCGCGAGCACCGTGTCGACGAACCACCATTCGGCCAAGACACGATCCCTGGTCATGTCGATCACGACGTAACCATTGCTGTCGAGCTCGCACCACTTCCAGTGCGGGACGGTTTCGATCGCGATGCGCTCGATCTCGAGCGAACGTTCGTCGCGCCGCGGCCAGCCCATCTTGTCGTCGATGTTCATCGATGTGAGGCTCGAAGTGACGAACTCCACTGCCACGGGATCGCGACCCGGGGCGTCGTGATCGTGCAGCTCGATGGCGAGCCCGACATGCACATCACCGCTCAGCACGACCGTCTTGCCGGGCGGTTCATCAAGCTTGTCGAGCAGCGCCACGCGCTCGGCTGGATAGCCGCCCCAGTGGTCGGGATCGGGTTCCACGCCGTTCTCCCCCGCGAGCTTCAACAGCTTCAAGGCGTTGGTCACCGACTCGGGGAGATGCTCCGACCACGTCTGACCCATCACCGACGCGTTCCCGAGCAGCCGCCAGTGCGCCTTCGAACGCTCAAGCTCCCCGAACAGCCACTCGCGTTGCTCAGTTCCTAGCTGCGTGCGCGCCGGATCGTCGCGATCGGGCAGGCCGCCAGGTTCGTCGCGCCGCGTGCGAGTGTCGATGATGAACAGATCGGCGAGATCACCGATCGGCACCGTTCGGTACACGCGACTCATGTCGGAAGGATCGGGTGGGCGGCACGGCAACCACTCCCACCGCGCCTGGAACGCGGCGGCCTTGCGATCGGCGAACGGACCATCGACTTCGGGGTTGTGCCACGACGAACCATCACGCCACGCACCATCGGCGAACTCGTGGTCGTCGACGGTACCGATCATCGGGTGCATCAGGTGCATGGCCTGGATGTCGGGGTCGCCGTGATATTGCGCGTAGCGGCGCCGGTAGTCGTCGAGCGTCAGGCACTGGTGGATCAGATCGAACGGCCGCCCGATCTCTGGGGGTTGCGGCGCGCCTGGTGGCAACATGTTCGGCGTCTCGTAGATGTAGTCGCCGAGATGCAAGAGGAAGTCGAGGTCTTCTCGTTCGGCGATGCGCCCGAATGCGTTAAAGAAGCCCGCGTTGTAACTCGCGCACGACACCATCGCGAACCGCAGGTGATCGGCACCGGGCCCGGGCAAGGTGCGGGTGCGTACGGTCGGCGATTGCTCACCTTGCGCAGCAAACGCGTAGTAGTAGGTCGTCGCCGGCTCGAGACCGTCGACATCCACGTGGACGGTGTGATCACGGTCGGGGTCGGCGATTGCGGTGCCCTCGCACACGACGTCGCTCAGGTCGCGGTCCCGAGCGACCGTCCACGTCACGTCGATGGGGCCGGGATCATCGCTGGTGACCCGCGTCCAGAGCATCACACGGTCTTGCAACGGGTCGCCGCTGGCGACTGCATGACGGAAGAGTCCGGCGGCTTGGCTCATAGTCCCAGGATCCTGTGGTTGCGGAACGCGTCGATGAACAGCTGATGGTCGTCGCGTGCGACATCGCCGTACTGCTGACCAAAGTCCACGATCTCTGCTACGAACTCATCCTCTCGCCCGCCGAGTGCTTCGCTGATCGCCTCGTCGGTCGACACGTCGATCAGGGTCTGATCGCTGTCGACGTCGGAGATGCAGTGGATCTTGGCGACGGCCCGACCGAGGAACTTCAGGAGCTCCACGATCTCGTCGAAGTCGTTGATGTCGGACCAGTCGAGGTCGCTCACGTACGGCCCGACCTCGGCAACCAACTGACCGGCACCGTCGAGCTCGGTGTAGCCGAGCCACGGGTCCGAATAGGCCTGAAGCGCGCGTTGTCAGACGACCGTGCGGTGACCCTGGTGAGTGAAGTAGCTGCTGACCCGTTCGTCGGTGAGCACACGACTCGGCGCCGCGACCGCCGACTGCTTCATGTAAATCACGATGTCGTTCTCGAGCGCCTGGGTCGGTCCCTCTACGAGGAAGTTGACGGACGGGAGGCCCGCGCTCCCGATGCCGACGCCGCGTTGGGTCACCACATCTTTGATCGTGTAGCTCACCCTGCTCTGGAGCTTTCGAGCCGGGATCGTCTCGAGATAGCCCGTGAATGCCGCCTCGAACTTCTGACGCGTCTTGGCGTCCACGGCCTTGGTGTCGGGGCCGGTGCGGAAATGGCGGTCGAAGTCCTCGACGACGGTGAGCTGGTCGAGGAGCGCGACCCTCGTCTTCAGTCGTGCTCCCCGGATGATGTCGAGCAGCCGGCCCGTCGTGTTATCGAGCGTGAGGGCGAAGCTCTCGGTGTGCTCCTTGCTGGCGAATCGCTTGACCTGATGCGCGTAGCTCTTCGCGGTCGTGGAGATCATCTCGACGATCTGGTCGTCGCTCAGCGCCTTCTCGTACCCGAGCAGGGCCAGGCTCGCAGCCAACCGCTGAGGTCCCAGGTGAACGGCCCGACGTATGCCTCGTCGAAGTCGTTGACGTCGAAGACCAGACGGCCCTCGCTGTTCATGTACGTCCCGAAGTTTGCGGCGTGCAGATCCCCCTGGATCCACACCCGCATCGCGGCCGAGTCGGAAAACGCGTCTTGATCCCGCACGACGTCGGCGTAGTAGAGGCACGCGCTCCCTCGGTAGAACGCGAACGCACTGGCCGCCATCTTGCGGAACTTGCCCTGGAATGCGGCAGAATCGCTGGCGGCAAGCGTGCCGAACGCGTCGTCGAACACTTCCAGGATGAACAGTTCGCGTTGCTCGGGGCTCTCACCCCGAATCGTGTCGACGACTCCGCGCGTGGTCACCGAATGGCAACGTAGCGGGCACCTGCCCCCTTCACCAAGAAGCCAGAATCAGGGGAGCCAGAATCAGGGAAGTCGATATCAGGAAGTCGGCACTTCGGCGTCAACCGATGTGCGAGACGAGCTCAGGCGACCGATCGCCTGGCACCAGTTCTTGCGCTGCTTCGGGGGCGCCGAAGGCGCGCAAGAAGGCTGGCATCTCGGCTTGCGGGAGCGGCTTGCAGTAGTAGAAGCCCTGCGCGAAGCGGCAACCCGAACGCGTGAGGAATTCGGCCTGGTGCGCGTGTTCCACGCCCTCGGCCACAGTCCGCAGCCGCAGCGTGCGGGCGAGATTCACCACGGCGATGGCCAGCTCTCCCCCAGAGCCGTCGGGCTCGATGGATCGGACGAACGACGCGTCGACCTTGAGGCAGTCGACGGGCAGCCGCCGCAGATAGCTGAGCGACGAGAAGCCAGTGCCGAAGTCGTCGAGTGCGAGCCGGATGCCGAGCTCCTTAAGAAGGGACAGCCAAGCAATCGTCGCTTCGGTGTCTTCGAGAAGCGTGCTCTCGGTCAGCTCGATCGTCAGTCGACGTGGATCGAGCTGGGTGGAGCCGAGGATGCCGGCGAGCGTGGTGACGAACTCGGAGTCCGCCACCTGGCGACCCGACACGTTGACGCTGATGCCGAAGCTGCCGTCGGTGATGCCCGCGTGGTCCCACTCCCCGAGCTGACGACATGCCTCGTTGAGGACCCAGTCACCGATCGGCGTGATGAGACCCGACTCTTCGGCCAGGCAGATGAACTCGAGCGGCTGGACCATGCCGCGCTCGGGGTGGTGCCAGCGCACGAGCGCCTCGAAACCGAGGGGCCGGCCGGTGACGAGCTCAATCACGGGTTGGTAGTGGAGCTGAAGCTCGTTGCGCTCGACGGCGTGACGCAAGTCGGCCTGCAACGCGACGCGCTCCAGGACCACGCTGTGCATGCCTGATTCAAAGACTCGGCATCGCGACTTGCCGTCGTTCTTGGCGCTGTACATCGCGATGTCGGCGTTCCGCATCAGCTCGGCACCATTGGTTGCGTCCTCGCCCGTCACGGCGATACCGATGCTCGATGCGACGGGCGCTTCGGAACCATGGATCATGAGCGGCTGCGCGAGCTCTGACTTCAGACGCGCTGCGAGATCGACGGCCTCGGGCACACTGGCGTCTTCCATCAGGATCGCGAACTCGTCGCCGCCGAGGCGAGCGACAGTGTCTGCGGGGCGCAACGCGGCCACGAGCAGCTGTGCGACGCGAGCCAGTAACTCATCGCCAGCGACGTGTCCGAAGCTGTCGTTGATGCTCTTGAAGTCATCAAGATCCACAAAGAGGACCGCGAGCGATACCCCGGTGCGCTGGGCTCGCGCAAGCGCGTGTTCGAGACGATCACCGAACAGTGCCCGGTTCGGGAGCCCGGTGAGCGAATCGTGGAAGGCCTGGTGTGTCAGCTGTTCCTCGAGCTGCTTCTGCTCCGTGACGTCACGAGTCGTGAGGACCACACCACCAAGAACCGGATCTTCGGAGAGGTCGGCGCCGCTCGTCTCCGTGTTGCGCCACGAGCCGTCGCGATGGCGCATGCGCACCTCGATACGGGCGGCGCGCCCACCGGCGTGCAGGGCGTTGCCGAGGAAGCCCTCCATCAGTGGCACGTCTTCGGCATGTACGAGCGCGAAGATGCTCACGCCGTGCAGATCAGCGCTCGAGTAGCCGAGCACGTCGATCGCCGATGCGCTCGTGAAGAGCATCTTGCCGTCGTCGCGACGAACGACGCTGACCACGTCGGAGACGTTCTGAATCATCGTCTTGAGTCGTGTCTCGCTCTGATGCAGCTCGCTTGCTCGCTGCGCAACCTTCGCCTCGAGGTCGCTGGTAAGCGAGTGGTTCTCTCGCACGATGAGATGATGACGAAGTACGAGGGCGAGAGAGACCACCAACGTGCACCAGAGTTGGATGCCATCGATGTCAAGGCCTGCGACAGCACGCGAGATGAGCGCCACTGTGCAGAGGCCAGCCATGAAGTACGGGATTGATGCCGAACTGAACAGGCGCGCGGCACGTGCATCCTCCTTCGCAACGCTCACAACATCAGCCTTGAGCGCTGCGAGCGCAAGCAGGAGGTAGCCAAGCACCCGACCGCCGTCGACCAGCCCACCCGAGACGTATTCGCCGGTGCGGTTGAGGTACGCGAATGCGATGTCGGCGAAAGCGAGCCCGACCAACGCGCAGGAGGCGAGCTCAAGCGGCACGTTGCGACGCGTTGCAGAGCTCACCAGCGTGATGGCAAGGGTGATGATGACAAGATCGCCGATCGGGTACGCGAGACCGACGCGATGGTCGAGCAGCAGCCCGTGAAGACTTGATGGGGAAATCCGCTCGAAGACCAGCACCCAGCAGAGGAAGACGGTCGACCCAGCGACGATCACCGTGTCGACGAGTAGCCAACGCAGCGACGCCGGGGACCCAGGGTTTCCAAAGAGCAAGAAGAGGCCGCCGGCCGCCAGGGGAACGGCCGCGATGCATCCCAACTCAGCCAGCGCGGGGAGCCGCACGTCAGGGGCCAGCACGTCTGCGTACGACCAGATGAGCTGGCCGGCAACCCACGCGAGTGCCGATGCGCTCAGCAGAATCCACCCCGTGCGGATCTGGGCTTCTTCGCGGCGCGCCCGGAGTCCGCACAGCAGTCCGGCAAGGAGCGCCGCCGCGGCCTGACCGAAGTCGCCGATGACCCGAGTGAGGTGGTGGCCCCCGAAGTCCTTGCCCATCCACGTCACAAAGCCGATACCAACGGCGAGCGCCGCCAAGGACGCGAACCCGTACCCGCGTCGCGTCGGCAGATTGCGCGGGTCATTCTCCGGCGGTACCGGCGGGGTTGGGTCCTCGAAGACCATTAGGGACTCTTCGGCCCACCTGCCCTGACCTTGAGGGCGATGGGCCGACTGCATCAGGCGTCACTCGAGCCTCGCGCCAAATCCCGGCGTTTTGGCTGGTCAGGGGCATGTTTGGGTTCCGTTTGACAGTGTCACACCCGGTCACTACGATACGAACATATGTTCGACTGGAAGCAGCGCCTCGAGGAACTCCGGACCCATTCCACCGGATGGCTACGCGCCCGCGATGCCGAGCTCGAGGCCCAGCAACGGGCCCTGAAGGTCGAGCAGCTCGCGGTGCGGCGGGTGCTCGACGAGCGCGGGCAAGTGGATCTGAACGAGGAGGTCTTGCGGGGCCGGCACAACGAGTCGCCCCGCACTACCCGCCAGAACCGGGAGGTGGCCCGTCAGCTCGAAGCCCTGCCCGCGATCGCCGCCGTGGCGCACGCTGGTGCGCTGTCGTGGGATCAGCTCAAGCCGTTGGTCGAGATCGCCACCCCCGAGACCGACGCCCGCTGGGCCGAACGGGCGCCGCGGTACTCACCCGCCGACCTGGAACGCATCGCCCGCACACACAAGATCCCCACCGCCGCTGACGCCAAAGCCCGCCGCGAGGCCCGCGACTTCCGCTTCTGGGTCCGGCCCGGCTCCGGGATGATGTCCGGGCACTTCGAGCTGCCCGACGTCGACGGCGTGTTCGCCAAGACCGTCTTCGAACGCATGGCCGAACGCCGCAAACCTGCGGCCGGGGAACCCTGGGCCAAGCTCGGACACCGCATGGCCGACGCGTTCATCGACCTCTGCAAGAACTACGCTGACGCCAACCCCGGACCGTTGCGCGCGCACATCACCTTCCACGT
>SHVJ01000075.1 GCA_009694295.1 Acidimicrobiia bacterium
CACTCCGCGAGGTGGTAAGGCTGCTCACCGATCGCGTCGGGAAGCAGCGCCGGGCGCATCCCCATCGCGGCGCAGCGCTCGAGCTCTTGCACGCAGGCCGCGACGTCTCGGTACGGGAGCACGATCCCCGGCGCGACGCGGTCCATGTACGGACCCCAGTGCTCGGCGGTCCAGTCGTTCACTACCTTGCAGTACGCGATGTCGGCTTCGATCGGCATCGTGTCGAGGTTGACCGCGATTCGCCCAATCAGAACAGCGCCGTAGACCCCGTCGCGCTCGAGCTCCGCGAGAACTTCGGCGGGCTCGAAGCTCGGGTGTGCCTCATCGCACGCGCCGACGGCGGCGCGCACGGCGCCATCGCCTTCGATCCTCGTTTCCGGCGGTGCCGTCATGCCCATCATCCCGGCACCGACCGGAGCGAGCAGGTAGTCCCCGTCCGGCCGCTGTTCGACCCGAGGGAAATACTGCCGGTACGACTCCGGCAGCTCGTCGAGAACGGAGTACGGCGCACTGATGTGACAGTCGCTCGTGATCAATCTGGGCACTGGTCCCCCTCTCTTTGCAGGGTTGCCACACATCGCCATATTCGGAACGAGGGCAAACGTGCATCTTCCGACGTACAGTAACCTCGTTACTGCAACTGGTCAACGAGCAGCGTCTCGAGCTCCTTCTCCGAGCCGAACAAGACGAAGGCACCTCAGCCTTGAGCAGGCAGCGCTCAGACGACGCCCACAGCTCACCCCCGTTGAAGTGGCGGGACGCTAGAGCGGTCATGGACAAACCATGGCCAAGTCATGGCCAAGTCATGGCCAACTCACACGCGCGCAACTTGCCGATACATGACGAAACCCCTGCTCGTGCAGGGGTTTCTTGGAGCGGACGACGGGATTCGAACCCGCGACCCTCACCTTGGCAAGGTGATGCTCTACCGCTGAGCCACGTCCGCGTTGAGGGGCAAGGATACCGCAGGGCGGTAGCGCACCCGCCCTCCGGTCCGATAGGAACTTCCCATCCCCATTGACCTGAGCGACCTCATTGATCCGGCACATACGGCACTTCTGACCGTGGAGGTGCAGGAGGTCGTCGTCGGGCGTGGTGCCGCACTGCCGGCGCTGGCCGAAGCAGTTGCCGCGAGCGAGATGCTTCCGAACATTGCGGCTTTGGCGACCGCGGCACGGGGGGTGGGAGTGCCGGTCATCCACTGCACGACCGAGTCACGGGCGGATGGCTTCGGTGGCAACCGCAACTCCAAGCTGTTTGCCATCGCCCGCAAGGGTCGAAGTGGCAAGCCGATGCCGACGGGCGCGTTCGACGTCCATCCCGATGTGGGCGCAGAGCCGACCGACCTCGTGCTCCCCCGTCTCCACGGTGCTTCACCCATGGCCGGCACGTCCTTGGACACGATCCTGCGCAATGAGAGCATCACCACGATCGTTGCCACCGGGGTGTCGATGAATGTCGCGCTGCTCGGTCTCGTGTTCGACGCCGTCAACCGGGCCTACCAAGTGGTTGTGCCACGAGACGCTGTGGCCGGGGTGGACGCGGACTACGTGCAGGCGGTGCTGGACAACACCGTGTCGTTGCTGGCCACGGTCACGACGACCGCTGCGCTCCTCGACGTGTGGGGTACGGCGAGCGCCTGATCAGGCCACGACGCCCTGCTCGCGCAGGGTGGCGATCCGGCCCGTGTCGTAGCCGATCTCGGCGAGCACCTCGTCGGTGTGCTCACCGTTCGCAGGTGCCGGTCCTACTTGGAGCGGTGGCTCGCCCGTGTGGATCGGCGTCGCCAGCATACGGAGCGGCCCAGCCTCGGGGTGTTCGTGCTCGACGAACTGAGCTCGGTCGAGGAATTGCGGGTCGTCGATCAACTCGTGGACGGCGTTCACGGGCGCGCCGGGCACGTCAGCTTCGATGAACAGCGCGACCCATTCCGCTTGCGTGCGTGTCTTGAACAGCTCGGTGAGCTTGCGCCGCAGCACGACATCACCGCGCCCGTGCTCGCCGAACTCCGCGTCGGACTCGCTGATCAGATCGTCGCGACCTACGGCGTCGCAGAAGTTTTGGAAGAAGTGACGCTCCGACGCGGCAAACAGGATCGTCCGGTCATCGGATGTCGCGTAGTACTGGTAGCGCACCGACTCCTGGAGATCAGGACCGCCCGCGCCGATGGGCGGCGCGGCGCTCAGCAGCGGATCGAGCTTGGTCGCGTTCCACGACACCGCCGCATCGGCTTGGGCAACGTCGAGGTACGTGCCTTCGCCCGTCGCGCGTGCATGGATGACCGCGGCCAGCACACCGATCGCGGCATAGAGGCCCCCCGCTTGGGTGCCGATGTCGTAGTAGCGGCGCGGGATGGTCACGAACCCATCGTCGGTGGTCTCCGGTGGCGCATGGCCGGCATAGGCGTCGTAAGCGACGCCATGGGTCGGGAGATTTCGGTACGGACCGGTCTGACCGAGTCCCGACAGGCTGCAGAACACGATTGACGGCTTCAACGCTCGGAGCGCGTCGTAGCCCAACCCGCGCCGCTCGAGTGCACCAGCTCGCATGCCCTCGATGACCACGTCGGCGCTCAGCACCAGGTCGCGAAACACGTCCGCGCCTTCCGGCGTCCGCAGATCGATGACGACGCTGCGCTTGCCGCGGTTCCAACGCAGGTGCAGGAATGAGAGCCCGCCTTGACGTGCCGCGCCGACGCTGCGCGTGTAGTCGCCGGCACCCGGCGCTTCCACCTTCACCACGTCGGCGCCGAGATCGGCAAGGTGCATGCCGAGCATGTTTGGTGCGAGGAGCGCCGCCTCTACGACGCGCAGGTCGTCGAGCAGCGCCATCTCTTAGTCGCCGATGAACTCGGCCCTGCGACCCTCGATGAGCGACTTCACGCCCTCCATCCGGTCCTGGGTCTGGGAGATCATCGCTGTCGCCGTTGCCTCTTCGCCGAAGGAGGTCGCCATGTCGCTTTCGAGCGAACGGCGGTAGAGGCGCTTCGTCATCCCGAGGCTGCGCGTCGGGCCGGACGCGAGCCGCTGCGCGAGCTCGCTGGCCGTCGCCTCGACCTGGTCCGCGGGAACGAGACGGTTGATCACGCCCCAGTCGTGCAGGGTCTCGGATGTCACACCATCGGACAGCAGCGCGACCTCGTTGAGTCGGTGGAACGGGAGGATCCGTGGCAAGAAGAAGCCGTCGCCACCGTGCGGCACCATTCCGCGGCGCGCGAACACGTGCGTCCAGCGCGCCCCTTCGGCCGCGACGACGAGATCGGCGAGCAACGCGAGCATCCAGCCCGCTCCGGCCGTTGTCCCATTCACCGCGCTGACGACGGGCGTCTCCATCTCCCAGAGCGCCTGGAACATCCGCTGCCACGTCGCGACGTGCGATCGGTAGTCCAGGATGCCGATGTTCGTGCGGACGGCGATCTTCGTGTCGCCGCCGGGTGTGAGGTCGCCACCGGTGCAGAAGTCCTTGCCGGTGCCGGTGATGACGACCGCTCGGACCTCGGGGTCGGCGTCGAGTGCGGGAAACAGCGCGATCAGCTGGTCGCGCAGCGTGAAGTCGATGCCGTTGCGCTTCTCGGGACGGTTCAGCCGGATCCACTGGACCGCGCCGTCGCGCTCAAGGATGAGAGGAGTTTGCTCGTCGATGGCGGGCACCCTACCGCTCCGCCTCGTTGGTCAGACGCGCTCGGAGCTCGTGCTTCTTGACCTTCCCGCTGGCGGTCATCGGGAGCTCCGCCACGATGTCGATCTGTTCGGGAAGCTTGCGGAGTGAGATCTGGCGCGTGAGCAGGAACTCGGTGAGCTCGGCCAACGACGGCGGAGACGCCGCGTCGATCGGCACAACGCACGCACAGCCGCGTTCACCGGTGCGAGCGTCAGGCACCGCGACGACGGCCACCGAGCGCACCTTTGGGTGCTCGTGCAGCAGATCCTCGATCTCCCGAGCGCTGATCTTCTCGCCCGACCGCACGACGATGTCCTTGAGGCGACCAGTCACCGTGAGGTAGCCCTCGTCGTCGAGGAACCCGAGATCGCCGGTGCGGAGCCAGCCGTCGACAGTGAAGGCGTCGGCATCAAGCGCGGCGTCGCGATAGCCGAGGAAGAGCTCAGGGCCGCGGGCTTCGATCTCACCATCATTGATGCGCACCTCGTTGGCACCGATCGGTCGTCCGTCGGTCTCGGCGCGCTTGTGGTCAGGCTCGCCCGGACCCGCCGAACTCGTGATGCTCGGGAACTCGGTCGAGCCGTAGCCCCGTCCGCTGCGGATGTTGAGACGCGTCATCGCGGCGCGGATGAGCTCGGGTGGGACATCGGCGCCACCGCACGGGAACAACCGGAACGACGAGAGGTCGTACCGATCGAGGTGAGGGTGCTCCACCACGCCCTGGAGGAACGGCGTCGCACCGCCGCAGAACGTGCCGCCCTCGGCTTCCACCAGTTCGAGGAACCGCGTCGGATCCCACGCCGGCATCAGCACGCTCTTCGCGCCGAGCAGCACGGGTAACAGGATCCCGTACAGCAGGCCCGATACGTGCGCGACGGGTGATGGCATCACGAAGACCTCGTCAGAGGTCATGCCGTGGTACTCGGCCTGCGCGCGGCACTCAGCGAGCAGCGTCGTGTCGGAGTGCAGCGCGCCCTTTGGATCGGCCGTGGAGCCCGACGTGTAGAGCAAGAAGCGCGGGGCGTCGGGATCGACATCTCTTGGTTCTGGCTGCGCATTGGGTTCGCCATGGACCACGTCGTCTGCTGGATCATTGACGAACATGGCGCTTTCGGCTTGCCGGCGGATGAACTCCACTTCCCGTTCCCGGTAGATGGTCACGATCGGGTTGTGCAGCGCGCCGATCCGCGTCGCGGCAAAGCACAGCACCATCGATTCGATGCAGTTTGGGAGTTGCGACGAGACGACATCGCCGGGCCCGAAGCCTCGACGCTGGAGTCCCACCACGACAGCATCGACCTGGGCGTCGAGCTCGGCATAGGTCAGTCGACGATTGGCATCGACCACTGCGGTCTTGTCGGGTTGGCGACCGGCCCACTCGGCGAGCGCATCCGCGAACGTCGCGATGCTCACACGTTGGGTCCCAAGCCCATCGCGGTTGCGAGCCGATCCCGATGCCGTGTGGTGCTGCCATACGACAGCTCGAACGCCTTGGCCACACGCGTGAAACGGTGGAGCGGGTGCTCGGTCGTGAAGCCCATCGCGCCGTGCACTTGGTGAGCATGCATGAACACTCGGCGGAGCGCCTCGTTGGCATACGACTTGGCCGTCGTCACCGCCTCAGACCGGGCTGTCGTGTGCTCGAGCGACCAGGCAGCGCGATAGGTGAGATAGCGGCACGCATCGATCTCGGCACGCATCTCCGCACAACGGTGCGCGACGGCTTGGAACGACCCAATGGGCCGTCCGAACTGGTGCCGATCAGTGGCGTGCTGCACCGTCAGCTCGAGCGCGCGCTCTGCTGCACCTACCGCGTAGGCCAGCCGCGCGACCGCGGCATGGTCCAAGACAACGGCGATGGTGACGCCACCATCGCCCGTTCCTAGTGGTTCGGCATCCGTCGAGTCGAAGGTCACGGCGGCCAGTGGCTCGCCATCCAGGCCATCGTGCCCATCGATCTGCACGTTGGCGGACGCCGTTTCGACGAGACGGAGCCCGTCGGCCGTCGCGACGACGATCACGTCGGCTCGAGATGCCCATGGGACGACGATCTTCGTGCCGGAGAGGCGACCAACGCCCGACATCCCAGGTGTGTCCCATTCGTCGCGACTCACGGACTCCAGCAACGCCATCGTCCCGATCGCGCTGCCATCAGCGAACGCCGGCAGCCAGCGGTCCTGCTGCTCACTCGTGCCGTCGAGGTAGATCGGAAGCGACGCCAACACGCGGGTCGCGATGAGCGGAGACGGCACCGGGCCACGGCCGAGCGCTTCGCAGACCAAAGCAAGCTCGACGATGCCCGCGTCGGCGGCGCTTTCACCTTCCGGTACCAGCGGTGCAGCCCATCCCGCCTGCGCGATCGCGGGCCAGGGATCGTCGCCGTCGCGCTGACGATCGACGAACGCGCGCGCCGTCTCGGCGAGCAGACGCTGCTCGTCGGTGAACTCGAGGTTCACGGCTCCCTCGGGAGGCCGAGGCCGCGTTGGGCGACGATGTTCTTCTGGACCTCGAGCGATCCGCCCGCCAATGTCGACGGGATGTTGCGGGTCCAATAGCGGTGGACCTCACCCTGGAGCGGCGCCCAACGGTCACCCGCACGCAACTGTCCCGCTGGCCCGAGCAGTTCGAGTCCCGCGTGACCAACGGCCTGTTCGAGCTGGGTGTTGTGCATGCGGGCGATCGACGCCTCGACTGTTGGGATCTCGCCCGCCGCCTGCATCGAGATGGCGCGGTAGTTCAGGACCTTTGCCGCTTCGTACCTCGCGTGGAGGTCCGCCAACCGGTCACGAACGATTGGGTCGTGGCCGAGGCCATTGGCGTTGGCGTAGTCCACTAAGAGCTCGATGACGCGGCCGGCGCGCGCGTAGCGGGCGATGCCGACCCGCTCGAAGGTGAGGCCCGCGACGACGAGGTCCCACCCGTGGTCCAGTTCACCGAGCAAGCAGTCTCGAGGCACGACCACGTCGTCGAGGAACACCTCATTGAACTCGTGCGGGCCGGCCATGGTGTCGATCGGACGCACGGTGATGCCCGGCGTGGTCATGTCGACGAGCAGCACCGAGATACCCCGGTGCTTCGGAGTGGTTGGGTCGGTGCGCACGAGGAGCAAGCACCAGTCGGCGGGCGCGTCGGCGTAGCTCGTCCAGATCTTTTGGCCGTTGACTACGAAGTGGTCGCCGCAGTCCTCGGCCCTCGTGCTGAGCGACGCGAGGTCGGAACCTGCGTCGGGTTCGGAGAACCCCTGACACCAGATGACCTCACCGCGGGCCATCGGAGGGAGGAAGCGGGACTGCTGGTCTGGCGAACCGAAGCGCATGATCACCGGGCCGATGTAGTTGAGGTTCATGTACTGCGGCCCGCGCGGCTCTTCGCGCGCCCACATCTCCTCGCGCACGATGGCTTGCTTCCACACGCTCGCGCCCGACCCGCCGTGCTCGGTTGGCCACGCCATCGTGAGCCAGCCGCGTTCAGCGAGCTTGCGACACAGCTCACGGGTGAACGGCATCGCACGTTCGTCGTCCACGAACATCCCGCTCCACCAATCGGGCACCTCGGCGTCGAGGAATGCGCGGAGCTCTGTGCGGAAGGTCTCTTCCTCGTCGGTGAAGGCGAAGTCCACTGTGCGCGGTCCTAGAGCCGATCAGCGATCGCCGCGCACGATGCCGCCGTCGACCGTGAAGCAGCTCCCGGTGATCCACGAACCCTGCTCCGACACCAGGAGGGCGACAAGGCCAGCCACATCCTCTGGCTCACCGAGCCGACCCGCCGGGATCGGCCGCTTGCGCAACGTGGCTTCGTAGACCTCTTCAACCGTCTTGCCGGTGACCTCGGCGCTGCGCTCGGCTGCCTCCTGCACTCCCTCTCCGCGGATCAAGCCCGGAACCACGCAGTTCGTGAGCACGCCGTCACGCGAGAACGCGTTCGCCAGCGTTTTCGAGAAGTTGATGAGAGCGGCCTTCGATGCGGCGTACGGCCCGAAGAACTCGTCAGGCTCCCGACCCACTCGCGACGAGATGTTCACGATGCGCCCCCACCCGCGCTCGCGCATCCCGGGCACGCAAGCGCGAGCGACGCGCACCGCGCTCATGAGGTTCAGGTCGATGCTCGCGTACCAGTCGTCATCGGTGAGCTCGAGGAGCGGCTTGGGTGAGCCCTTCCCGGCGTTGTTGACGAGGATGTCGACTCGCCCGAAGCGCTCGTGGGTCGCGTCGACGACCGCCTGCGCGCCATCAGGCGTCGCCACGTCGGCCTGCACCGCCAACGCGCCCCGGCCGAGCGCATCGATCTCCGCGGCGGTGGCGTCGAGTGGATCTTGACGGCGCGCGCAGATGGCGAGATCTGCACCTTCACGCGCCAACGTGAGAGCGATGGCGCGGCCGATGCCCTGGCTCCCACCCGTGACCAACGCGACGCGACCGTCGAGCCCGAGCTCCATCAGAGGGGAAGCCGGTAGGCCTCGATCGCGTTTCCGCTCAAGATCTTTCGTTGGTCGTCGGCGCCGAGATCGCCGATCCCCTTGCGCAGCTCCTCGACGACCTCGGGGTGGAACTCCGGGTGCGGATAGTCCGACGCCCACAAGATGCGATCGGCACCGAGGAAGTCGGCGCATGCGGCGATGTTCCATTCCTCGGGTTCGAAGCCGGCGTAGCACTGGCGCGAGAAGTACTCACTCGGGAGCATGCTGAGCCACCGCTTCTCGAGTGGGAACGCCTTCACCTGCTCGTCCATCCGTTGGAGCTGCGTGGGGATCCATCCGCCGCCCGACTCGAGAAACAAGAACCGGAGCCGAGGGAACCGCTCGCAGACTCCACCCATCAGCAGTCGACCCATGCTTACGACCATGTCGACGGTGTTGCCCACCGCCTGCCCGAGCGCGGACCCACCATGTATCTCGTCGCGCGCCGAATTCGACAACATGATGTTGTCGGTGACGGCGACGAGCCCGAACTTGCGACACGCGCCCGGCGTGTCGACGTGTACACCGGGATGCAGACCCACCGGCACATCGAGGTCCTGGCATGCCGCCCAGAACCGGTCGTATGAAGAGTGGTTCAAGGGCAGCTCGGTGCCGTCGTCGGTGAACAGGTACGCCGACGGCCGGATGAACACGCCCTTCAACCCGAGATCGTTCACGGCTCGCTCGGCCTCGGCAACGGCGAGGTCCGGGGCCTGGAGCGGCACCGCCCCGATCCCGAACAGGCGCTGTGGATCGGCCGAGCAGTACTCGGCCACCCAGTCGTTATACGCGCGCTGGCACGCGGCCACGAACTCCACGTCGGCCAGCGCGGGGATCTCGTCGACCGGGCCGAAGAACATCCCCAACGTCGGGTAGAGCACAGCGGCGTCGATGCCGTCGCGGTCCATGTCGGCGAGACGCGCGTGCGGATCATATCCGCCGGGAACCCGGATGCTCTCCAGGAGGTCGTACAGCTCTTTCGGTGTCTTCCCCACCGCCTTGGCGAACGCGTCGCGCAGATCGCGCCCGCCACTGCGGATCACGCCGCCGAGGTACATGCTCTCGTAGACGCCATCCTCGGTGACCTTGCGTGGGATCCAGTCGCCCCAACGCGCGTGGTCCATCCGATCGACCCACAGGTCGTCGGGCTCCATCGTGTGGCCGTCGGCGTCGATTACCAGATCCGTGGCCATGGTTCCCCCTGTTTACGTGCCAGCGAGTGCCGCGACGACCGGCGCGAATGCCTCGAACGTGTCGTCGCCGAGCACGATGTAGGTCACGCCCCATTCTTCGCGACGCTTTTGAAGTCGCTCGATGCACTGCTCGACGGTGCCAACGAGGGCCACACCTGAATCGAGTGCTTCCTGCGCGCTCAACCCGAAACCACCAGCAAGCGCTGACGCGAATCCCTCCGCGTCGTCGGTGATCGAGGCGAGGAAATACCGGATCTGGAGCTCGATATCCTTGAAACGCTTCCCCGCACCTTCCTTCACCCACTCGACCTTCTGACGCGTGCCTTCGGCGAGCGCACCCTTGATTGCGTCATCGGTGATCGCGCCCTTGCGGAGGTTCGGGTTGATACCAACAATGTCGGCTTCACGCCCCGCGAGTCTCAAAACCCGGGGCGCACCACCACCGACCAAGATCGGCGGATGGGGTTTCTGCACGGGGGTCGGGAGGCCCGTGTAGTCGGTGATCGTGTAGTGCTTGCCACTGAAGTTGAACTTCTCGCCCGACCACGCGCCCTTGATCACCGCCAGAGCCTCTTCGAGGCGATCGACGCGTGTTCCGGCGCTGTCATACGCCATGCCGAGTGCGTCGTAGTCGGTCTGCATCCAGCCCGCGCCGATGCCGAACTCGAGCCGACCGTCGGACAGCAAGTCGATGGTTGCCGCTTCCTTCGCCGTGACCGCCGGGTGCTTGTAGTCGTTGCCGAGCACGAGATGGCCGATGCGCAGGGTCGTGGTATGCGCGGCGGCGAAGGCGATCGCGGCCATCGGGGCAAATGCCGTGTCGACGAAGTGGTCGGGCATCGTGAGCGTGGAGTATCCGAGGTCCTCGATCCTGCGCGCCTTGTCGCGCCAGTCGGCACCCGATGATGCGCTCGACACCTGCACGCCGAACCGGAACTTGTGGTCGTGCCC
>SHVJ01000076.1 GCA_009694295.1 Acidimicrobiia bacterium
ATCTTCGACGCGGTGCGGATGATCTGGAACAGGCCCATGGCCGTCTCGTCGAATCGCTCCACGGCCTCCCACACGTCCATCGGCAGCACCGACCGGCCGTCGACGATCACCTCGTCGCCCTTGCGCCCCGCGGTCTTGATGCGCCCGTGCGTGCGACCACATCCGCACCGCTCGCGTGTGATGTCGGCGAGGTCGTCGGAGCGAAAGCGCACGAGCGGCATCGTGCGGTTGTCGAGCGAGGTGACCACGAGCTCGCCGCGCTCACCGTCGCGCATGGTGTCGGTGCCGTCGGGGTCGAGGTGCTCCACGAGCACGCCGTCCTCCCAGAAGTGACAGCCGTCGTGCTCGCGACACTCCGTGGCCGCACCAGCGTCGCCGACCGCAGTGTGCTCGAAACCCGCGACGCCCCACTCGTCGAGCAGCTTGCGCGATCGCATGCCGAGCGGCTCACCACCATGCACGATGCCGTGGTAGCTCGACATCACCTCGCGGGGATCCACCTTCATGTCTTCGCATACGCGTGCGAGCTCGCTGATGAGCACATTGCTGAAGTTGTAGAGGTTCGTGGGTCGCAGCTCGAGCGACAGCTCCACAAAACGCCGCAGCTCGGTTGGCGTGTGGTCGAGGAACACGGGAACCGCCCCGAGGCTCTGCACCATGGCGAAGAACGCGCCCCGAAACGTGAAGAGGATGCAGGTGAAGTAGTCGCCGGGACGTGTTCCGATCTCGTAGAACTCGCGCACGAGCGCCGGCGTGGTGCCCTCCCGGCCGCCACCCCACACCTCAGGAACCAACGTGGGGTCACCGGTCGTCCCCGAGGTTGACGTGATCGCGGTGAGCTCCGACTCCTTGTAGCAGAGCAGCCCTCCGTACGGATCCCCGCGTTCGTCGCGGAAGACCCTGATCGCGTCCTTGCTCACGAAAGGGGCGCGCTCGCGGAAGTCGTCGAGCGACTTGATGTCGCGCGGATGCAGACCGGCTTCGTCCCAGGTGGCCCGGGTCAGCGCCGAACGCTCGTAGGCGTATGGAATCAGATCGAGGAGCTTCTCCTCTTGGATGGCCTCGATATCGGCGCGCGCCATCGTCTCGATCTCGGGATGCAGATAGCGATCCCCCTCGATGGGCGGTGCCCCTCGGCTCATGGGTAAGTAGGTTACCGACCGCGCCGCAGGTAGCGTTCTCCCTCATGGCGCTGTTCACGATCTCGGCCGACTCTCACATCACCGAGCCGGCCGACTGCTACGCCGACCGCATCGACCCGAAGTTTCGCGACCGCGCGCCCGTTGGCGCGACCGACGACACGATGGGCGCTGTCATGGACATCGACAACGGGCGCAGCCGAATCCCGTACGGAATGATCGCCGCCGCGGGCCGTCCCGCGGAGTCGATCCACCCGTTCATGTTTGTGGGCTGGGACGAGTTGCATCAGGGAGGTTGGGATCCCGCGGCCCGACTCACCGAGCAGGACCGCGACGGAGTGAGCACCGAGATCCTCTATCCGTCGGTCGGAATGCTCCTTTGTAACCATCCTGACGTCGACTTCAAGAAGGCCTGCTTCGACGCGTACAACCTCTGGATCACCGAGTTCCAGAGTCATGCACCCGCGCGGCTCGTAGGGCTGGGCCAGACCGCGCTGCGCAGCGTTGAAGAAGGTGTCGACGACCTCCAGCACATCGCCGAGCTCGGGCTGCGCGGCGCGATGTTGCCCGGGTACGCGGGGTGTCATGCCGACGGCGACTACGACGACCACCGATGGGATCCGCTCTGGCGAGCCGCCGTCGAGCTCGACATGCCCCTGTCGTTCCACATCCTCACGACCGGTGTGGACGAGATGACCGGCGGCAAGTTCCGCGGGCCGAAGATGAACAGCTTCCTCGGCATCATCCGCGGCTGTCAGGACATCATCGGCACGCTGATCTTCGGTGGGGTCTTCGAGCGACACCCCGAGTTGCGTGTCGTGTGCGTGGAGGCCGATGCCGGGTGGGTTCCACACTGGATGTACCGCGCCGACCACGCGTTCGACCGACACCGCAACTGGCTGAGTGCTGATGCCGACCTCACGCGACCGCCGAGCGAGTACTTCCGCGAGAACGTCTACGTGACCTTCCAGGACGACCTCGTCGCGTTCAGAGTCACCGACCTGCTGAATCACGAACGACTCATGTGGGCCAACGACCATCCGCACAGCGACTCGACCTGGCCCGACTCACAAGCCGTGATCGCGGAGCACACCGCCCATCTCACACCGCCGGTGCGCGACGACATCCTGTGGCGCAACTGCGCCCGGCTCTACAACCTCGACGTCCCCACCTCGATTGCAACGGAGGCACTCACATGACCGATCGCCCGAAGCTCTTCACCGAGAAGATCCTTGTCGTCAACCAGAAGGCCAAGCTGCTCGAGTTGGTCAACGAGTACAAAGTGCTCGACCAGGAGGGCAACCAGATTGGTGCGGTCGCCCAGGTCGGTCAAAGCACGGCCAAGAAGATCGCCCGCTTCGTGAGCAGCCTCGACCAGTTCATGACGCACACGTACGAGATTCGCGACGCCGACGAGAAGGCGGTGCTCGTGCTCACGCGCCCGCGCAAATTCGTGAAGTCGAGCTTCATGCTCACCCGACCCGACGGCAGTGAGGTCGGTCAGGTGAAGCAGGCAAACGTCTTCGGCAAGATTCGCTTCTCGCTCGAAGCCGGCGGCCAGGCCGTCGGTTCCATCAACGCCGAGAACTGGCGCGCGTGGAACTTCAACATCCAGGACGCGACCGGAAAAGAGGTCGCCCGGATCACCAAGAAGTGGGTGGGGCTCGCCAAGGCGGCGTTCACCACCGCCGACAACTACGTCATCGAGATCAACGAGGAGATGGAGGACCCGCTCTTGAGCCTGGTCGTCGCCGCCGCGTTGTGCGTCGACACGGCTCTCAAGCAGGACGCTCGCGGACTCAGCTAGGCGTTCGGTGTGGCTGAGCCTCCCGAAGGCCGGAGGAGCCGGAGCTTGCGGAGGCGACCAGAGATCTATGGACGACTGAAGTCGTCGGATCCGTCGAGGAGCTCGAGGAGCGGGAACGCGCGGTGTCGCCGCGGCGGCACCAGATAGTTCTGACGCCGAGTGGTCGTGATGAACCGCTCGAGCCCGTTGTCGTCGTCGGATACTTCATGGCGTCGACAGAGATCGGTCGACGCCTGATTGCGACGCATATCGGCGAAGAACTTGGCCGTCGGCACGAAGATCGAGAACTGGAGCTTCGGCTGCGGGGAACGGTCGGGCACGTCCATCGCGTCGTACCCCGGCCCATCGACTCGGATGTGCATGGGCGTGCCGTCGGTCGCCCGTGAGCTTCGCTGAAGCGCCGAGAGGTGCCCGATCCGGTGCTCGTTCTCGGCGGTTCCAATGCCGCGCGCGCTCCGCTCGGCGTCACCGGCATCATCGAAGTCGTTGGGCAGGTACGCCGGACCTCCGCCATCAGTCAACTGGTCTGCGAATCCCTCGGAGGGAGGCGGCGTGGAACGGAACATGTACTGGACTCGCTCGAGGAACGTCTCGTCGTTGTCCCCTTCGGCTTCCTTGCTTTGGCCTTCTCCCTGTTCGGTCTCGGCGTTGGCGCCCCGCTCATCCAGGTACCACTGCTCGAGGTCGAGGATGACGTGGGACAGGTGCTGCACCCCACCGTTGAAGAAGTAGTCGTCCCGCTTCGTGCTGGTGAGGCTGGCTGAGTCGTTGCCCTGGAAGGTGGCGATGTCGGCGGGCCCCGAGCCGGCCACCTGCTGATCGGCGAACCCCATCCACATCGGTGAGTCGGGGTGGACACGCGTCGCGTACGGAAGCCCCGCTGCGTCGGCGAGCTGTCGCGGTCGACCCGGCTGGGCGAACATGAGACGCGAGGCGTCGAACTCGAGCAGGGTGTCGAGGTCGGGCGAGGCCACGGTGCGCCCGTCGAGCCGATTGCTCCCGCGGAGCCACGACATCACGTCACGGGTGACGCGCAGGTCGTCGCTGCGGATCGTGAAGAGCAGATCGTTGGTCTCGATTCGCATCGGCACGTGAAACCGCGCCTTGCGGATGTCGGGGTTGGCGTCGACGACATCGGTGGGGCTGGGTTGCGCTTCTTCGAACGCAAACCGATCGGGTTCGTCGTCGAGCCGGGGAATGTTTGCGGCAACGAGCGAGCGCGGGAGCGACCGGAAGTACGGGATGCCGTACGACACGAACGTGAACACGCCCCGCGGCGTGAACGCATACGTGCTCTCGATTGTGTCCAGCGCGTCGGCCAGCGCCGCCTGGTCGTCGAGTGTCGGCGGGCGCGTGAGTCGCGCCGGCAAGAACTGCGTGTAGGTCGGACCGAAGCGGAACTCGACGCCCTCGATCGTTTGCACGGGCGCGATGAAGCTGCCGATGTCGAACTGGATCTCCGGCAACGCGGCCGACACTTGCTCGGGAACTCGGGCTGGCGGCGGGAAGCGGTGGTCGAGGCGGGCGATGAGCTGACCGCCACCGATCGCACTTGCCGCACCAACTGCACCGAGCTGGAGGATCTTGCGACGACTGACGGGTTGCTGGGTGACGGCCTGCTGGGTTACGGGTTGCTGGGTTGGGTTCATGCTCCAGATCGTGCGCAACGGTTGCTGTGGCAACGCTGAGAAGCGACCAGGAACGCTTCAGGGAGTCTTCAGGTACGCACGCCAGAGTTCGCCTTGCCCCCGAACGACCCCGATGAACGACCCAATGAAGGAAAGGATCGAAGGCAATGGCAACTTCCACACTCAAGACCCGTGCACACAAGAGAGGTCGTCGCCTCGGCGCATTCGCCGGCGTGATGATGATGAGCACCGCGCTCGTCGGCGTACTCGCGCCGAGCGCGTTCGCTCAGGAGAGCGACACCGAAGCTCCGGCTGCCGTTGGTCATCGGCCTCCCCGACTCACCGACGAGCAGAAGGCGTGCCTCGAAGAGCAGGGTGTCGAGAAGCCCGCGGCCGATGAGAACGGCGACCGCGTCAAGCCGACCGACGAGCAGAAGGCTGCCTTCCGGGCGGCTGCGGAGGCCTGCAACATCGACCTCCCGGCACGGCACCACCCACGCCTGACCGACGAGCAGCGCACCTGCCTTGAGAACCAGGGCGTGGAGAAGCCGGCTCGCGGCGATGACGGTGAGCGCGTCAAGCCCACCAACGAGCAGAAGGCTGCCTTCCGGGCGGCTGCGGAGACCTGCGGTATCGACCTGCCGGATGCCCCCCCATCCGACGGCAACGCTTCGTAAGTCTTCCCTGCCCCGCGTCGAGCGGCCGTGGTCTCCCCGGGCCACGGCCGCCTTCGCGCGCAAATGAGCAGTTCTTGGCACGTTGACGCTCGCTCCGCGAGCGCCAACGTGCCGAAAAGCCCTCACGCATGCGGCTAGATGCGCATGACCCAGCCGCCGTCGACGTTGAGGGTTTGACCGGTGATCCAATCGCCGGCGGGCGTCGTGAGGAGCAGCAGCGCGCCGTGTACGTCTTCGGGTGATCCTTGGCCTTTGAGTGGTGCGAGCTGATCGAGGACCGACTCCATCCCCGCAGGAAGCGCACGCAACGCGGCCTCAGTGTTCGTGAAGCCGGGCGCGATGGCGTTCACGGTGATCTTGAAGCGGGCCAGCTCGTGCGCCATCGTGACCGTGAGGCTCACGAGCCCAAGCTTGCTCACGCCGTACACACCCGACGGCCCGAACGCGCCCCCCGACGACTGGTTCACGATGCGGCCGGCGCCACGCTTCTTCATCTCCGGCACGACGGCCTGGATGCACAGGAACGGGCCGGTGAGGTTCACACGCAGCACGCGGTCCCACCAGTCGAGCGACAGCTCGGCGAGCGGGATGTCCATCGGAATCTCGGCCATGAGCCCCGCGTTGTTGACCAAGATGTCGACGCCACCGAACGCGTCCACGCCAGCCCGCACCATCGCGTGCACTTGGTCGCGGTCGGTCACATCGGCTGCCGTCGCGATCACGTCGAGGCCGTCGGCGGTGAGGCGCGCGGCTGCGGCTTCAAGGTGCTCGGCGTGGAGATCGCTCATCACGACAGACGCGCCGACCTCGGCCAGGCACCGCGAGTACGACTCGCCGTAGCCGCCACCCGCGCCGGTGACGATCGCGACCTTGCCGCTCAGCACGCCGGGTGCCGACGCCATCGTACGGTCGCCAGTCAGGCGGGACGCCGCTCGACCAGCCGAATAAGCGGGATCTGTCGATCAGTGCGCGTCTGGTACTCGCGGTAGAACTCGCGGTCGGTCGTGAGCGCGTCCCAGATGCGCGCGTACTCGTCGCCGTCGAGCACTTCGGGCTCCGCCCAATGCGAACCATCACGGGTGCGAACCAGCACTTCGGGGTTCGCGTCGCCATCGCTGAGGTTGAGATACCAGTGCGGGTGGGTCGCGTTGCCCGCGTACGACCCCACCACGATCTTTGCCCCGGTGTCGTCGACCCAATACGGCAGCGCGACCTTGTGCTCGTTCCCCGACTTGCGCCCGATCGTACGCAAGAGGAGCTGGTGCATCCCCGCACCGGCCCACGCTTCGTCGATCCCCGCCTCCATCGCTTGCACATGCATGCGACTGATCCCGGCGATCTGGTCGAACGGGGGCTCTTCGTACGATTCATTGCGCTGCGTTTCAGTCGTCACCATTGGCTCGCTCTCTGCGAGTCGGGATACCCGCCTCGCGGTCGTTCGCTCGCTGACTGAGATGCTATGTGCGAGCGCGGTCTGGCGTCAGACGCACTAGCGTCCGCGGGCGATGACGCATGAAGTTCGCGGTGTCGTTTCCCGCGCGAAAGGCGAGCCAGTCTCGGTCGAGACCGTGCTGGTCCCCGATCCCGGCCCGGGAGAGGCGCTGATCGGCGTGCAGGCGTGCGGGGTGTGCCACACCGATCTGCACTACCGCGAAGGCGGCATCGGCGACGACTACCCGTACCTGCTCGGCCATGAGGCCGCCGGTGTTGTCGAAGCCGTCGGCCCTGGTGTCACCGGCGTCGTCCCGGGTGACTTCGTCATCCTCAACTGGCGCGCCGTGTGTGGCGAGTGTCGGGCCTGTCGTCGCGGCCGACCCTGGTACTGCTTCGCCACGCACAACGCGACGCAGAAGATGACACTCGCCGACGGCACGCCGTTGTCCCCCGCGCTCGGCATCGGCGCGTTCGCCGAGAAGACGCTCGTCGCCGCCGGCCAAGCCACCAAGGTCGACGCGCGGGCTCGACCAGAAGCAGCCGGGCTGCTCGGTTGCGGAGTCATGGCCGGATACGGCGCGGCGGTGAACACCGGTGGTGTCCAGCGCGACGACACCGTCGCGGTGTTCGGATGTGGCGGTGTAGGGAACGCGGCGATTGCCGCCGCCCGCCTCGTGGGTGCCCGCACGATCATCGCGGTGGACGTCGACCCCCGGAAACTCGAGTCGGCCACCGACTTCGGCGCTACGCACACCGTGGACGGATCGAAGGAGGACCCGGTCGAGCGGATCCGCGCGCTCACTGAGGGCAATGGCGCCGACGTGTGCATCGAGGCGGTTGGCCGCCCCGAAGTGCTCGAGCAGGCGTTCTACGCGCGGGATCTGGCCGGCACCGTCGTGCAGGTTGGTGTGCCGACACCCGACATGGCACTTCCCGCCATTCCGATGATCGACTTCTTCGGTCGCGGGGGTGCGCTACGCCCGTCGTGGTACGGCGACTGCCTTCCGAGCCGCGACTTCCCACTCCTGATCGACCTCTACCTCCAAGGCCGCTTCGACCTCGACCGCTTCGTGTCGGAGACCATCTCGCTCGATGACGTCGAGCACGCGTTCGACAAGATGGAGCGTGGCGAGGTGTTGCGTTCCGTTGTCACCATCTGAGGCGTCACCATCTGAGGCACGCGAAGCTGGCGCTTGCACCGCGAAGTGGACAAGACCGTGGTGTTCGTGACCGCGACATCGAGGAAGCAGTGAAGATGGCTCGTTTGCTGATCGTCCACCACACGCCTTCACCGGCCGTGCACGCGATGTTCGACGCCGCCCTCACCGGGGCCAAGGACCCACGGATCACCGGCGTCGAGGTGATCACGCGCCCGGCGCTCGCGGCAACCGCGGTCGATGTGCTCGACGCCGACGGATACTTGTTGGGCACCCCCGCCAACCTGGGGTACATGTCGGGCGCTCTCAAGCACTTCTTCGATCAGATCTACTACCCATGCCTCGATTCGACGATCGGTCGTCCGTTCGGGATGTACCTGCACGGCAACAACGACACCGACGGTGCACGCAGCGCAATCGAGAAGATCACGTCCGGCCTGCAATGGCGGCTCTCGCAGGCACCCGTCGCCGCGTTGAACGACCCCACGACCGCGGACCTTGCCGCGTGCAGTGAGCTGGGCGGCGCGCTCGCCGCCGGGTTGAGTCTCGCCGAATGATGGGCTGCCAGATGATGCATGGGGGGATGCGCTATGCCTGATCGACACATCGTGGCTATGGGTGGGGGCGGCTTCGCGTCCGGTCCCCAGGGCCGCGCGCTCGACGACTACGCGCTCGGGCTCGCTCGCTCGAAGCGACCGAAGGTGTGCTTCGTACCGACCGCGACCGGCGATTCGGATCCGTACATCGTGCAGTTCTACAGCGCCTTCAACGAGAAGGACTGCGTTCCCGCGCATCTCGAGCTGTTCACGCGCACCGTCGACGACCTGCGCGCGTTCCTGCTCGACCAGGATGTGATTCACGTCGGCGGCGGCAACACCGCCAATTTGCTCGCCGTCTGGCGTCTGCATGGCGTGGACGACGTCATGCGCGCGGCATGGGAAGCGGGAATCGTTCTGTGCGGAGTGAGTGCAGGCGGATTGTGCTGGTTCGAAGGCGGCACGACCGACTCGTTTGGCCTCGACCTCGCCGCGCTGGACAACGGTCTCGGTTTCCTCCCGGGGAGCTTTTCGCCGCACTACGACGGCGAGGCGAAGCGTCGACCGGCGTACCACGAGTTCGTGAAGAACGGTTCGCTCCCCGATGGGCTCGCGGCCGACAACGGCGTCGGGCTCCATTTCGTCGGCACCGAGTTGGCCGAAGTCGTGAGCACGCTCGACGCAGCCAGCGCGTACCGCGTCGCACTGATCGATGGCGAGGTGCGCGAGACACCGATACCAACACGCCTCCTCACACCGTGAACTCCCTAGCTGCACCTCACACGTAGGCCGCGCTGGATCGCGACGCCGAAGAACGCGTCGGGCTCGACGGCGAGCACGAGCAGCAGGTTCACCCAGATGTCGGCGAGGGGCAGATCGGTGTGTCGATCAGGCACGACGCAGAGAACCCGCTCGATGCCTGGCTCGTCGATGGGCTGATGCACGAGCGCGTAGAGGTCGCCGAGGAGCACCGGACCGCGCGGCGTGGCGACCCAGAAGTGCCGAGTAGCTCGCCAGTCGGCGAGCTGCGCCGGTTGGAGCAGCGATTCGAGCAGGGCCTCGGCCCGGGCCGACGCGGCCGGGCCACCCGGGCGGCGCATCGGGACCGCGCGAGGGGCGCGGTATCTGCGCGGCCGGGCCGACAGCCACTCACAGCCGGCAACAGGATGCGGATACGGCCGCGCCGTCCCCACCACGATCTCGCCGCCGCCATGGAGGACGAGGAACTGACGACCATCAGCGAGATCGTCGATCGACTCGATCGTGGGGAGGCCCAACACCTTCGGTCAGCCGCCGGCGATCGGGCGCACCCAGACGATCTCCTCGAGCGCGGGATCGAACGTGCTGATCCGCTCGGCGTCGGAGGCCGGCGCCCCCGGCATGCGCGCGAACGGGATCTTGCGCTCCCGTGCCAGTCGGGAGAACACCGCTTCGGCCTCGGCCACGCTCACCGGGTCGTCGATCGCCCACGTGACCGAACTGTCTCCCGTCGAATCCACAATTCGCATGACACCCATCTGAGTGCTCCCTCCGTCGTCGCCCGGGCGGCCGATCCGTCCGAACACCTATCCCGCGAACACCTCTCCGGGCGAACACAGGTTCGGGGAGTATCGA
>SHVJ01000077.1 GCA_009694295.1 Acidimicrobiia bacterium
TCCCAAAGCAGGCACGCTAACCAAGCTGCGCCACTCCCCGGCCTGGACCAGCGTACGCGGTGAGGCCGCCGCATCACGATGAGAACGGGCGCAATCGTGCGACAAAGATCGTCGGAAGGCCCCGCCTAGGCTTTGCGGTCGTGCCGAGTTCCGAGTCTTCTCTGCGCGCGTTCGCGCGCCGGTACGTGATCGCCCTCGGGCTGGCGGCCCTCACGATGGTGCTCGCAATCGTGATGGTGAACTATGTCTTCAACGAGAAGTTCTCCAAGATCGAACGGGTCGATGTCGACACCGTGGAATCCCCGACCGAAGTCGCGAACTACCTCCTGATCGGCTCAGATACGCGCGCCTTCGTGACGGACGCTGAGGACGAGGCCGCCTTCGGTAGCCAAGCGACGGGGGAGCTCGGTCAGCGGTCGGACACGCTCATGGTCATCCATGTCGATCCGATCAAGCATCACGCGGTGGTCGTCTCGTTCCCTCGTGACCTCTGGGTCGAGATCGCCGGTGTCCCGCTCGACGACACCCACTGCACTTCCATCATCGAGGGGAAGTGCATGTCGAGGATCAACTCGGCCTTCGGCAGCGGGCCCGATGTCGTGATCCAAACCCTGCAACAGAACTTTCAGATCCCCATCAACCACTACATGGAGGTCGACTTCAAGACGTTCCAAGGGGTCGTCGACGCAGTGGGCGACGTACCCATCTACTTCCCGTATCCGACTCGCGACGACGGCACCGGCCTCTACGCGCCGGTCGCGGGATGTCATGAGCTCGACGGCAAGGGTGCGTTGGCGTACGCGCGGTCTCGGCACATCGAGTACTACAGCTTCGCCGAGCAGGATTGGTTCGATGCCGACGCGACGGCCGACCTTGCTCGGATCAAGCGTCAACAGGACTTCATGCGCCGGCTCATGCGCCTGGCAGTGGACAAGAGCCTCACCAACCCGCTCACCGCCAGCAAGGTCGTCGATCGAATCATCCCGAACCTCAAGATCGATGCCACGCTGGAGAAGAACGACCTCTTGGGGTTGATCGATGTGTTCCGGGGGGTTGATCCGAACGACTCGAGCAAGGTCCAGTTCCTGACGATTCCCGGACGCAACGTCAACGTGAGCGGAGCGTCGGTTCTCTTCGTGGACGAGGCGACTGCCGCGGCGATGATCAGTACCCTGCGCGGCGACTCGGGCACCTCGTCTCAACCCACCACTACGCAGTCGACCGTGATCGACAGCTCGGGCGCGACGACCACGACCACGGCCGCACCGCTCCCGGTCGTGAGCGAGGATCGCTTCGGCGTCCCTGCTCCTACCACCGCGCCGTGCGGCTGACGCCGTGAAGCGCACCCTCTGAAGCGAAGACCGGCGCAGACGCCCGGGTATCCTCACTTCCTCCCCTATGCCGTCACTCACGACCTCTGTCGAACCGCTCGAGGGCAACAAGGTTCGCCTGAGCGTGGAGATCCCGGCCGCTGAGTTCGAGAAGGCGGTTGACGCGGCCTTCCGCAAGATCGCCGGTGAGGTGAAGATCCCTGGCTTCCGTCCGGGCAAGGCGCCGCGCCAGCTCCTCGAAGCGCAGCTGGGCACCGGAGTCGCCCGCGAGCAGGCACTACGCGACGCGCTGCCCAACTACTACGCCAAGGCCGTCGCGGCCGAGGACATCGACGTGATCGCGCCGCCGGAGATCGACGTGACGGCCGGGGAATCCGATGGCGACGTGAAGTTCGACGCCGTGGTCGAAGTCCGTCCCGTCGTGAAGGTCAAGGGGTACGACGGTCTGAAGGTGGAGGTCCCGAGCCCCGAGGTTCCCGACGACGCGGTCGATTCGCAGATCGACATGCTGCGCGACCGGTTCGCCGACCTCGAAGAAAAGACTGGTCCGCTCGCCGACGGCGACTACGCGCAGATCGACATCAAGGGCTCCATCTACGACGAGGTGATCGACGCCCTCAGCGCCACCGACTTCCTCTACGAGGTCGGGTCGGGCGCGCTCGTTCCCAAGCTCGACGACGAGCTACGCGCCAAGAAGGCCGGCGACATCCTGAAGTTCAACGACACACTGCCCGAGCGCTTCGGTGACCGTGCCGGTGAAGACGTCACGTTCCAGGTCCTGGTCAAGGAGGGCAAGCGCAAGGTGTTGCCCGAGCTCAACGACGAGTGGGCCACCGAGGTCAGCGAGTTCGAGACGGTTGATGAGCTCAAAGCCGATGCGCGTCAGCGTCTCGACCTGTACGCCAAGGTGCAGACGCAGATGCTCGTGCGCGACAAGGTGCTGGAAGCCGCCGCGGAGCTGGTGACCGACGAGCTCCCCGAGGCACTCGTGGTCGGAGAGATGGAGCGGCGGTTGCACGACCTCGCGCACCGGCTGGAGCACCAGGGCGCGACCATCGCGCAATATCTCGCCGCGACGGGTCAGGAACAGGAAGCGTTCGTCGCGGATCTGCGGGCGGGCTCCACGTTGGGTGTCCGCGCCGACCTTGCGCTGCGTGCGGTGGTCGCCCAAGAGGGCATCGCCGCGACCGACGAAGAGCTCGACGCCGAGATCGCCCGGATGGCCGAGCGGGCCGAGGAAACCCCGGAAAAGGTGCGCAAAGAGTTCGAACAAAGGGGCACATTGGAGGCGGTACGCTCTGACATCGCCCGTGGCAAGGCGCTCCAGTTCATGGTCGACCACGCCACTGTCGTTGACGAGTCCGGTACCCCCGTCGATCTGAGCCTCCCCGGTGGCTCCGCCGCCGAGGACACCGAAGTCCCATCCCCATCCCCATCCCCATCCCTAGCCCCAGACCAGACGCCAGACCCAAAGCAGACTCCAAACCCAGAGCAGAAGTCAGAGAAGGAAGAGGAGCCAAGCGAGTGAGCGAGCCGATCAAGAACTACCTCGTGCCCACGGTCATCGAGCAGACGAACCGTGGTGAGCGCGCCTTCGACATTTACTCACGGCTCCTCAAGGAGCGGATCATCTTCCTCGGCACGCCGATCGATGACCAGGTCGCCAACTTGTTGATCGCGCAGCTCCTGCACCTCGAGAGCGAAGATCCCGACAAGGACATCTCGATCTACGTGAACTCGCCGGGTGGTGAGATCACGGCCTTGTTCGCGATCTACGACACGATGCAGTACATCAAGCCCGACCTCCAGACGATCTGCGTCGGTCAGGCCGCCTCGGCCGCGGCCGTACTGCTCGGTGCGGGCACGAAGGGCAAGCGCTTCGCGCTCCCGCACGCACGCATCCTCATCCACCAGCCGCACGGTGGCGCCTCGGGTCAGGCCGTCGACATCGAGATCCAGGCCAAGGAGATCGTGCGCATGCGCGAGCTGCTCGACCGCTTGCTGGCCCACCACACGGGCCAGACCGTCGAGAAGGTCGGCGCCGACACGGACCGCGACTTCATCATGAGCGCGCCCGAGGCCAAGGAGTACGGCATCATTGACGAGGTGATCACCAACCGCGAGCTGGCGTCGGTCGCGGCGGCGGCCGGGGTCAACTAGAGCCGTGCGCAGGCGAGCGAATCTGCCCGGTCGTGGACGGGTACCCGGGCCACGAGCGAGCGCGACCAGGCTGTAGGCAGGGGGAACCACGTGGCGAAGTTCGGTGATGGCGGCGACCTGCTGAAGTGCTCGTTCTGTGGCAAGAGCCAGAAGCAGGTCAAGAAGCTCATCGCCGGCCCGGGCGTCTACATCTGCGACGAGTGCATCGACCTCTGCAACGAGATCATCGAAGAGGAGCTCTCGCAGGGTTCTGAGGTTCGCTTCGACGAGCTGCCCAAGCCGCGTGAGATCTACGAGTACCTGAACGACTACGTCATCGGTCAAGACGGCGCGAAGAAGATCCTCTCGGTCGCGGTCTACAACCACTACAAGCGCGTGCAAGCAGGCGCGTACGGCGACCCCGAGGTCGAGCTCCAGAAGTCCAACATCATGCTGATCGGCCCCACCGGCTGCGGCAAGACGTTGCTCGCCCAGACGCTCGCGCGCCTCTTGAAGGTTCCGTTCGCCATCGCCGACGCGACTGCGCTCACCGAGGCCGGCTACGTGGGCGAAGACGTCGAGAACATCTTGCTCAAGCTGATCCAAGCGGCCGACTACGACGTGAAGAAGGCCGAGACCGGGATCATCTACATCGACGAGATCGACAAGATCGCGCGCAAGGCCGAGAACCCGTCGATCACGCGCGATGTGTCCGGTGAAGGTGTGCAGCAGGCGCTCCTCAAGATCCTCGAGGGCACGACGGCGTCGGTGCCACCCCAGGGCGGTCGCAAGCACCCGCACCAAGAGTTCATTCAGATCGACACCACGAACATCCTCTTCATCTGCGGTGGAGCGTTCGCGGGCATCGAGAAGATCATCGAGAGCCGCGTCGGCAACCACGGTGTGGGCTTCGGTGCCGACATCCGCAAGGCCGAGGAGAAGGACATCGGCGCGCTGTTCGCCGGCGTGCTTCCTGAAGACCTGTTGAAGTTCGGGCTGATCCCCGAGTTCGTCGGTCGCTTGCCAGTGGTCGGCGCGGTGCACAACCTCGACCAGGACGCGCTCATGCGCATCCTCGTGGAGCCGAAGAACGCATTGCTCAAGCAGTACCAGAAGTTCTTCCAGTTCGACGACGTCGACCTCGTGCTCACCGACGACGCGCTCGAGGCAGTGTCGCAGGAAGCGCTCAAGCGGGGCACCGGCGCTCGTGGGTTGCGGGCGATCCTCGAAGAAGTGCTCCTCGACGTGATGTACGACCTCCCGAGCCGCCAGGATGTGGCTCGTTGCGTGATCGATCGCGCCGTCGTGATCGACCACATGACACCCACGCTGATCACGAGCACTCCGGACAGGCGCACGGCGTAACGCCGGACGCGATAAAACCCCGGCATTTCTGCCGGGGTCTTGCGCGGGGGATCCGTTGAGGCGGTTGCGGCTGCCATTGCGGGCTGGCGCTTCTCGCTGCACTGGTGGTTGGTGATCAAGCTGACCGCGAGCCTCGCAGTCGCCTTCTCGCGTAGCTCCGAATCCTTCGTGGGAGTGATACGGGAGCGGGCGCCCGACTCGACGCGACCACGGCGGCGTACTCCGGGGCGAGCGCGCTCGTTCCGCCATCAACGTTGATCGCCTCACCGGTGATGAACGACGCGGCGTCGGACGCGAGGAACACCGCCACGCTCGCGATCTCTTCCGGTCGACCGAAGCGCCCGAGCGGGTAGGCCGGGATCTCAGGGCGTGAGCGCATGCGGTGTTCGTGTTCGGTGAAACACCCGGGGCAGATCGCGTTGACGCGGATCCCGAAAGGGCCGAGCTCGGTCGCCATCGTTCTGGTGACACCGACGAGTGCAGCCTTCGAGGACGCGTAGGCGACGCCCCCAGGACCCGAGACGCGGGCTTGGATCGAGGCGATGTTCACGATGCTGCCTCCCGCCTGCGCGGCGAGGTGAGCAGTAGCCGCCTGGGCGAGGAACACCGGGGCGCGGACGTTCACCGCATGGAGGCGATCCCAGTCCTCGACCGTCAGATCCGCGAGCGTGAGGTAGAACCACACCGCGGCGCTGTTCACAAGGCAGTGCAGCGCGCCGAAGTGCTTGATGCACTCCTCCACTGCCTTGCCTGCGGACGCGGGGTCGACGAGATCGAGCTGCACGACCCGCACCCGGTCGCGGCGGTCCTTCTCGTTGGACAGCCGGAGGGTCTCGTCCATGCCGTCGAGCGACTCGTCGAGCGCGAGCACCTTCGCGCCTGCCTCGACGAACGCCACCGTGATCGCTCGACCGAGCCCCTGGCGCGCGCCCGTCACGAGCGCGACGCGATCCTCGAGCAGTCCTGCCATGCCCCCAAAGTACGCTGCTTGGTCATGACAGTGCCGGAAAAGCCATCACTTGACGGGCTCGAAGCGAAATGGTCCGCGCAGTGGGAAGCCGACGGCACCTATCGGTTCGGTGGCTCGACGGATCGGAGCGATGTCTATTCGATCGACACCCCTCCACCCACGGTCAGCGGCGAGCTGCACGTCGGGCACGTGTTCTCGTACACCCACACCGACACCATCGCCCGGTACCAACGCATGCGAGGCCGCGACGTCTTCTATCCGATGGGTTGGGACGACAACGGCCTTCCCACCGAGCGGCGCGTGCAGAACTTCTTCGGCGTGCGCTGCGACCCGTCGCTCCCATACGACGCCGCGTTTGAGCCACCAGAGAAGGCGCCGAAGCAGGCGATTGCGATCTCGCGTCGCAACTTCGTGGAGCTCTGCGGACGTTTGGCCGACGACGACGAGGAGAAGTTCGAAGAGCTCTGGCGCTTCGCCGGATTGTCGGTCGACTGGAGCTTGACCTACACCACGATCGGCGAGCGCTCTCAGCGCGTGTCGCAACGGGCGTTCCTTCGGAACTTGGCTCGCGGCGAGGCCTATCAAGCCGAAGCGCCCACCTTGTGGGATGTCGACTTCCAGACCGCGGTCGCACAAGCCGAGCTCGAAGACCACGAGCTGCCAGGCGCGTACCACGCGCTTCGCTTCCACGGCGCCGGCGGTGACGACGTCGTGATCGAAACCACCCGCCCGGAGCTCGTGCCTGCGTGTGTCGCGCTCGTGGCCCATCCCGACGACAAGCGCTACCAACCGCTCTTCGAGACCACGGTGCGCACGCCGCTCTTCGGTGTGGAAGTGCCGGTGAAGGCGCACGAGCTCGCCGACCCCGAGAAGGGCTCCGGCATCGCCATGGTCTGCACGTTCGGCGACCTCACCGACGTGACCTGGTGGCGCGAGCTCGACCTCCCGACGCGCGGCATCGTCGGCAAGAACGGCCGCATCATCGCCGACCCACCGTTCGAGCTTGCTGGCGACATTGCAACCAATGCCTGGGGCGCGATCACGGGGAAGACGGTCAAGCAGGCCCAGGCCGCCATCGTCGAGGTGTTGCAGGCATCCGGCGAGCTCGTTGGCGAGCCCAAGGCGATCGTGCACCCGGTGAAGTTCTA
Source organism: Acidimicrobiia bacterium (assembly GCA_009694295.1). Lineage (GTDB taxonomy): Bacteria > Actinomycetota > Acidimicrobiia > IMCC26256 > PALSA-555 > SHVJ01. The sequence goes on from SHVJ01000077.1 coordinate 6,954, forward strand.
CGAGAAGGGTGATCGTCCGCTCGAGATCGTCACCACGCGGCAGTGGTACATCCGCAATGGGGGGCGTGACCAACAGGTGCGTGACGCGCTCGTGGCACGTGGCCGCGATCTCCAGTGGCATCCCGAGTACATGCGCGCTCGCTTCGAATCGTGGGTCGAAGGGCTCACGGGCGATTGGCTCGTCAGCCGTCAGCGCTTCTTCGGTGTGCCGTTCCCGGTTTGGTACGCGCTCGATGCCGATGGCGCGCCGAGCTACGACTCGCCGCTCGTGCCGTCGGAAGACGATCTGCCGATCGACCCATCGAGCGAAGTCCCGCACGGATACACCGAGGAACAGCGGGGCAAGCCGGGTGGGTTCATGGGCGATCCCGACGTGATGGACACGTGGGCTACGTCGTCGCTCACGCCGCTGATCGCGTGTGGTTGGGAGGAAGATGCCGATCTCTTCGCGCGCACGTTCCCGATGGACCTCCGGCCGCAGGCTCACGAGATCATCCGTACATGGCTCTTCTCCACCGTGGTGCGCGCGCATCTGGAGTCCGCCGCGTTGCCTTGGTCACACGCCGCAATCTCGGGATGGGTACTCGATCCCGATCGCAAGAAGATGTCGAAGTCGAAGGGCAACGTCGTCACGCCGATGGGGTTGCTCGAGCAGTACGGGAGCGATGGCGTGCGCTACTGGGCGGCGAGCGGCCGACCCGGTACCGACACGGCCTTCGAAGAAGGTCAGATGAAGGTCGGGCGCAAGCTCGCGATCAAGATCCTCAACGCGTCGAAGTTCACGCTCGGCGTGGCCGGCGACACCATGGTCACTGATCTCGACGTGAGCGCGCCGCTCGATCGTGCACTGCTCGCCGACCTCGCCGATCTCGTCGGTGAAGCGACGCGCTCGTTCGACGGCTACGACTATGCGCGCGCGCTGGAGCGCACGGAGCGCTTCTTCTGGTCGTTCTGCGACGACTACGTAGAGCTCGTGAAGCAACGCGCCTACGGCGACGACGCCCACGAGGGAGCTGACTCCGCGCGGGCGGCGCTCCAGATCACACTCGATGCGCTGTTGCGATTGTTCGCACCCCACCTGCCGTTCGTGACCGAAGAGGTGTGGTCGTGGTGGCGCGACGGCTCGGTGCATCGTTCGTCCTGGCCTGACTCGGCCGCAGTGCGGACGACCGCCGCCGACGGTGCAGCCCTCGTCTATCGCGTGGCTGCCGAGGTCTTGGGCGAGGTGCGCAAGGCGAAGACGACGGCACAGGTGTCGTTGCGCACCGACGTCGAGCGGGTCGTTGTCCACGACACGGCTGAGCGCTTGGCTGCCCTCCAGGGTGCGCTTGACGACGTTCGCGAAGCAACACGCGCCGCCGTGATCGATGTTGAAGAGTCCGCCGAGTTCTTGGTGGACGTCGTGTTCGCCGCGCCCGACCCGGTCTGACATGAACATCGGCGAGGCATTGGCGTGGCTTGACGCGCATGTGAACCTCGAGTCGCTCGGCGTCCCGGTCGACGTGGATCGGCGGACGACCCACCCCACGCTGGATCGCATGTTCGAGCTCACCCAGCTGCTCGGCTCTCCCCAGATCGAGTACCCCCTCATCCATCTCACCGGCACGAATGGCAAGACGTCGGCTGCGCGTATCGCCAGCGCACTGCTCGTCGCGCACGGCCTTTCCGTTGGGGCGACGACCAGTCCCAACCTCGAACGCGTGAACGAGCGCATCACCTGGAACGGCGAAGACATCGACGACGAGACACTCGCCGAGTTGCTCACCGTGATCGCCGACGTCGAACCGCATCTTGCGGCGGTTCCCAGCTACTTCGAGATCCTCACTGCGCTCGCGTTCCGATTCTTTGCCGATGTGGCGGTGGAAGCGGCGGTCGTGGAGGTTGGTCTGGGCGGGCGCTGGGACGCCACCAACGTCGCGGACGGCCGTGTCGTGGTCGTCACGAACGTGAGCATCGATCACGTGGAGTATCTCGGTCGGACCCGTGCCGGGATCGCGGCCGAGAAGTCGGGGATCGTCAAGCCCGGTGCGGCGCTGGTGTTGGGCGAGACCGATCCCGAGCTCTTCCCTATCTTCGAGGCTCGTGAGCCAAGCGAGCTGTTCCTGCGTGACCGCGACTTCGGTGTCGTAGCAAACGATCTCGCGCTCGGCGGACGCCTCGTGAGCCTGTTCACGCCCGCGGCGCGCTACGACGAGGTGTTCCTCGCATTGCACGGCGCGCATCAAGCCGACAACGCGGTCGCCGCGATCACCGCCGTGGAGTGCTTCCTGGGTCGCGCGCTCGACATCGATCTCGTGCGTGAGGTGCTGGGGAGCGTCACTTCTCCTGGGCGACTCGAAGTACTCGGGCACGATCCGTTGGTGCTCCTCGACGGTGCACACAACGTCGCCGGCGCTCGCGCGCTCGCGGCGGCGCTCGCCGAGGGCTTTCCATCAACGCCGCGCACGCTGGTCGTCGGGCTGCTGCGAGAGAAGGATCCGAGCGAGATGCTCGAGGCGCTCGGCGTCACCGCCGCCGCTCGGCTCGTGTGCTGCCGCCCGCCGAGCCCCCGGGCCCGTCCTCCCGAAGAGCTCGCCGATGCCGCGGCCGAGCTCGGCATGGAGCGGGATCGGATCGAGGTGGTCGACGCGGTCGACGACGCGCTCGCCCGGGCGTTCGAGCTGACGGCCGCCAGCGACCAGATCGTCGTCACCGGGTCGCTGTACGTGGTCGGCGCCGCTCGGTCCGCGCTGCGTGCCGCCGAT
>SHVJ01000078.1 GCA_009694295.1 Acidimicrobiia bacterium
AGCCGTGCGCGCAATCGAACCGTCGGCGCGCGGCGAACTCGAGATCACCGACGCCATACAATGGCTGATCGATCACGGTCACCGCGTGATCCACGAGGTGCTCGTTGGCTGGTGGATCGACACCGGCAAGAAGGACCCTCTGCTCGAGAGCAACCGCTACCTGCTCGAGCGACTCGAACCCTCGAACCTCGGCACGATCGACGCGGCGTCGAGCATCGAAGGACGCGTGGTCATCGAAGCTGACGCGAACATCGTCGGGTCACGCATCCGCGGGCCCGCCATCATCGGTGAGCGAACGCAAGTCGTGAACAGCTTCATCGGGCCGTACACGTCGGTTGCCGACGACTGCGAGATCCGCGACTCCGTGCTCGATCACTCGGTCGTGCTCGAAGGCAGCAAGATCATCGGCATCCCCGGCCTCGCCGACTCGCTCATCGGTCGCCACGTCGAGGTCACCCGCTCCGGACAGAAGCCCGCCGCGCTCCGCCTCATGCTCGGCGACCACTCCACCATCGACATCGAGTAATCCACAACCCCGGCTTTTCGGCACGCTGACGCTCGCTCAGCGAGCGTCAGCGTGCCAAGAACCCGCTCTTGACTCCGTTCTGGAGGCGGCGCTTCATCGTTCCGGCGATGGCGCGGGCGCGGCGGTAGGTGCGTTTCACTAGGGAGCGCTGCACGGCGAGCTCGGCTTGCACCCGTGCACGCAATTCGGCGACGAGTTCCGTGTTCCCCGCGCCGCGCTCCATTCCCTGATCGAGCTCGGCCAGCACTGCGTCGACCTTCTCTGGCGCGAACCGTGCGAACGCGAGCGCCAGGTGACCGCGGGCGAGCGCTTCGACCGTCGGCGTCTCGGGGTCCTGGTACAAGCCGTGCCGCTCGAACTGGGCTGCACCGGCTGACGCGGCTGCGGCAAAGCACGCGGCACCGCGCTGCGGAGACCGTTCGTGCCACATCCGCAGCAACCCGAGGTTGAAGAAGATGATCGTGAGCACCGCGGGAACGTCGGTTCGCCCGACGACGGACTCCGGATCGTCTATGTCGATCTGGTAGCGGTCGAGCAGCGCGCTGCGCAGCGCTGGGAGCCCCGCGCTGGCACGGTCGAGCATGTTCTCGCTCATAGCCCACTTGAGACGACGCGTCGCCATGCCGAGCGCGAGTGCGGAGCCAGGAGCGGCGCTGGCCGCGCGCTCATCGGCATAGCGCACGAGATCGATCACTGCGGTTTGACCTTCGGGCCGAACCGACTCCAACGGACCCGGGTGATGTGCGGCCACCGCGCGCAGACTCGGCCCGACGTTCCAAACCTTGGCGTGGAACCCTGCCTCGCGCAGCAAGCGTTCGAAACCGTCGGCATTCACAAGGAACTCGTGGTTGCCCACCGAGAGCACCGGATACAAGGTCGTCCACGGAGTGTCGGGCGTGACTGCGTCGGCGTCAGGTGTGGTGAGCACGAGCACACCGTCGGGTGAGAGACGCCGACGCGCCGCCGCAAGGAACTCGCGGGGATCGGCGATGTGCTCGATCACCTCGGAGGAGAAGATCACGTCAAAACGCTCTTCGGGATCGAAGGCATCGTCGAGCATGCCGGGTCGGATGTCGAGCCCGAGCTCGGCCTTCCCGCGGGCCGCGGCGATGGACGGGTCGAGACCAATGCCCTTCCAGTCGAACAGAAAGCGGGCGAGATCTAGCGCGAATCCGTACCCGCATCCCACGTCGAGCATCCGGGCGCCGCGTCCGAAGCCGGTCTGCACGAGCGTGTCGGCGATCGTGTTGACGCCCGCAATCTGCTCGATGTAGTAGTCCCAGTCGGCGTCGGTGTACATCGACGGCGGGAGCGTCGCCCCGAGCACGACCGCCCCACACTCCACGCACCGCACAATGTCGACGAGCTCGTCGCGCCATGGCACGTCGATACGCGCAACACGCCGCTGGGCAGCCGAATGAGCGCACACCGGGCACCGGAGATCGACGGATCCGTCGACCCACTCGAGTTCCATGCGCGCATCTTGGCACGGCCCGGTCCTTGCACCGCAGAGGTCCGGTGACGGTTCGGTGGAGGCTGGATCACCGATTTCGACTAGACAGGACGTGGTGATGGCCGCGGTCGAAGAGTCCACAATCGTTGCGGGCGTGTTCGTCGTCGATCCAACGCTGCACGGCGACGAGCGCGGCGTGTTCGTCGAGACCTACCGACGCGAATGGCTCCCGCAGGGACGCGAGATGGTGCAGGCCAACCGCGCCGACCGCCAGCAGGGATGCATCGTCGGACTTCACTACCACTTGCACCAGGCCGACTACTGGTACGTGCCCTTCGGACGCGCCCGAGTCGTGCTGCACGACCTGCGAGTCGGCTCACCCACCGACGGGGCCACGCTCGTGCTCGATCTCGGAGCCCGCGACGACGACACCCACGATCACCGCGGCGTGTTCATCCCGCCGGGGGTTGCGCACGGGTTCGCCTCGCTCACCGACATGACGATCACGTACCTCGTCGACAACTACTACAACCCCGACGACGAGCTCGGCGTGCTGTGGAACGACCCGGCCGTCGACGCCAACTGGGGCCTCACCGAACCGATCCTCTCCAACCGCGACCAGGAGAACCCCGGGCGCGACAAGCTCGAACCGCATCTCCGCCCGCACTGGGGTCTGCGTACGTAATGAAGCTCTTCGTCACCGGTGGCGCCGGGTTCATCGGCTCGAACTACGTCCGCCACGTGTTGGGAAGCTCCGACGACTCAGTGACCGTGTTCGATGCGCTCACATATGCCGGCAACCTCGACAACCTGCGCGACCTCGACGACGACCCGCGGTACACGTTCGTCAAGGGCGACGTCACCGACCGTGATGCGGTACTCGCCTCGGTGCAGGGGCACGACGCCGTCGTGCACTTCGCGGCCGAGAGTCACGTCGACCGTTCGATCGCCTCACCCGACGAGTTCGTACACACGAACTGCGACGGCACCAATGTGATGTGCGACGCCGCTCGGCGGGTCGGTGTCGACCGCTTCGTGCACATCTCGACCGACGAGGTGTACGGGTCGATCGAAAAAGGTTCGTTCTCGGAGTCCGACGCGCTTGATCCGCGGTCGCCGTACTCGGCATCGAAGGCTGGATCCGATCTAATCGCGCTCTCGTATCACTCGACCTATGACGTGCCCGTGATCGTCACCCGATCGTCGAACAACTTCGGTCCGTACCAGTTCCCCGAGAAGCTGATGCCGCTCTTCATCACCAACCTGCTCGAGGACAAGTTGGTGCCGTTGTACGGCGACGGGATGAATGTGCGCGATTGGTGCTTCGTCGAGGACAACTGTGCGGCGCTCGACACCGTGCTCCGAGCCGGCACCGTGGGCGAGATCTACAACATCGGTGGCGGGAACGAGATCCCGAACCGCGAGATCACCAACACGATCCTCGAGCTCCTCGGCCACGACGAGTCGATGGTCGAGTACGTCGACGACCGGCTCGGCCACGATCGTCGCTACTCCATCACGACCGACAAGGTGCGGGCATTGGGGTGGACGCCGGCGCGCGAGTTCCGAGACGCGTTGGAGGAGACCGTCGGCTGGTACCGGGACAACCGGTGGTGGTGGGAACCCCTCAAGCAACGGAGCATGTGATCGATGCGAGTCCTCATCACTGGTTCAGGCGGACAAGTCGGTCATGAGCTGATCCAGGCGTTCGCCGACCACGACGTCATCGCTACACCACACTCCGAGCTCGATGTAAGTGATCGCGACGCAGTGATCGAAGCCGTTCGTGCGAGCAACCCCAACGTCATCCTCCACGCGGCCGCGTGGACCGCGGTCGACGCGTGCGAGGAAGATCCCGACCGAGCGTTCGCGGTGAACGCTCTCGGTACGCGCTATGTGGCTGAGGCGGCTGGGCGCGTGAACGCACGGGTCGTCTACTTCTCGACCGACTACGTGTTCGATGGCACGAAGACCGAGCCGTACACAGAGGCTGACGCGACGAACCCACAGTCGGTGTACGGGCAGTCGAAGCTCGCGGGTGAGCGCGAGATTGCTCGCCGAAGCAACGCATTGATCGTTCGGTTGTCGTGGGTGTGCGGTTTCCACGGCCAGAACATGGTCAAGACGATCCTGCGCCTCGCCGACGAGCACGACAAGCTCCAGTTCGTCGACGATCAGCGTGGCCGGCTCACGTTCGCCGAAGACGCGGCAGCGATGGTGCGCCAATTGATCGACAACAAGCGGGCCGGCATCTTCCATGTCAGCAACGGTGGCGCTGTGAGCTGGTACGAGTTCGCGCGCTCGGTCATGGAATCGGCTGGCCTCGATCCCGAACGAGTGCAACCAATCGCGACCGCCGACCTTCAGCCCGCGCGACCTGCACCACGCCCGGCGAACTCCGTGCTTGAGAACGCTGCGCTCCGACAGGCGGGGCTACCACCCATGCCTCCCTACCGCGAGTCGCTCGATCGCCTGGTCGCTCGGCTCGTCACCGCGTGAGGCGAGCGTCCGCCGGCGGGGTATCCCCGCTGGCAGGGAACCGGGGCCTTGCGGCCCGGCGCCGCAGGCGCCAGGAGCGGGGATAGGAGCTTGGGATGACAACGCCGCTCGTGCGAGCGGTCGTCGTGAATTACGACGGCGGTGATCTCACGGTGGCGTGCTTGCGCAGCCTGACCGAAACCGTGTGGCCGGCAGGAGCGCTGGAGATCGTGCTCGTCGACAACGCGTCACGCGACGGTGTCGCCGACGCCGTGGAGCGCGAGTTCCCCAACATCAGAGTCGTGCGCAGCACGACGAACCGCGGGTTTGCAGGGGGTTGCAACCTCGGGATGACCGATCTCGGCGAGACCGCATACATGGCGTTGGTGAACAACGACGCAACGGTCGATCCCGGGTGGCTGGGGCCGCTCGTTGCAACGCTCGAAGACGATCCCGCACTCGGCGCGGCCTGCCCGAAGATCCTCCTGGCCGGTCGGTTCCGCGATGTCACCATCACCGCCCCCACCGTCCGGCGCGGCGGACGCGACCTCGGTGTGCGGGTGAGCGGGGCTCGCGTCGACGGCGTGGATGTGTGGGCACGCACGCAGCTCGTACGCGGCTTCTTGGGGCTCGAGCCCGACGGGCCAGGTCAGTGGACGATGGCGAGCGCGCAGCTCTGGCTCCCAGACGGCAGCCAAGCAGAGCTGCTGCTCGACACGGGCACGGACCCCTCCTGGCAAGTGATGCCGTTTGCGGGCGACGCCGTAACCGTGATCAACAATGTCGGGTCGTTCCTCACCGAGGACCAGCACGGCGCCGACCGCGGGTATCTCGAGCCCGACGACGGACGCTTCGACACACCCGAAGATGTGTTCGCATGGTGCGGCGCGGGCGTGGTGTTGCGCCGCGAGTACCTCGACCAGGTCGGCAGCCTCGACGAGAGGCTCTTCATCTACTACGAAGACCTCGAGCTCTCGTGGCGCGGTCAAGAGCACGGCTGGCGCTACCGGTACGTGCCGACGTCGGTCGTCCACCACGTGCACGCGGCCACCACCGTCGAGGGCTCCAAGCTCAAGCTTCACTACGAGGAGCGCAACCGCCTGCTCGTCCTGACGCGCCATGCCAAAGCACGCGATGCCTGGCGCGCCATCGGCCGCCACCTCCTCGTCACCGCGTCCTACGCCCGCCGCGACATCCTCAGCCCACTGGTACTCGGCCGCCGCCCAAGAGGATCACTGGTCTGGCGAAGACTCCGCGCGTTCGCAGCGTTCAAGCTCCGCGCGCTCGGAATGCTCCGGAGCCGAAGGCGCGACCGACTTGCCAGGCGTTGACCTTGACCTTGACCTTGACCTTTGTGACGAGGTTGTGTGAGCGCCGGAGGCGCATTCACACAACCACTAAATGGCCTTGAGCTTGTTGTAGGCGACGACGACCATTCGGAGGAGCAGCCAGCCGTGGCGCCAGCGGGAGATCTGGGTCTCGCCGTAGGCGCGAGCGCGGTAGCGCACGGGGATCTCGAGGATGCGCAGGTTGAGCTTGGCGGCGCCGAAGATGAGGTCGAAGTCGCCGAACGGGTCGAAGTCGCCGAAGTACGCACGGTTCGCCTTGATCCGCTCGTAGTTCGCTCGTGTGAGCACCTTCGTGCCGCACAACGTGTCGGTGATGCGCTGGTTCAGCAGCCACGTGAAGAGCCACGAGAACACCCGGTTGCCGATCATGTTGAGCAGGCGCATCGCGTCCTTCTCGACCGGGTACACCAGCCGAGAGCCCATCACCAGCTCGCCCTTGCCCGCGACGATCGCGTCGTAGAACTTCGGGAGCTCCTCGGGCGGTGCCGTGAGATCGGCATCGAGGATCATGAGCACGTCGCCGCGAGCCACGTCGAAGCCCTTGCGTACTGCGTCGGCCTTGCCGATCCCCTCTTGTTGCACAACCTTGACGTCGAGCTCGGGGTACGCGGCGATGACGCGATGGATCTCGTCCATCGTGGCGTCCTTGCTGTGACCTTCGACGAAGAGGATCTCGATGTCGTCACAGAAGCGCGGGATGCGCTGCACGGCTGGCTCGATGTTGCCGGCTTCGTTGCGGCACGGGATCACGACCGAGGCCGATGGTGCGACCGAGACGGGCACACGCGCCGAGCGCGCCACCAGGTAGCTGCGCAGCGCCAGAGAGTTGACGAGCGGCAGCGTGGCAACAAACCGGTTCACCAACGGACCGACGCCGCCGAGCCGCTTGGGCACGATCTGACGACAATCGGTGCGAACTACTTCGAAGTCGGCGAGCTCGAGGATCTCGGTGAGGTCGCGCGGTGAAAGCCAGTTGACCTCACCTTGTGGCATCTGCTGGCCGATCTGCTGTGCGACCCACAACACCGGGGCCCAGAGGTGCGAGTAGTACGCGATCACCACACGGGTCTCCGGCGTACACAACCGCTGGAGCTGTTCGAATGTGCCCTGGCAGTCCTCCAACCATCCGACCGTGTCGGACAGCAGGATCACGTCGAACGGACCTTCCAACCCCTTCAACGTCTCGGGATCCTCGACATCGCCGACGTGGAGCTCGAGATCGGGATGATTCGCGCGCGCCATGTCGATCATCGCGGGGCTGAAGTCGATCCCCACACCGTGACTCGGCTTCAAGCTCGCGAGCAACGCACCAGTGCTGCACCCGAGATCAAGCACGCGCTGCCCGGGACGCACGAGGAACTTGGAGTACTTGACGTCTTCCTCGTAGTAGTAGGCGTTGCGCTCGATCCATTCCTCGCGTTCGGGCGCGAGCCGATCTGCCATCGCACGGATCGAGCGCTTGCGCTCGGAGAGCTCAGAAGGTGTCGGTTCGTCCACCGGGTCCCGCACTGTTCGGGGAGAGCTTGTACCGGATGCGCATACGCAGCTTGCGCATCAGGTCGCCAAGCTCGCGATGTCGGATGTGTGAGATGCCAACGCGTGCCGTGTGCTTCCAGCCGCGCCTGCCCCACATGGCCTGGGCCAACGGATCGCCGATCATCACCCGTTGACGGGGGTCGGCGAGGTCGGCCGCACGCGTGGGGTGGCGGCAGAACTCGAGCAGCGGCGCGAGCACCTTCGACCAGTGCATCTCGGGCGCGTACTCCGCGATGGCCGCCCGATGCTTCGCCCGGCGCTCGTCGTCGGCAAGCAATGCGTACAAGGCCTCAACGAGTGCGTCCACATCGCCGGGCGGAACCACAAGTCCCAGGTCGCGCCAACGGATCACGTCGGCAAAGCCGTCGCCGTCGCTTGCCACCACCGGCAACGACGCCCAGAGGTAGTCGAGGATCCGCGTGCGAAATGAGAACGCTGTCTCGACATGGTCGAGATGCGTGCTCACGCCCACGTCGGACTCGAGCAAGTAGTTGTGTCGCTCCTCGTAGTCGACCCAGCCGTCGTTGAAGAAGACGTGAGTACCGACGAGGTCGAGGTCGTCGGCGAGCGCGCGCGCTCGGTACGCCATCTGCATCGCCGGCACGAGCGGGTTCGGATGATTCATCCCCATGAAGAAGAGTCGAACCTCGGGCAGTCGATTACGGAGCTTGTCGACCGCGTGCAGCAACGTGAGCGGGTCGAACCAGTTGTAGACGCCGCCGCCCCAAAGGATCACCTTGTCGTTCGCCCCGATGCCGGGGACCACGCCGCGCAGCACGTTGGTGGTGTGTACCGGAGGCTCTTCGTCGATACCAAACGGCGCAATCGCGATCAACGACTGGAGGTTCTCGTGCTGGTCGTACGTGGCCGGGTTGATACGCCCGACGGCGGTGAGCTGCCCGAGCCAGAAGTCGCGCTGCTTCTCACTGGCGCAGAGGAAGAAATCTCCCCGCGAGAGCTGCTCGTTCAGGATCTCCACGGTGAGACGCGTCGTGACGCGTCGATCGTTGGGTGCGAGATCGCGGGCTTGCTCGAGCACTTCGAGATGGAACGGGTCGTAGATGTCGGCCACGAGAAGCTTGTCGGTCGTGCGCAGCCAGTGGTGCTGTTCAATCAGGTGGCCTTGGATGATGACGACGTCGGACCGGGCGACGGCAGCCTTGAGGTCGCTCGCCGACGCATACGTCATGGGGAACGCGGGATGCGAGATGTCTTCACAGCCGACGGTGCTGACCAGCTCGACGTCGTGGTCCTGCGACAACGCGAGCGCCATCTGGAACGCGCGAATCGCCGGGCCGGCCATCTTCGGCTGCAACACGTCGGGCGTCGCAACGAGGATGCGCCGACGAACGGTGAATAGGCGGTCGACTCCATGCTCAGAGCGCACGCGCTCGGCGTTGCGCTCGTCGGCCGACCCGGCCGCGGCGGGGAGCCGGAACAGCGGCAGGATCTCGAGATCGGCCAGCCGACGCGACGCCTGCACGCGCGCCCGCGCTGCGATAAGCGCAGGCGACGGGTCAAACTGATGACCAGTGAGCGCGACCGCGGCGTCGAGGAGCACGCCGAGACTGGCGTCGTCGAGGTTCTTGTAGAGCATCTCGATGCCACCGCGTGCCGAGTAACCGGGCTGTGGTCCGTCTGACGCATCCACTCGCTCGTGCTGACCGAGTCGTACGACCGACTCGCTCGAGTATGTGACGTGCAAGCCGTTCAGCCAGAGGCGCCACCCGAGGTCGGCGTGCTCGACGCCGGCACAGTGCTCGTCGTCGTAGCCGCCAACCCATCGGAAGGCCTTGGTCTCGATCACCAGTGCCCACGGCGATGGATACAGCACCGGCTCGTCGCGGTCGTGCGCCGCAGTGTCGGGCTTCCCGAAATGAGGGAGGATGGGCTCGCCAGCAAAGGTGAGGGCGGCATCGACGAACGCCACGCTGCCGTCGGCGTCGAGCACCTTGCTCGCGACCGCGGCCACGTTCGCATCGCGCCGCATCGAGCGGAGCGCCGTGCGCAACCAGAGCGGCTCAGGATGACCATCGCGGTCGAGGAATGCGAGCCATTCGCCGGTGGCGCTGGCCGCACCGAGATTTCGTGCCGAGCTGGTGGAGCTGGTTGGCGGCACGTCGACGACCTTCACGGTAAGCCCACGCGCCTTGGCCGCCGTCGCGATCCGGGATCGGGGCCCGACGACGATGGACTCCAAGAGGTCGGCCGGCCAGTCGAGACCCACGAGGCGCTCGACGGCGTCGAGCGCAGCTTCGACCTCTCCGTCCGTCTCACCCTCGGTGACAATGACCACCGAGACGACACCGCCGCGCACCGGCCGATTGTCGACCTTGGCGC
>SHVJ01000079.1 GCA_009694295.1 Acidimicrobiia bacterium
CTCATCGAAGACTGGCGAGACGAATACAACCACTACCGCCCCCACCAATCACTCGCCTACCTCACCCCCGCGGAATTCACCCGGCAGTGGCATGATCAACACCAACCCCGAACCTCATAGCGGGTGGACCGACCGAAGGGGTCTCGTCATATGACCGCGGTCGGCGATACACCTGAAGAAGCACGTGCGCTCTACGATCGAGCGGTCGCGGTCCTCGATGAAGAGGCCGCAGAGTCCCTCGCCGAACGTCCGCTTCCGGAGGTCTGAGCCCGATCTATGTGTGAGCTGCTCGGAGTGTCGGTCGCGCCGGCGGCGCAATTCGGTGTCTACTTCCACGAGTTCCGGCCGCGCGCGGAGGAGAACCGCGAGGGTTGGGGCATCGCGTGGTGGGGTGATGGACACCCGCACGTGCTCAAGGAGCCGATCCCGGCTAACGAGAGCGCACTAGCCGCGGGGCTCGCGGACAACCCGCCGGTGAGCGAGGTGTTCGTCGTGCATGTGCGCGCCGCGACCATCGGCGACCCGACGGTCGAGAACACGCACCCGTTCCAGGCCGCAGCGCTCGGACGCGAGTGGGTGTTCGCGCACAACGGCACGGTGCAAGCGCTCTCGCGGCTCGACACCGGTCGCTACGTCCAAGCCGGCGACACCGATTCCGAGCGGTCCTTCCACCACGTGCTGACCCGCCTCGAACGTCTCGGTTCGGACGCGTCCGACGACGACATCGCCGCGGAGGTGCTTGCGACGGGTCGTGAGCTCTCTGAGCTCGACAGCCGCGTGAACTTCCTACTGTCTGACGGACGCACACTCTTCGCGTACCACGACGGCCACAAGACGCTGCACGTCATGGAGAAGCGCGCCGCTGACCTCGGTGAGATTGAGATGTCGGACGCCGACTACCACCTCTCGCTGCGACTGAGCGATGCCCCCGACGAGCACGCGGTGATCGTGGCGAGCGTCCCCCTCACCGATGAGCCCGGCTGGGAGAGGCTCGAGGCCGGAGAGTTCCTGGTGGTGCGGGACGGCGTGGTGCACCAGCGAGTTGGCCCCGGTGGTCGGCTCGAAACTCTGCGCGCTGAAGCTTCGTAGCCGACGGTGTCGGAAGCCGTCGACGATCCGCGGCTGGGTGCCGCGGCCGGTGTCCGCCAGCTCGCGCACGCGATCAGCGCGCACGAAGCGGACGACGCGACGTTGTACCGGATCAGCGAGTTCATCAGCGACGTGATGCCCGCACTCGAGGGCACACCGCGGCGCGAGCGAATCGTTCCGACCTTCGGTGAGGGAGCGTCCATCGACACCAAGGCCAAGGGTCGTCACCCGATGGACGACCGCGCGGTCGCTGGTCCGGCCAACGCCACGTCGGTGGACTTCCAGGCCCGCCGCGAGGGCGACGAGGTGGTTGCCGACGCGTGCTTCGGCGCGGCGTTCGAGGGTGCACCCGGTCGTGTGCACGGCGGGATGGTCGCCGCGGTGTTCGATGACCTCGTCGGGTTCATCCTCGGGATGGTCGGTCAGCCGGGGTTCACCGGCCGCATCACCGTCGTCTACAAAGCACCCGTCCCGACCGAGCGACCGGTCGAGTTCCGCGCCAGGTTGCGCGAGCGCACCGAGCGCACGTTGATCGTGGATGCCGAGGTGCGCCTCGCCGAGAAGATCCTCGCGACCTGTGAAGCCACGATGGTCCTGGTCGACGGCGAACGCTGGGCCCGCCACGCGCGAGAGCTGCTGGACGACTAGCGCGACGCCGTGTTCGCGAACGCTGGACTGCCTGAATCCTTGGGTTTCTCGGCGAGTGGGACCTTGACCTCGTCGACGGTCGGTCCGACCTTGGCGGCAACGGACGCGAGCGCATCGACGTCGAAGCCGTAGATCTTGGCGGGGTTCTCGGTGACAACGCGGCGCACATCGGCTTCGTCCCAGTCGGAGAACGCGATGCGCAGACCCTCGGTCGTATACGGGTACGTGCTCTCGTGGTGTGGGTAGTCGCTGCCCCACATGCAACGATCGATCCCGACCGTCTTCATCGCCGCAGCTTCGATCGGGTTCGGGAAGCTCACGCCCACGTAGCAGTTGCGCGCGAAGTACTCGGACGGCTTGAGCGTCAACCGGTCTTCGGCATCGAACTTGATCTCGCCCATGCGCCCCGACGCCATCTGTGCGTAGAACCCGTCGAGCATCTTCAAGACACCGGGGATCCACGCGCACCCCTGCTCGGTCATCGCGAACACGAGCTTCGGATGGCGCTCGAACACTCCGCCCATGATCAAGTGGTGCAGCGGTCGGTGCGAGAAGAACTGCGTTTCGCAGATCCACATGGTCCACGCAACGGAGTACTTCCCGTAATCAGGAGAGCCCTGACCGGAGTGGTGCGTGATGGGCACCTCCAGGTCTTCGCATGCGCTCCAGAGCGGGTCGTAGTACCGGTCCCAGAGCGGGAGCAGGTCGGTGTCGTCGGGCACGCCCGGGAGCAGCGCGCCGCCGCGGAGACCATGCTCCTTGATGAACTGGACATCTTTCACGGCCTCGTCGACGTCGTTGAGGAAGATCTGGCCAACGCCCGCGCGTCGTTCGGGTGCGACCGAGCAGAAATCGGCGAGCCACCGGTTGTGAGCGCGGATGCCGGCCAGACGCCGAGGGAACTCCTCGCTTGTGGGCGGCCGCGCGACGACGGCACCGGTCGGGAAGAAGGGTGGGACCGTGTTCGGGAAGATGACCTCGCCGACGACGCCGTCCTCTTCGAGCTCCTTGAACCGACGCTCGTTGTCCCAGTTGCGGGTGCGCAGATGCCCGTGGAGATCCTTGAAGGGGTTCTTGTAGCGGTTGCGCCAGGCGTCGAACTCGTCGCGGAACGCGGGGTCGAGATACTCCGTGTACTGCTCCATCGACCCGCCCGCGTGCGTGTCGGCCGAGATGAGCGTGTAGCGCGGGGCGTTCGCGCTCATGCCGGGATTTTGAACACTTCCAGGGCGTTCTCGCGCAGGAACTTCGGCCACACGTGGTCGCGCAGTGGCACGTCGGGTAACTCGTTGAAGATGCGCTCGAGCGACAGGCCCATGGGGTAGTAGCCCGCGTACATCACCTTGTCGGCGCCGCGCGTGTTCGCGTAGTCGATGACGGCCTTCGGGTAGTACTTGGGCGCGAACGCCGACGTCATGTAATAGAGCCCCGGCCACTTGAGCATGAGCTTCACCGCGAGGTCTTCCCACGGCTCAGCGCCATGACGCATCACGATGCGCAGCTCAGGGAAGTCGAAGCACACCTGGTCGAAGCGCATCACGTTCTGACACTCCGACGGGAACCGTGGGCCGGCGATGCCCGCGTTGGCGATGACCGGGATGTCGAGGTCGATGCACGTCGCGTAGATCGGATACACCAACGCCGCGTCGATGTTCACCTGCGGCAAGCAACCTGAGGGGAAGAACGTGACGGCAGTGAGATCGTGCTCGTCCTTCGCGGTGCGCATCTTGCGGATGGTGCCCATCACGTCGTTGGGATTGATCTCGAGCGAGAAGAGGAAGCGCCCTGGGTAGCGCTTGGCGGCTTCGATCGACTGCTTGCCCAACCCGACGAGGCCCTTCTCGACGCCGCACTTGTCCATCTCGCCGATCGTGACTTCGATCGGGTCGATGCCTTCGTTGGCGTCCTCAGGTACCTCTTTGAACATGTAGCCCGCGGGCATGGCCATCGACTCGGACTCGTCGTCCTTGATCCCCTTCATCAAGTACTCGTAGACCTTGTGGTGATCGCGCATCGGGAAGCCGATCATCAAGTCGACGGCACCGACGTCTGTGGGAAAACCCATTCTCAGTCCTGCTCGTTTCGGGGCAATCGCGCGCCCACCCTGGGGCGCGCGATTGCCCGAGATGCGCGGGGTATTACGGGGTGTCGCTCGCTGACGGCGCAGCAGCGGGGCCGCCCTTCTTCTCTTGGCTCTTTCGCCAGAAGAAGACGACGCCAGCGATCGCGGCGCCCATCGTGGCCAGTCTTCCAAGTGCTCGTCCTAGACCCATCCCGTACCTCCTCATCGTGCGTGCCCGATCGGGCTCTCGGCGCGGATACTAGTTAAGAGGTGGCTTTGATGAATGCGGCCGTGACGTCGCGCCAGCGCTCGAGCGAGCCGGCGCCGAAGGTCCAGTTTGCCGACGCGTCGTACATCACGACGCGGTCGGCGACACCGCCGTACTTCTCGACGAGTGCGTCGGCGAGACCGTCCCACGTGGATTCGAGGCTGTACACCTCGAGCATCTCATCGGTGATCGTCGACTGCATGCCCTTGAGATCGCCGGCGCGCTGGAGCTCGTGCAGGCGCTCGGCGGTTCCTTCCCATCCGTGCAGGTCGAACACGCCGCTATAGGTGCGGGTGGATCCGTAGAACGCGATGCGCAGACGCGTCTCGTCGCGAGCCTTCACACGTTCCTCTTCGGTGTCGCCGAGGATCGCCATGATCGGGCACACCACCGCGATGTCGCCGGGGTTGCGTCCCGCCGCCGCCGCACCCTCGTGTACCGCCGGGAGCACCACCTCTTGCAGGTATCGCATCGAGTGGAACGGGTGGACGTGGATCCCATCGCACACCTCGCCGGCCATGCGCGCCGACCACGGGCGCACGGCGGAGATGTACACGGGCACGTTGGGGTTGGCGATCGGACCTGGGCTCCACATCCTGGGCATCAGGTCGAAGTTCCAGAACTTCCCGTGGAAGTCGAGTTCCTCCTCGCCCTGGAAGGCGCGGAAGATCGCCTTCACGGCCAACACGTATTCGCGAAGGCGCGATCCCGGGTGCTCGAACTCCGCGGAGTACCGCCGTTCGATATGTGCCTTCACTTGCGTGCCGAGGCCGAGCACGAACCGTCCTTCGGTGGCGTCGGCGAGCTCCCACGCCACCTGCGCGGTCACCATCGGGCTGCGCGGGAAGGCAACGGCGATCGCAGTGCCGATGTCGAGATGCTGCGCAGTCAACGCGGCAGCCGTGCACCCGGTGTATGCGGTACGTCCACTTTCCGTGAACCACACGCCGGTGAAGCCGCAGTCCTCGATCTCGCGGACAAGGTTCGGGACATCGCGAAGCGTTCGCCCCATGGCGATCGCGTCGATCTTCATGTTGGTGTTGATGATGAGCGTTCGAGCTCGGTGACCAGCTCGGACACGACTCGACCGAGTTCGCTCGTCACCACCGAGTCGGGGTGTCGGAGCTCGAGTACGCGAAGTAGCTCGGTGTAGTACCAGGCTTGCTCATTCCCCGGTGCGTTGAAGCGCGACAACGTACGGGCGCCGTGGACCCGCAGATCCGTGAGGATCGACCGGGCGTTGTGCAGCTTGTCGGCGGCCGCGACCCGTAGCGTGCCGTCGGGCAGGTCATCGTGCTCGAGATGGTGGAGGTAGCCCTCCTTGCGCAGCTTCCAGTCGGTGGAGTCGCGAGGGCCGTCGACACCGTCGCTGCACGCCACGACAACACGAGCCACGTGTTCGCCAAAGCGCGCACGTATCTCGGCCTCCGCAACGCCGCGATCCTCGACCGCGTCGTGGAGCACGGCTGCGATCGCATCTTCCTCGGTGCCGCCGTCTTCGAGGACGAGCGAGGCCACACCCAGCAGATGCGACGCGTACGCGATCCGAGTGCCCTTTCGACACTGGTCGGCGTGCAGCATCGACGCCCAGCGCACGGCCTCGGAGAAGCGCGCGCCGAGCACTGCGGTGGGCAGATCGTCGCCCGGACCGTCGCTCATGGGGATCCCTACCTCTCGCTCATGTTTCGACGGTTGCAGTCATCCAAAAGGACGTGTTGTGGAAGTCGGCGACGGCGTTGCCAGGATGCACGAGGGCATCGCATGCGGCACGGGTCTCATCGTCGAGCGTGGCATCGAGCACGCCGATCGCATCGTCGAGCTGCTCCGATGTGCGTGGTCCGATGATGGGTGCAGTGATCCCTGACTGGTCCTTGCACCACAAGAGCGCGAGCTGCGTCACCGTCATGTCGCGATCGGCGGCCAGCTTCGCGAGCTCGCGGGCGACCTCGACAGCGCGAGTCGTGATGCGGTCCTTCACCTGTGGGCGTCGCGTGGCCCGCGCGTCTTCGGGTATGCCGTCGTTGTACCGGCCGGCCAGGATCCCGCCGCCAAGGGGCGACCACGGCAGCACGCCGACGCCGTACTTGCGACACAAGGGGAGCAGCTCGTTCTCGATGCGTCGGTCGAGCAGGTTGTACGGCGGTTGCTCGGTCTCGTAGCGAGCAAGACCGTCGCGTTCGGAGATCGAGAGGGCTTCCATCAGGAACCACGCGGGATGCGTCGACGCCCCGATGTGTCGGACCTTGCCCGCTTGCACCAGCTCGTCGAATGCCGCGAGCGTCTCCTCTTGCGGCACGCTGGCAAAGGTCGGTCGGTGCAACTGGTAGAGATCGATGTGATCGGTCTGCAAGCTCGTCAGCGACTGCTCGCACGAAGCGACGATGTGCTGGCGGCGATGCCACTGCGCAGCATCGCCCGCGCCGCGAGCCATGCCGACCTTCGTGGCCAGCACGATGTCGTCGCGCTTGCCGTTCGCGGCGAGGGCGGCACCGACGATCTTCTCGCTCTCGCCACCTGCGTACACGTCGGCGACGTCGATCATGTTGATCCCGCCGTCGATCGCGCGGTCGATCATCCGCGCCGACTCGTCGGGCGTCGTCGGGTCGCCGAAGTTCATGGCGCCGAGGCACAGGGGTGCAACCGAGAGGCCGGTCCGTCCGAGCGGGCGCTGTTGCATGCCGCGACGTTACGCGACCGCCACGGAGGGCTCGGTGGCTTGGGCGATCTCGGATGCGTCGACCGGGACGAGCATGTCGGACCGGCGGTACGCGAAGTACGTGGCCGTGCCGGCTCCGAGTGCGGCAATCGCGCCAATGCCGAGGCCGAAGCGCGGTCCGAACGTCTGCGATACCCACCCGATGATGGGACCACCAATGGGGGTGCTGCCTACGAAGGCCATACCGAACAGCGCCATCACGCGCCCGCGGAACTCGGGCGCAGTCGCCTCCTGGCAGACGGCCGTCGCCATGGAGAGCATCACCATCGATGTGAGTCCGACGAACGGGAGCACGATCATCTCGGTCGCGACCGACGGAGCGAAGGTGGCCGCGGTCATCGCTACTCCGAGCAGGATCGCCATCGCGATCATGATCCGCATGCTGGCGCGTCCGTAGTGAGCGACAATGAGCGCACCCACTAGGGATCCACAGCTGAGGAACGCGAGCAGCGCGCCATACGTGCCCGCGCCCCCGCCGAGCTCCCGACGCACGAGCGTGGGGAGTACAACCTGGAAGTTGAAGGCGAACAAGCCGATCACCCCGGTCAACACGAGCGCAGCGCGGACCGGTCGGTTGTGCCAGGTGTAGCGCAGTCCGTCGCGAAGTTGGCGCTTCGCTGGTGCGAGAGGTGGCGAGGGTCGCAGTTCGGCGGGCCGCATGGCCGCAAGTCCCCAGATGACTGCGGCGAACGACACGGCGTTGATGAGGAAGCACCACCCGACACCGACCGCGGCGATCACCAAGCCGGCGATTGCGGGGCCGACGACCCGCGCGGTGGTGAAAACAGTGCTGTTGAGCCCAACCGCGTTCGCGATGTCAGCGGACGGCACCATTTCCGGGATGAAGGCACGACGCCCCGGGTTCTCGATTGCGGTCACCATGCCGAGCCCGCACGCGAGCACGTAGACCATCCACACCTGAGCTACGCCGGAGAGCGTCACGAAACCGAGCAGCAAAGCGAGCGCGCCCGAGACCGTGGCGGTTGCGATCAGCAAGCGGCGCTTGTCGAGCCGATCCACGAGGACACCGGTCCACGCGCCAAAGAGGAGCAGTGGCGCGAACTGGAAGCCGAGCGTGATGCCCACGGCCATCGCGCTGTGCGTCAGGCGGAAGACGAGCCACGTCTGGGCCACGAGCTGAACCCACGATCCCGTACCCGAGACGACCTGGCCGATGAAGTACAGGCGGAAGTTGCGCGTGCGCAACGAATGGAATGTCCGCCGCGCCGCACGCTCGATCGGCGTCACCTTGCCCGCTCTCGGCCCTGCGGGCCGGGCCGCTCGGGCCTCGGCTCTCTGCGGCGCAGGGTACCTGCGCCGCGGTCGCTCGCCTCTGGCTTTTCTTCCCCGTGCGGCTCCAACAGGCGGTCGAGGATCACCGTCGCTTGGTGAAGCGTGGCGGCGTCCTCGGACGACAGGGCGCGCAGTCGCTTCGCGAGGTACGCCGTCTTGCGCGAGCGGTTGCGAGCGAGGAGCTTGCGTCCGGCGCTCGTGATCTCAACGCGCACAACCCGTCGGTCCTGCTCGTCGGTCTTTCGAGCCACCAACCCCTGACCTTCCAGACGGTCGATGGCCGCGGTGATCGTGGGCGGTTGCACGCGCTCGGCCGTTGCCAGCTCGCCGAGGGTGATCGGGCCGCGTCGTTCGATGGTGGCAAGCGCGGACTGCTGCGTTGGTGTGGTGTCGCCCGGTTCGCCCTGCTGGCGGAGCCGGCGGGCCAGGCGGGTGACAGCCAGCCGGAGGCGTTCGGCGAGGTCGGTGTCGGTCGTGGTCGCTGTTGGTGTCATTGTTTCGTCCAACTAATTAGGTAAGCGAAGTATTACACAGGACGGCCTCGGCGCGCAACCCTCCTCAGGGCACTGGCATTCGGGTGATCTGCGATGCTGCCTGGCGTGGCGACGCCGACCGACATGCGCGACTGGGGCCTGGTGGCGCCGGGGGAGCTCGACCGGATCGTCATCGTCTCGCCGCACCTCGATGATGCCGTGCTCGGGTGCTCGTACCTGATGGCCGCGCACCCTGGCGTCCAGGTGGTCACGGTGTTCGCGGGCCGTCCCACGGAGTACCCGAGCCCGATGGAGCGGTGGGACTCGATCTGCGGGTTCGTGGAGGGTGATGAGGTGCACATGGCCCGGCGGGCCGAAGACGCGGCCGCCCTGGCGGTGCTCGAGGCTCACCCGGTGTGGCTCGACTACGTGGAGCACTCGTACCTCGAGCGTGCCGACTGGGTGCGAGCGCCCGACGTGGTCGACGGGCTCGAACAGACCCTGCGCGACCTCGACCCCACCGTGGTGTTCGCCCCGTTCGGTCTGGCCAACCCCGACCACGACGCCACGCACGACGCCTGCATGCTCGTGCGCGACCGCATCTCGCCGACGCCGGGTGCAACGAATGGGGCAGGCGACGGACCGACCGGCGGTCCTTCCTGGTTCTGTTACGAGGACACCGGGTACAAGCACATCCCGGGGCTGCTCGCGTGGCGCGTCTCGAAGCTCCTCCGGGCTGGGGTGTGGCCGACACCAGCCGCGGTGCCGGTCGACGTGGACCACGAGCGCAAGCTTGCGGCATACGGCTGCTACCCGTCGCAGATCCGCGCGCTCGAAGCCGAGTGGGACCTGAGCTCGAAGCTCGC
>SHVJ01000080.1 GCA_009694295.1 Acidimicrobiia bacterium
CTGGGATCCCGCGGCGCAGACGATGGATCCCGAGGTACGCCGCAACCTCCAATACGAGCGACTGCGAGAACTCATCCGGCGCACCATCGAGCAGCCAGTCCCGTTCTTCGCCCGCAAGCTCGGTGCGGCCCATATAGAGGCTGCGCGCGACGTGACCGGCGTCGACGATCTGGCGGTCATCCCGGTCACGGTGAAGCAGGAGCTGCGGGATTCGGAGGAGGCCGCGCCGCCGGTTGGCGACTACCGCTACTCGTCGCTCGCCGAGTGTGTGCGCATGGGCACGTCGACCGGCACCACCGGTGTCCCGACGATCCGGCTCTGGACCCGTCATGACCTGTGGGTGGAGTACGAGTCGGCGGCCCGTCACTGGTGGCGCAACGGCTGGCGGCCGGGCATGAGCATCACCCACGCGCACCCTGGCTACCTCTACGGCGGCGGACTGCTCCTCCAGGGCGCGTACGAATACTTCGGGTTCCTCTCGATCTGGGTACCGCCACCGGAGACCGATGAGATCGCGGAACAGGGCATCCGAACGTGGATGCGCATGCGCCCCGACATCCCGTTCGGCCACTACTCGGTCGGTCGCTTCTGCGAAGTGGCGACGAAACTCGGTCTCGACCCGTTCGCCGACGTCGGCCTCGAGCAGTCGCACTACCCGGGGCCCGGCGCGGACGCGCCGCTCACCAGCGGTGGGTCCGAGTGCTACGCATTCATCTCGAGCCCGTGTCGCGTGAGCCCGGGCGGGCACGTGAACGAAGACTGGGCCGTCATCGAGGCGATCGACCAGGCGACGGGTCAACCCGTGCCCGATGGTGAGTGGGGAAGCCTCACGATCACCACGCTCGACCGTGACAACCCGTTGCTGCGCTACGACCTCGAAGAAGCGGTGAAGCTGTTGCGAGAGCCGTGTCCGTGCGGCGAGACGACCGTGCGCGCGCTGTGGGGTGGCCGGGTCGCGCACCTGCTGCAGGCCCAGGGCCACCAATTCCAGGTGGCTGACATCGAGCGAGCACTGCTGACAGTGCCTGAGGTCTCGACACCCTCACTGGAGTTCGTGGTGGTTCGCCCCGGCGATCAGGACGCCGCGGTCGTCGTGCGGGTGGAACGAGGACAGTCCACGGGCGACGCCGATGCGCTGCGCAGTCGGTGCCAAGCGGCCATCACCGACGGCACGCAGGTCAGGACGGCAGTGGAACTCGTGGAGCGCGGCTCGCTGCCACGTTCGGGCTACAAGGCGGTACGACTCGTCGAGCGCTGAACCGGGATCAGGCGCCCGGGATGCACGTCTTGACGATGTAGAGGGACACCTTGCTCGACGCCCGGGCGTACCTGAGGTACGTACCGCTCCCGAGCAAGTCCCGTACATCGCCGGCGTTCTCGACATCGATGTCGGCGAACTCGTCGTAGTACCGGGCCACGGTCTTGAGCGCCTTCTTGATGCTCTTCTTGGGCGCCACCTTGGCGAGGTCGCGGTAGTAGTCGGCGACCTGTTCGGCTTGGGAGTTGTCGGTTGGGTCTTCGGAGATGCCCTGGCCGGCCTTGTAGACGGCGGTGCAGAAGCGGTCCTCGGCATCGGAGAGCCCGGCGCCCGCGGGGATCGCGGTGGCGATGACCCCGGCGGAGACGAGGACGAGCATGGCGAACGTGACCAGGCGAGTGCGCATGGCGTCATTGATAGCACCCATCGTGGGCGAATCGCGCGCATCGGTGCACAAGGGACGGCAAGGGCTGGGCAAAGTCTGGCGCAAGGCCGTTGAGCGTCGGCCCCCTGTGGCGGGAGCGCGCCCATGCCGGTGGTACCGTGGGTTCTCCCTGCTCGACAGGTTCACTGCCCGAGACCTCGGTGGTGCTCCACACCCATGCGAGGTGCATATGCAGATCGAACTCGAGCGCACCGCGTTTCCCGCGCAGTCTGATGACGACTTGGAAGCGCTGACCCCGTTGGCCCCCCGACCGCACAAGCCCTTGTGGCCGACGCTCCTCACGTCCTTCATCATCCTGGCGCCGTTCGCCGCGCTCGGGATCATCATCGCCCAGACGGTCAACGGCGACTTCGCCTTGCGCAACGTGTTCATCGCCGTCGGCTTCTACATCGTGGTGGCCCACGGCGTGAGCGTCGGCTTCCACCGTCTGTTCACCCACCACGCGTTCCAGGCGTCGCGCCCCTTGAAGATCGCGTTTGCGATCCTCGGGTCGATGTCGTTCCAGGGCTCGGTGATCGGCTGGGTGGCCGACCACCGCCGCCACCACCAGTTTGCCGACCGCCCGGGCGACCCGCACTCGCCCGTTCGTCCGACCTCGCAGCGCTTCGGCCGCATTCGGGGTGGCCTGCATGCGCACATCGGCTGGTTCTACGAGCAGGAGAGCACCGACCGCGAGAAGTACGCGGCCGACATGCTCGCCGACCGCGACCTCGTGCTGATCGACCGCCTCTTCGTGCCTCTCTGCGTGATCACGTTGGTGGTTCCCTTCGGCATCGGATACGCCATCACCGGCAACTTCGGCGACGGCGTGGCTGCGTTCCTCTGGGCCGGCGTGCTCCGGGTGGGCCTGTGGCACCACGTCACGTGGGCCACCAACTCGCTGTGCCACCTCATCGGCAAGCAGCCGTTCAAGAACGCGGCTGCCTCCCGCAATGTGCTCGCCCTCTCAGTGATCTCGATGGGCGAGTCGTTCCACAACGCGCACCACGCCTTCCCGAGCCTTGCTCGCATGGGCGTGGACCGGTTCCAGATCGACACCTCGGCCATGCTCATCCGGCTGTTCGAGAAGCTCGGGTGGGCCACCCGGGTCCGTTGGCCGAACCCGGCCCGCCTCGAGGCGGCTCGAGCCCATCGGTGAGTCCCCCACGAATTGGGGATTGTTCGGCGCGCTGAGGGATACAGAGACTCCTTGAACGTGCCGAGAATCCCGGTGTGAACACGATGACGGCCTCGGTCGTTGAGTACGACGCGGCACCGGGCGAGAGCGCGCTGGATGCTCCCGCTGGGGTGAAGATCCCGACGCTGCGCTACCTCGGCCGCCGGGCGATCCCGCAGATCATCGACGGCGTCGTCATCCCGGTCAGCCTGTTCCTGCTGGCCCTCAAGTACTGGGGGATCGTCCCCGCGATCATCGCCGGTCTCGGTTGGGAAGCGATCGCCATGACCCGCCGGGTTCGCAGTGGCGACGGCGTCCCGGGCTTCATGATCGTGGGCGCGGCGATGCTCGTGACGCGCTCCGCGCTCGCCCTGGCGACGGGCAGCACGTTCGTGTATTTCGCGCAGCCCATCCTCGGCGCCGCGCTCGTCGCCATCGCGTTCTTGCTCTCGGTGATCATCGGGCGCCCGCTTGCGCGGCGCTTCGCGGGTGACTACTGCGACATCCCCGCACATGTTGACGCCGACTCGCGCGTGCACTCATTCATGATCCGGTGCTCGATCATGTGGGCCGTCGTCGGCTTCCTCAACACCGGGATCACGATCTGGCTGTTGCTGAGTCAGTCGACGTCCACGTACGTGATGATCAAGACGCCGCTCTCAGTGTTCGTCACGGTCGGCACCATCGCCATCTCGGTTGTCTGGTTTCGCCGCACGATGCATCGTTCCGGTCTCATGCACGTACCCGTCGCGGCCTGACGTCGACTCTGCGATACTCCCGCCTGTACGTCCGAGGCGGGGGAGCCAAGCGTGGGATCTGCACCGAACGTCGTCGTCGTCATGGCCGATCAGCACCGCGCTGACTTGATGGGGTGTGCCGGTGACGCCAGTGCGCAGACGCCCAACATCGACCGACTCGCGGCTGAGGGGACCCGCTTCACGAGGGCGAGCTGCCAGGGGCCACTCTGCATGCCCGCCCGGGCGTCGTTCCTTACCGAGCGCTACGTGCGCGACCACGGCGTGTATACGAACTCGGTCGACGTGGCTGAGGGAACGCCCACGTATCTCCACTCGCTGCGCACTGCTGGCTACCACACCGCGCAGGTCGGGAAAGCGCACCTCACGAAGGACGAGTACGGCCCGGAGGTTCGTCACGTCGACGATCTCGCGTACCGGCTCGAGGAGCGTGGGTTCGCCGAGGTGCACGAGACCACCGACAAGTTCACGGGTGCCACGCCGAACGCGTGGACCGACGCGCTCGACGCGCGCGGCTGTCTCGACGCGTACCGGCGATACATCACCGATCGCAGCTATCAGGGCGAGAACGACAGCGGTGTGGGTGCCACGAAGATCCTCTCGATGTGGGAGGCGATCCCGTCGCCGGTGCCGCTCGATGCGTACATCGACACCTGGCACGGCGACCTCGCGGTGCGGTGGGTCGAGGAGTACGAGCGCGATCAGCCGTTCTTCGTGTTCTTCGGGTTCCCCGGACCGCACGACCCGTGGGACGCGCCGCAGGTGGCCGTCGACAAGTTCGACGAAGCGGAGATGACGATGCCGACCTCGACGCGTCGGCCCGATACCGAAGGCGCCGGGACCTACGGCCGACTCCTCGCTGGGCTGATGCACATGGCCGACAGCAACACGATGACTGACGACAAGATCCGCATGATGCGGCGGGCGTACAGCGCCAACGTGGGGATCATCGACGACGCGGTCGGCCGCATCATTGCGATGTTGGACCAGCGCGGCTTCCTCGACAACACGTGGATCATCTACACGAGCGACCACGGCGAGATGGGCGGCAACCACGGGTTGATGTCCAAGCTCTTGATGTACGAACAGGCAGTTCGGGTGCCGCTGATCGTCCGCCCGCCTGGCGGCATGGACACTCGCGTGGTCGATGCGCTCGTGGAGCACATCGACGTGCCGGCCACGGTGCGGGAGATCGCCGGAGCCCCCGAGGTGCCCGACAGCGACGGTCGGTCGTTGCTTGGCTACATGAACGGCGACGACCCGGAGTCGCGTTCGGTGATCGTGAGCGAGGACTTCGGGTTCGCGTCGTTCGAGACCGATCGCTACAAGCTCGTCGTCGACGAGGACGCGCTCGTGGCCTGCCAGCTCTTCGATCTGCACGACGATCCGGTCGAGGACGAGAACCTCGTGAACGACCGGCAATCAGCGAACGTCGTGGAGGAGATCATGGACACGCACGTTCGCCCGTTCTTCACCACCCCGGCGTATCGCCCGCACGCGAACCCGCTCGCGGGGTAGCGCGGCGGGCGGTGCCTACTTGGCGACGGCGTCGAGGGCGTTGCCGAACGCGGTGAGGCCGAGGTCGATCTCGTCGGCCGAGACCGTGAGGGGTGGCATCCACCGCAGCGTCGTGCTGTCGGTACCCGCGTTCATCAGGAGCAGCCTGCTCTCGCGTCGGCAGTGCTCCTGGACCGCGGCGACGAGCGCGGCATCGTCGAGCTGGGTTCCCACCATGAGCCCGAGGCCGCGTACGTCGAGGATGCGCGGGTGCTTGGCCTGGAGCGCGCGCAGGCCGTCCATGAGCTGCGCGCCTCGCTCGACCACGCCGTCGAGGAAGCCGGGCTCGGTGAGCACGTCGATGGTTGCGAGGGCGGCCGCGCAGCCGATCGGGTTCCCGCCGTAGGTGCCGCCGTGACTGCCGGTCGGCCATTGGGCCATGAGCTCGGCCGACGCGCCGATCGCGCTGATCGGGAACCCCGACGCGATGCCCTTGGCCATCACGATGATGTCGGGCACCAGGCTGGTGTGCTCGATGGCGAACATCTTCCCGGTGCGACCGAAGCCGGTCTGCACCTCGTCGGCGATGAACAGCATGCCGTGCTGTGCGCAGATCTCGGCGATGGCGTCGAGCAGCTTGGCGGGCGCCGGCGTGTAACCGCCTTCACCGAGTACGGGCTCGATCACGACGGCGGCAGTCTCGTCGGGTGCGGTCTGCGTGCGGAAGAGCCGGCGGAAGTCTTCGATGCAGTCGTCGAGGTCGGCGCCGCGCCGCAGCGGATCGGGAAACGGCGCCACGAACACGCCACTCGGCAACGGTGCGTAGCCCGACCGGTAGCCCGTCTTCGACGTCGTCATCGCCATCGTGAGGTGCGTACGGCCGTGGAAGCTGCCGGAGAACACCACGATGTGCGGGCGCTTCGTGGCCTGCTTCGCGAGCTTGACCGCAGCTTCGGTGGCTTCCGCGCCTGAGTTCGCGAAGAAGAAGGTGTCGATGCCCGGTGGCGTGATGCTCGCGAGCTTCGCCCCGAGCGGCTCGAGCAGGTTGTGGCGGTACACGTTCACCTGCGCGTGGATGAAGCGCTCGGCTTGTTGTTGGATCGCCGCGACCACCTTGGGGTGGCAGTGGCCGGTGGACGTGACGGCGATTCCACACGTGAAGTCGAGGTATTCGGTGCCGTCGGTGGTGATCACCCACGAGCCGTGACCGGAGACAACTTCGAGGTCGGTGACCGAGAACCACACCGGGGCGAGATGCGACACGTCCGCACGGTACCGCGCCATCTGCCGGTGCTCGATGCAGTCGGCGTGCGACGGGCTGGGTACTTTCCGGTATGCAGCGAATTCGGATTGCCTCGGCCGTGACGAGCGCCGCGCTCGTCGTGGGTATCGCCGCCACGGGCGCCTTGGCAGCGAGCTCGGTGATCCCGCAGGCCGAGTACCGGGCAAAGGACGCGAAGCTCACGATCAGCGCCGACGGCCGGTCGTTCCAGGTTTTCGCATTGCCGGTGAAGCAGGAGTGCAAGGACCCCACACCCGCGAATCTCGGTGACTATCCGTCCGGCCTCGGGCCGTTCTCGCTTGACGCCGATGGCTCATTCGAGTTCAGCAGTCCCGGCGGGCTCGGCCTCGAAGGCAAGTTCACGGCGAAGAAGGTGACCGGGACGGTCACCGCGAGCGCGTTCAAGGATCCGACGAAGGACTTCGACTGCGCCAAGTACACGGGCCGCTTCTCGGCAAGGTTCGTGAAGGGCAGCGGGCAGAAGCCCGGCAAGATCATCGCGAGCGACGACTTCTCCGACGTGGACAGTGGCTTCAAGGAGTTCAACACGACCAACGCGTTCGCGCAGTACCTGATCGACGATCGCTATCGAGTCGGCCTGCAGGGACAAACCGGCATCGCGTCGCCGCGTGCCGAACCGACGGGTCTCACCTCTGTCGACATCGAGTCGCAAACACTCACCTACGGTGGTGATCCCACGGACGAGGTCGGGTTGGTGTGCCAGGCCGTCGACTTCGACACGTTCACGGTGGGCACGATCTCGCAGAACGGCGCGGCGCAACTCTTCCGGTACGAGGACGGGGTCATCGTCGAACGCTCGAGTGAGAAGCAGGCCCCCGCGGGTGTGTTGAACACCGGCTTGGGTGCGAAGAACACGCTGAAGCTCGTGTGTCGTCCCGACGGCGATGGGGGAACCTCGCTCGAGCTGTTCGTGAACGGCGAGAGCGTTGCGGAGGCGATCAGCGCGGTTGCGAACGCGGGACAGACGGGCGTGTTCGTGTCGGGCAGTGGGAACGGAACCGACTACAACTTCAGCAACTTCATCGTTCGGGTGCCGAAGAGCTAGCCGAGGAGGGCAGCCCGCTTGCGTAGCTCGTCGCGGAAGTCGGGATGGGCGATCTCGGCGAGCGCGAGCGCCCGTTCCCGCACGGTGCACGCTCGCAGCTCGGCGGCGCCGTACTCCGTGATCACCACGTCCACCTGGTGGCGGGGTGTGGTGACCACCCAGCCCTCCGGAAGCGCGGGGAGGATGCGTGAGCGCATCTCCTCGTCGACGGTCATGGTTGACGGCATGCAGAGCAGCGCGCGGTCCTCGAGCTGGAACCCCGACGCCGCGGTGAAGTCTTCATGCCCGCCGATCCCCGAGTACTGCTTGCCTGCGATGGTGTCGGCGACCGCCTGGCTGTAGAGGTCGACGCTCAGCGCGCCGTTGATCGTCACCATGTTCACGTTGGCCGCGATGGTCTCCGGCGAGTTCACCACCGACACCGGGAGGAAGCGCACCTCCTCGTTGCCGTCGAGCCATCGGTTGAGTTCTTGGGTCCCAGCCGCGAACGTCGAGATCGAGGAGCCCTCGAAGATGCCCTTGTGGCGGTTCGTCACCTTGCCCGCGAGGTGCAGCTTCATGAGTCCGGTCGTGAACATCTCGGAGTGAACCCCGTAGTCGCCGCCGTCGCCTTCGGCGAGCAGCCCGGCGATCGCCGACGGGATGCCGCCGATCCCGGTCTGGAGCGTCGACCCGTCGTGGATGTACTCGCTGGCCTGACGCGCGATGGCGCGCTCCACGTCGGTGGGCTCGGCGTCGGCGAGCACGAACATCGGACGGTCGCTCTCCACGAGGATGTCGGCGTCGTCCACGTGCACGTGGTGCGGATGCTCCGGCGGGAGCCCGAGCGTGCGCGGGCAGTTCGGGTTGGTCTCGACGATGAGCACCCGGTTGGGGTCGGCGATCACCCGGGCGAGCTCCTCGGTCATGGCCCCGGCATGGAGGCCGAGGCTCATGAAGCCCGACGCGTCAGGCAGGGCCGCGAGAGTGGCGACGACGCGGGAGGCGCTCTTCTCGGCGACCGGCCCGAACCGACGGAAGTCGGCAGGGACGAACTGCACGTCGGCGCCCGATTCCACGAGGATCCGCTCTGAGAGTGAGAAAAACCCCGAGCGGTAGTGCACGTTCGGATTGGTGAAGAGCGGGTACAGATCGACGAGCAGCCCGCCAAGCACGTTGAGGTCGACCCAGTCGTCACGCTCACCGAGCGCATGGAGGAATCCGGTCGGTTGCCCCGGCCCGAGGGGGATCGTGACCGTGTCGGTGGGCCGCACGGCCGCGACCGCCTCGGCCATCGAGCGGATCTTCGCCGTTCTACCCGGGGCCGACACGCGGGGATCTTCGCATGTTCAAATGGGCGTCGCCGCGCCACGTAGCGTGGGACAACCACTACGCAGGTTCCGGAGGGGAAGATGGCGGACTTCTTGAGGTTCATCGTGCGGCGGGCGAAGCTGGCCTCCCAGACCCTGATGCTCGTCACGCTGCTGCTCGGCTTGCGCGTGCTCGTGGAGGAGCTCGACTGGGAGTTCGTCGAGATCTCGTCGCTGCTCACTGCACTCGTATCCGGTGGCATCTTCGTGGTCGCGCTCGTCGTCGCCGGCACGCTGAGCGACTACAAGGAGAGCGAGCGGGTGCCGGCCGAGATGGTCGCCGCGCTTTCGAGCATCCACACCGACGCCACGATGTTCAAGAAGGAGAAGCCGCAGTTCGACCTTGCGGGCCTGGAGCGGCGCCTCGGCAACGTGGTGCAAGCGTTCAAAGACGATCTTGGGACGCCGGGAGCGCGCGCGTGCCTCGCCGCGGTCAATGACATCAGCGTGTCGTTCGCCGAGATGGATCGCCTTGAGGTGATCGCCACCTACATCTCGCGGCTGCGCGGTGAGCAGTCGGCGATGCGCAAGTCGGTGCTGCGCGTGTACCACATCTAGCAAACGGAG
>SHVJ01000081.1 GCA_009694295.1 Acidimicrobiia bacterium
CGCCCGCGCGTCCCGGGAGCTCGACGCCGATGGCCTCCTCGTCACTCCAGGCTTCGTCGACGTACACACGCACTACGACGCGCAGCTCCATTGGGACCCCACCGCGTCGCCAGCGTCGTGGCACGGTGTGACCACGCTGCTCACCGGCAACTGCGGCTTCACGTTCGCGCCAGCGAAACCCGAGGATGTGCCCTGGCTGTTGCAGATGCTGAGTCGCGTGGAAGGCATGTCGGCGGACGCGCTCTCGCAAGCCGTCACGTTCCGGGGCGGCAGTCTGGGCGACTTCCTCGACGGGCTCGACGGGCGGATCGGCGTGAACGTCGGCGCCAACGTCGGCCACTGCGCGGTGCGGCGCCATGTGATGGGTGACGACGCGTCCGAGCGCACCGCGACCGCCGACGAGATCACGGCGATGCAGCAGCTCGTACGCGAGGCCTTCCAACAAGGGGCGATCGGGTTCACGTCGTCGCAACTCGAACTGCACGTTGCCCACGACGGACGGGGCGTGCCGTCGAATTACGCGGCGCCCGAAGAGCTCGAGGCGCTCGCATCGGTGCTCGCCGAGTTCGGCCGGGGATCGATCGAGTTCATTCCCCGTACATTTCTCACCGGCTACTCCGACGAGGACCGCGCGCTCGTGCTGGCGATGGCACGAGCATCGGGACGCCCCGTGCACCTGAACACGCTCACGATGATGCCGCACGCTCCCGACGGCTGGTCGCGCAGCCTCGAGTTCGCCGAGTCGGCCCAGGCCGATGGCATCGAGCTGCACCCGATGTTCGCGACCAATCGCCAGGGCGCGCACTTCTCACTCGACGCCACGTTCTTGTTCGACGAGATGCCGAGCTTTCGCGACACCCTCACGCTCCCCTCCCCTGCCCGCGAAGAGCGCCTGCTCGACCCGGCGCTGCGCGACCAGATGCGCACCGAGATCGCCGACTCCACCGGGCGTTCGTTCGTGTTCGCATGGCAGGTGCTCAAGGTCGAGCACGTCGTGAAGGCGACGAACGAGCAGTGGCTCGACAAGTCGGTGACCGAGATCGCCGAAGCCACCGGCGCCGATCCGCTCGACGCATTCCTCGACCTCTCTCTCGACGAAGACCTCCAAACCCAGTTCGTGATGGCCGGCCCACCCAGCCACAAGCGCCACGCTGCCACCGAGCGGGCGATTCGCTCCCCCATCGTGATGGCGGGCAGCAGCGATGGCGGCGCCCACCTCCTCTCCTTCTGCGGCGCCGACTACACGACCCGGCTGCTCACGGAGTGGGTGCCCGACGTGCTCTCGCTCGAAGAGGCTGTCGTCCGACTCACCACGATCCCGGCACGCGCCACCGGCATCACCGGACGCGGCGCACTCACCGAGGGCATGGCCGCCGACATCCTGGTGATCGACCGCGACAACCTCTCCACGCCCGACGCGCCACGCTACGTGCGCGACTTCCCCGCGAACTCCGGCCGCTACGTCGTGGATGCCGAGGGCTACCGCGCCGTGATCGTCAACGGCGAAGTGCTCCACGACAACGGCAAGTGGACGGGTGCCACCCCCGGCCATCTCATTCGGGGCTAGTCCCGTCGGGTGGCCGTCCCGACTCAACCTCAGGCAGGCGGTGGGTCCTTCGCCGGGCTGATCTGCGTACCGAAGACGGCCGACGCTGCAGCAACCGACGTGCCGAGGAACGTCGCAGCAAGGCTGCGCAGGAGCGAGGTCGAGTCGCTGAGCTTCATGAGGCAGACCGCGATCGCTACAACACCCGCCAGGATGTAGGTGAACGCGAAGGCCGTGCCCATCACCCTCCGGATGCGAGCATCGTCTGGCGCCGTGAGCGGGGCCGCGCGCTGATCACGACGCATCGCTACCGCGAACACACCGCCGACCAAGCCGGTGAGGGACACGGCGAAGAGCTCGTACTCGTCGCTCTGGTACCCGCTTGATCCGCCCAACGTTGCGACCACCTCCCGCACGACCACCAGCACGAAGCCGATCAGCAGTCCGCCCAGCGTGAAAGCGAGCACCGACTCCTGCGTGCTTTCCGAGAACAGCTGCCACGCCCGTGCGGCTCGCGATTGGGTCTTCTTCCTCACCATGGGTGCGCCTCCCGAGCGGGGCCATCAGGACCGCACCACGACCCGAATGGGCCACCTGAGTGACGAAGCTGCCGGTTCTTTGGCGATCCATCGCGGTTCGGGAACGAGACCGACGACCGCGGATACCCTGGGCCGAGCGCCTGACTCTCTCTGGGAGATGCCATGAACCTCGACGACATGATCCTGGTCAGCGTGGACGACCACGTGGTCGAGCCACCTGACCTGTTCGATGGCCGCGTACCCAAGAAGTACAAGGACGTCGCACCGCACATCGTGCACCGCGAGTCCGATGGCGCCGACGTGTGGGTGTTCAACGGGATGGAGCTTCCCAACGTGGGGCTCAACGCCGTGGCCGGGCGACCCATGGACGAGTACGGCATGGACCCCACGTCGTTCGACGAGCTGCGCGCGGGTTGCTTCGACATCGAGAAGCGCGTGCTCGACATGAGCGCCAACGGCACCCTCGGCTCCCTGTGCTTCCCCTCACTCCCCGGTTTCGCTGGCCGCTTGTTCGGCGAGCTCGCCGACAAGGACGCCGGCATCGCGCTCACGCAGGCGTACAACGACTGGCACATCGACCAGTGGTGCGGATCGTTCCCCGGCCGGTTCATCCCGCTCGCGATCCCGATGATCTGGGACCCAGAGGCGACCGCGGCTGAGATCCGTCGCGTCGCGAAGAAGGGCTGTCACTCGATCACCCTCCCCGAGAATCCGGTCCCGCTGAACCTCCCGAGCTTCCACACCGATCACTGGGACCCGGTCTGGAAGGCGTGCGAGGACGAAGGCACCGTCGCATGCATGCACATCGGCTCGTCGTCGAAGTTGGCGATCACGGCGCCCGACGCGCCGTTCGACGTGATGATCGTCCTGCAACCGATGAACCTCGTGCAGTGCGCGGCAGACCTCACGTACTCACCGATCTGGAAGAAGTTCCCCGGCGTGAAGATCGCGCTCTCCGAAGGCGGGATCGGTTGGGTCCCCTACTTCCTCGAGCGGTTGGACCACTCGTACAAGCGGCACAACGCGTGGACCCATGCCGACTTCGGCGGCAAGCTGCCGAGCGAGGTCTTCTTGGAGCACATCATCCTGTGCTTCATCACCGACCGGGCCGGGCTCAAGATGATGCGCGACGACATCGGCGTCGACCACGTCACCGTCGAGATCGACTACCCCCACTCCGACTCGACGTGGCCGCGCTCGCCAGAGCAGTTCATGGACGAGTTCACCGGGGCCGGACTGACCGACGACGAGATCAACAAGGTCACCCACCTCAACGCGATGCGGGAGTTCCGCTACGACCCGTTCTCGGTGATCCCCAAGGAGCGCTGCACCGTTGGCGCGCTGCGGGCCGAGGCCATCGGCGTCGACACCGCGACCAAGTCGATGACGCGCCGTCCAACCGTCGAGCACGAGGGCACGATCACTGCCGACGTGATGACGAGCACCAATCGGTAGCCGAGCTCTCCCGCAAGCAGGTGGATCCTCAGCCTCCGGCCGAACTCCCACCACGGGATGCACGCCCACTCTTCGTCCACTTCGCCGTGGACACCGCGGTTATCTTCCTCGCGGTCGTGTTGGTCTTGTTCTTCCTCGACGTCTCGATCTGGGTTGTTGCGATCATCGCGGTGATCCTCGGTGCCGTCGCCGCTCCGTTCACCCGTCGCGCCGAGGAGCGCGGCCTCGCTCGCCGTTATACGGCAGATCCAGGGAGCCCTGCCGACTGATAGTCGCGGGCCAGCATGAGTACCCGCGCCGCGTACACATCTGAGTGGTTGTACGCGAGGTAGGCCCGGGTGAGCGCCGCGTCGCTCCCGAGGTTCCCAGCCGCGCGACAGAGATAGCGCCCAGCACCTACCGCCGCGTCATAGAGGTTGTTCGGATCCTTCGCGCCGTCGCCGTTGCCATCGGCCGCGTAGCCCCGCCAGGTTCCCGGGATGAACTGCATCGGGCCGACCGCACGGTCCCACACCGCGTCGCCATCCCACATTCCGCCGTCGGAGTCGGAGATCGCGGCAATGCCGGGAGATCCGTCGAGCGCGATCCCGACGATGCGCGGGCTGACGTTGCCTCGCAAGCCGGGCTGTGCACCGCCGTACCGACCATGGTTCGATTCGACGCGGCCGATCCCGGCAAGCATCCACCACGCCAATCCACACTGCGGTTGCTCGTACCGCAGACTCGCTTCGGCTCTGAGGTATGCGTCGAGCGTCGCGAGCGGGATACCGAGACCGTTCACCGACGCGCCCGCGAGCGTTGCCGCGGCGCTCACACTCAGCACCCGCACCTCGCGTACAGACGCAGGGAGCTCCGTCTGTTCGACCTGGATGATCCGGGCATCCACCGCAACGCGCTCGTAGGCAACCTCGGTCGCCTCTTTCGATGCTCGCTTCCGAATTCGCTTGGCCAACTCCATGGCGTCGACGAGCTCGCGCGTCAGCGAGGTGCCGAGTTGGTCCACTCGAGCCGCAGCAAACTCGTCGTCCACCTCGAACATTGCGGTGGTCTGCCACCCGGATGATCCCTTGGTGTAGACGAGCGCGGTCAAGCGATCGACGTTGGCCTCGGCCATGATCAGATCGTCGGTTGCCTCCTGTTGCACGACAGTGAGGACCTGTGCGCGCGCCGCGAGCTCGGCCTGGCGTGCATGCAGCGTGAACCGCTCAGCGATGAGCGCATCCAAGCGTGCCTGCGCTGCTTGCAACGCGTCGACGTCGATCGAAGACGTCCCGAACGTGATGCCGACACCCACCAACCTGTTGTCGAGGCCGGGCAGCAGGCCCGCGCCCTCGGCCGGGGCGATGGTCTGCACTGCTTGGGCGGCAGCGGGCGTCGCGAGCGCAACACCCGAGCACGTGACGACGGCCATCGTGCCGAGTCCGAGTCCCAGGACACGGGTTCGGAGCGCGCGGGACCACCGCGATCTCCGATTCCGGGCCATGGAAGGTGGATCGGCATTCCCCCACCCAGGCTTGACTGATCAGGATCAGACCCTGGATCAGACCCTGGATCAGACCCTGGATCAGACCCCGGAAACGTGCCCGGTGTCGGGCAACGAGTACAGGCGCCGGGCGTTCCCACAGGCGATCGCCTGCTGCGAGCCTGCATCCATGTCGCCGATGTTGGTGAGGAGCTCGTCGACCGTTCCAGGGAACTTCGCATCGGGGTGCGGATAGTCCGACGCCCAGATGATCCGCTCCGCGCCCACGTACTCGGACTCCGCGGCAATCCCCAACGTCTCCTCATCGGCGTCGAAGGAGATGTAGCACTGGCGCCGGAAGTACTCCGACGGCGCCATCGAGATGTCGGGCACGTCGAACGGGAACGACTTGTAGTGATGGTCGAGTCGTTCCATCCACGGCGTGATCCATCCGCCGTTCGTCTCCAGCACGATGAACGTGAGATCAGGGAAGCGCTCGCACACGCCACCTGCAAGCACAAACGCGAGGCTCGTCATCATGTCGACGGGGTTCCCGATGCATTGCGTCCAGAAGATGTTCTTCATATTGAGCTGACCCTGGATCTCGAATGGGGCCGTTCGCGACTTGATCGTGTTGAGCCGCAGGCCGAGCACCGCGCCGGGCACGTCGCCCGCCAGGTAGGGATGCAGCCCGAGTGGCCAACCCGCGTCGGATGCTGCGCGCCAGATCGGATCCCACACCGGGTCGAGGAAGTGCTTCCACTCGACGACAGGATTCGGGCGGATGAGCGTGCCCACCAGGTTCGGCTTCGCCGCGGCACGGGCAATCTCGGCCGCAGCTTCGTCGGGATCCTGTTGCGGGATGATCGCGATCCCGAAGAGGCGGTCGGGCGCGGTGCTGCAGAAGTCACTCAACCAGTCGTTGTACGCGCGGCACTGCGCGGTCGCGAAGCCGACGTCGGCCACACCGGCGATCCCGAGCAGGTTCGTGGGATACAGCACGGTCTGATCGATGCGCTCGGCATCGAGGTCGGCGAGTCGCTGTATCGGCTCGAACGCGCCGGGCCGGATGTCGGCGTACCGGATCTCCCCCGCCGCGGCCTTCGCCTGCACGTCGGGCGGCATCCCGCCACAGCCGGCATACGCGAACGTGTTCGCCGGCGAACGCTGACCGTCGAACACCACCCAGTCCTTGCCCGACCCGTCGGTCTCGACATGCCAGACCCGCTCGCGGTACTCGGGCGGCGCGTATTCGAGCATGCCATCCGGGTGCTCGAGCACATGTCCGTCGGCATCGACGAACGACGCAGGCGCAACTGTGGTCATTTGGCCCTCCCTCTGAGCACGACCTGCTCCTAGTCTGGCCTGTGTGGCCGCAACGGTGGTTCTCGTGCACGGCGCCTGGCACGGCGCGTGGTGCTGGGAGCATGTGATCTCACTGCTCGACGACGCCGCCGTGCCGTCGATCGCCATCGACCTCCCCGGCCACGGTGCAAGCACCGCGCCACTCTCCGATCTCGCGGGTGACGCTGCGGCGCTCCGAACAGTGCTCGATAGCCTCGACAACGCCATCGTGTGCGGTCACTCGTACGGCGGCGCGGTCATCTCGGAGGGTGCGGCCGACCACACGGCCGTACGGCACTTGGTGGTCATTGCAGGATTTCCACTCGCCGTGGGCGAGTCCTGCGCAACCGTGGGCGCGGACGAGCTTGCGCCCGAGGACACACGAACTGCGCTCGGCGCCGCGTTGGTGTCGCACGACGACGGCACTTCGACCATCGACCCTGAACGCGCAATCGATCTGTTCTACGACGACTGCGCTCCCGATGACGCCGCCAAGGCTGTCGATCGGCTCGATGCCCAATCGTGGGCCGAGCTAGGTGGCGTGGCCACACGCGCGGCATGGCCCGAGATCCCGAGCACGTACGCGGTCTGCACCGAGGACCACGCAGTCTCCCCGGCGCTGCAACAAGTACTCGCGCGACGCTGCACGCACACCCTCGAGTGGTCGACGAGCCACTCCCCCTTCGTCTCGCGCCCCGAACTCGTCGCGAACCTCTTGATCGAGTTGGCGAGCACGACAATCGCACCAGCACCAACACCAGCAACCCGAGAAACGGAGCACTCCATGACGAGCGACACCAACCAAAGCGAGTACCGGGAACGGGCGCACTCCGCGCTCGACAAGCTGAAGGCCCAGATCGACGAGCTGCGCGTGCAGGCCGACCTCGCACAAGCCGAAGTGCGCGACCGGCTCACGCCGGGCATCGAATCGCTGCGCAAGCGGCAGGGCGAAGCCTTGGCGAAGCTCGACGACGCGCA
Source organism: Acidimicrobiia bacterium (assembly GCA_009694295.1). Classification (GTDB taxonomy): domain Bacteria; phylum Actinomycetota; class Acidimicrobiia; order IMCC26256; family PALSA-555; genus SHVJ01. The sequence continues at coordinate 7,325 of SHVJ01000081.1, forward strand.
GAAGGCCGGCGGGGAAGCGTGGAAGTCGGTCGCTCAACAGGCAGAGCAAGTCGTCTCCGAGCTGGGTGACACGTTTTCGAAGGTGGCCACCGAAATGCAGTCCGCCGCGGGAGCGGCAGGGGCCGCGGCAGCGAAAGGGCGCGACGCGTTCCTCGACGAGTGGCGCAAGGAGCGTGAAGCCCGTCACAAGCTCCTCGACAAGTAGCGCCGCCAGCACGCACCCTGTGACTTCCGAGCACGAACGGAGCAACCGCGACTTCTGGGACGCCGACGCGGACAACTACCAAGTCGTGCACGGCGACCAACTCGCCCGCGGCCAGGTCTGGGGTGTGTGGGGCATCCCAGAGGCGGATGTAGGCGCGCTCGGCAAGGTGGCTGGGCTCGACGTCCTCGAATACGGCTGCGGCGCCGCTGCATGGGCGATCGCCCTCGAAGCTGAGGGTGCGCGCGTGGTCGCACTCGACCAGTCGCGCGGTCAGCTCCGTCATGCCGCGCGCAACGCGGTCACTGCATGCGCGAGTGTCAGCCTTCTGTGCGCGGCAGGGGAGTCGGTCCCGCTTCGGGACGAATCATTCGACCTCGTGTTCTGTGATCACGGCGCCATGTCGTTCTGCGACCCGGCACGATCCGTGCCCGAGATCGCACGCGTGCTGCGATCCGGCGGGCGCCTCGTCTTCAACAAGGCAACCCTCCTGTATTACCTCTGTTGGAACTCCACGAAGCGCAAGCAGAGTCGACGACTCCAGTCGCCGTACTTCGATCAGCGCGTCTTCGACTTCGACGAAGGAACCACCGACTTCCAACTCCCGTATGGCGACTGGATCCGCCTCTTCGCAGCCCACGGACTGGTGGTCGTCGACCTCGTCGAGCTCCGTCCACCCGTTGACGCGTCGACCACCTATACCGAATTCGTCCCCTACGAATGGGCTCGCAATTGGCCGGCCGAGGAGATCTGGAGCGTGCGCAAGCGATGAGCGAACGGGAACACACGTACACCGTCACATGCTCCTGGGTCGGTTCGACCAGTGATGGCTACGACACGTACGACCGCACGCACACCGCAACCGCGCCACCGGCCCAGACGGTCCTGCACCTCTCGTCCGATCCGGCGTTTCGCGGCGACCCGACGCTGCTCAACCCCGAGCAGCTCCTCGTGCTCGCGGCGTCGTCGTGCCAGTTGCTGTCGTTCCTCGCGGTCGCGGCCCGCGCCCGGATCGATGTCGTCAGCTACACCGACGATGCCGACGGCGTGATGCCGGAAGACCCCAAACCCATCCGCATCACGCGCATCAACCTGCGCCCGCAGATCACTGTTCGTGGCAACGCGACCGATGCGCGCCTCGCCCACGTCTGTGAGGTTGCCCACCACGAGTGCTTCATCGCCAACAGCGTGACCACGGAAATCGTGATCACACCAACATTTACGTTCGTCGATTGACGCGTCGTCAGGGCCTGATTCCGTGGTGGGCGGCGGGTTCGACGACCGCCTGCCGACGGCTCTCGGTCAGCCGCAGCGCGGCGAGCAACGCGTTGCGCATCTCGGCCGGCTCGATCACCTCGTCGTAGCCCATCGTGTCGGCCGAGGAGTACGCCCCGCCGAGCTCGGCGTGCTCCAGCAGCGCTTGCATGTCGGGTTCGAGCCCAGCCGCTTGCCCGCCACCCTCCGCCGGCATCGCTCCCAAGCGGGCGCCCGGGAACGCCAAGGTGACCGTCTGGTCATCGAACGGGTTCATCGCCATCAGCGACGAGCCGAAGCCGTACGCCTTGCGCAGGGTCACATGCAGCTTGGGCGAGCGCAGACGCGCCTGCGCAGCGAACATCCGCGCCGCGTGCCGCAGGATGCCTGACCGCTCCGAAGCGCTCCCGGCGAGCACGCCTGGGTTGTCGGCAAGAAACACGACCGGCAGGTGGAAGGCATCCGCGACCTCCAGGAAGTGGGCGCCCTTGTCGGCCGCATCCGCGTCGATCGAGCCCGCCT
>SHVJ01000082.1 GCA_009694295.1 Acidimicrobiia bacterium
CACTGAGCGGATCATGGAATGGGTCGGTGCCGCGCCCGCGGGATCCGCGGTCGCGATTGGCACCGAGATCCACATGATCCAGCGCTTGGCGGCCGAGCACCCCGACAAGACGGTCGTGTCGCTCGACCCGCTCGTGTGCCCATGCTCCACGATGTTCCGAATCGATGGCCCGCACCTCGCGTGGTGCCTCGAGTCACTCGTGAACGGCGAGGTCGTGAATCAGATCGTTGTCGATGAGAAGACCGCGGAGTCGGCGCGCGTCGCACTCCAGCGCATGCTCGACATCAGAGGTGCACCGGTCGACCCCACCAAGGTCGACTGAACCACTTACCGAGCGGGTCGTGCCGCGCCGATCGTGCCGTGCCAGATGCGGCGAACTGATCGCGGACGTTGTGCAGTGAGGCCGATGGCGCGGACGACTGCTGCCATGCATGCGCCGACGCGCTTGGGTGTGCTCCACCACTGACTCGCGAACCGCAACGTCCCGGCCCACCAGGTGAGCTCGCGCTCGAACGACGACGCGGCCGATCCACCCTGTCCATGGATCGCCCACTCGTCGGGCAATGCAACGAGCTCCCATCCCGCTCGGCGAAGACGGCGGCACAAGTCGAGATCCTCGCCGTAGAGGAAGTACTGCTCGTCGAAGCCGCCGACGCGACTCAACGCATCGCGACGTGCGAGCCATGCAGTCGCCGCGAGCGCGTCCACTCGCACTGGGGCAAGCGGCACACGCTCGACGTGATCCTGGAGCAGAGCGACCTTGGTCGCGAGCCAACGAATGGGCGCGATCCGTAGGAGTCGTCGAGCTCCCAGTGCGCGTCCGAAGAGATGCAGCACGCCGAGTTCCCGACCTTGACTTCGCTCCGGTGCACCAGTCGTTGCATCGCGAACGACGCCTTGCACAACGGCAACGTCTGAGTGCTCGTCAAGGTAGCGGATGCCGGCTGTGATGGCGTCGGGCTTGGGAACCGCGTCGGGGTTGAGCACAAGCACGTATGGCGCCGCGCCGTGAGCGAAGCCTCGGTTCTGCCCGGCGCCAAACCCCGGGTTCGCGGCGTTCCCGATCACCAGTGCGCCTGCCCGCGCGGCAAGAGCCCAGCTGTCGTCGCCACCGTGGTCCACCACGATCACTCGCCCGACGCCTGAGATGGCGCGGGCGCCAGCAAGGCACTGCGTGATCGCTGCGCCACTGCGATACGCCACGATCACCACATCGACGTCGGCGATCTCTTCGGTGCTCGGTGCGACGGTCGCAGTCATGCTGAGACCTGCCGAAGCGCGCGTGCAGTCCCTCGGTGGCGCCAGAGGTGGCGGCACACCGCCGCCGCGTGCGCCATCCCCCGTCGGGTGAGCAACGCCCGGTGTCCTCGACGAGCCGGGTGGTCACAACGCGCGCCTCGCACCTGGACCACTCTCGATCCGACCTTTCGCACCCGGAGACAGAAATCCACATCCTCGGGTCCGAACAGGTGCGACTCGTCGAGTCCACCGACCGCGTCGAAAGCCGATCGGCGGAACACCTGGCACGCGCCGATCCCGAAGTCGACATCCCAGACCGTCACCGCCCTCAACGGCGCACCGGCGTAGGTCGACCGGAGGTTGCACAACCGCAACAGCTTTCGAGTGAGCGTCGGGGCGCGGCCCGCAGATTGCTGCGGCGATTGGTTGGTGAACACCGGCACCGTGACCGCAACATCGGGATCACCCAAGGCGCCTACCAGCGTTGCGAGGCAGTGCGGCTCGAGACGCGCATCGCTATCGAGGAAGCACACGATCCCCGCATCGCTCGCGTGCACGCCCTGGTTGCGACCGCCGGCTACGCCGCGGTTCTCGGCGTTTCGGATCACGCGCACTCGGTCGTCCTGCCACTTGGGCTGCAGTGCCGGTATCGAACCGTTGTCCACGACGAACACCCGCACGTCGACGTCGATCGACACCAGCGCGGATGCGACCGCGGCGTCGACCAGGGGTTCGTCGTTCCAGGACAGGATGACGACGTCAACCCGTGGGTTCGCGCGGAGCGTCATGAGAGCGCCGCCGCCACGACCAGGAGCCCGGCCGTCACAGCAGCCGCCACTCCAACCGTGGAACGCACGAACTTGCACTCGCTGCGTGTCGATCCGGCGACCAAGAGTGTGGACTGGAGCACCTCGGTGCCCAGCAACGCCACGGCAGCACCGGCAAGGCCGTGCGCGTTCACCAGACAGATGCACAGGCCGAGGTTGACGACAAAGACGACGATTCCAATCCCCAGCACGCCCCCGTGACGGCCCCGGGCTGCACGAACATGGAGCTCAAGTGCGTTCCACACCAGGAGCGGTGTCGCCGCCATCAGCAGGCGGATCGTCCCCGTCTCGTGTCCGAGACGAGGGATCACGTCGCCGAGGGGCCCAGCCGCTACCACCGCAATGAGCGCAATCGCTCCGGCGACCACCGGCATCACGGCCAGGCTGCGAGCGCGCACTCCGTCGCGTTGGTCGCCGCCATCACGACCAGCGGCGGCCGCCACGAACAACCCCAAGCTCGCGGTGCCAGCCGCACCACCCGCGCCGTCAACGACGCGGTAGAGCAGGCCGTAGGTCGCGCCGGCCGCGGCGCCGAGCACGTGCCCCACAAGCAGCAGGTCGGCCCGCAGGTAGCAGAGCCCGACCGTCTCGATCCCCGCGAGCGAAACGGCTCGCCGCCAGCCCCCGGGAGACCGCACCATGAGCGATTCCGGCGGCCGGCGCCAGGAGCCCACTCCGAGCGCACCCATGAGCGCGAGTGCTGCCAACATCTCGATGCTGGCCAGTGCGGCGACCAAACCGGCCACTCCCACACCAGCAGCACCAAGTCCCAGTAACGCGAGCGCTTGGCTCCCGCGCGTGATCGCAGTCACGAGCGGTTCGGCACGTGTATTGCCGATCGCGCGCAGCCCTGCGGCGGCGACCACCAGAACCTGAGCCACGACAATCCACACGACCGTGAAGCCAGCCGCGATGAACGGCAGGTCTACGTGCACGAAGCGCAAGAGCAGCCACAGCGCGAGCGCCGCGATGGGCGCGGTGACGAGTCGGACGACGACGAGCGGTCGCACTGCATCCGCGGCGGACTGCGTCCCGCGCTGAGCGACGTGCAGCATCGCCAGTCGCTCGACGCCGAGCCCGAGGAGCGACGTGAGTGTGAGCATGCCCACATAGGCCCACGTGAACTCGGTGACCACGACCCTCGCGGCCAGGGTTGGGAGCGCGAGCACCGCCGCGACGAGCAACAGTGCACCACCTTGGCGCCCAGCGATCGCTCGGGCCGTCGCGCCCAGATGCGACCCGAAGGTCGGCGGGCGAGAACGTGCGACGGCGTCGGTGCTCATCTACCTTCCCGTGCCACGACTGACCGCAAGGTGCGGGCGACGATGCGAAGGTCGAGCGCGATGCCTTGCTTGCGCAGGTAGTACACCTCGTATTGCAGCTTTTCGAGCGCGTCGAGATCGTCGGCGCCGTAGTGGTACTTCACCTGCGCCCATCCGGTGAGCCCGGGGCGTACGAGGTGACGCACTCGGTAGAACGGGATCTTCCCGGCGAGATGTTCGACGAGGTGGGGTTGCTCGGGCCGAGGGCCGACCACCGACAGCTCACCGCGCAGGATGTTCACCACCTGGGGCAGCTCATCGACGTGTGCCGTCCGCAGGATGCGCCCGAATCGGGTGACGCGGGGATCGGCTTCGACGGTGGGGTCGCTCTCGACGCCATCTGTCGTCATCGTGCGGAACTTCAGGATCTGGAACTCGCGCCCACCACGTCCGACTCGCGGCTGACGAAAGAGCAGCGGACCTCGGTTCGCGATCGCATTGCCGAACAGCACGATCGGCGTGACCGCAACGAGCACGACGAAGCCGGACATCGCGAGCACAAGGTCGAGCAGGTGCTTCACGCGCACATACGTCGGCGCGTGTACTTCCCCGATGTCGAACAAGAGCGAGACCCGCTCCAGCTCACTGACGGGAAGCTTGCCAAGCCACTGCTCGTAGAACATGGACAACGTGCGGATGCGCACGCCGCGTTCGTGCAGGGCCGCCGCTTGGGCAACGATCTCATCGTCGGCTTGCGCCTCGCGGTCGAGGACGACGACGTTCGCGCCTTCGCTCTCGGCGACGGTGAGCAACAAGCGCTCAGGCGCACCCACCGAGCGGGCCTGCTCGGGGGTGATACGCGCAACGAGGACCGCGGGATGCTCGGGCGCGCGCTCGAGCTCGGCCCGCAGTCCCTCCACATCTTCGGTCGCCGCGACCAGGAGCACGCGGTCTCGTTCTTCTTCGCGTGCAAACGCGTCGTGGGCGAGTCGCGTACACAGCATGTACCCGGGAACCAGGATCACGACCGACCCGAGCAACACGGCACGGGGGAGCAACGCCGCCCCGCCAACGAGCTGCACAACCGAAACCGCGACGATCGCGGTGCTTGTTGCACCCGCTGCGGCGAGCGCAGCGGCACGTCGCGTCTTGGGGCCGTCGGGTAGGCCGACGCCATACGCCGCGAGCACCAACACGCTCAGGAACACGATCGACCATGCGCACCGGCTCGAACCGGTGAACGAGTAGTCGTGCGCGGCCGCGTGGGCGCGGCCCAAGCCGAGGACGCAGACCGCCGTGCCGGCGGCGAGCACAGCAGGGGCCAGCCGACGCATCCCTCAGGTATCGGCCAATTCGCCCAGAAGACTGAGCCCGGGCGCCCAGATCAGGGCGCCAGATCAGAGCCCCAGATCAGGTCCGCTCGTAGCTCGTGACGGTGAACTGCACCCCGGGGAGGAGCTCGAGCCTTGTGGAACCCTCACGTTGGAAGGGCCCCAGCGCCGCAGGGCTCCCCAACCCGGCCAGGCGGATCACGGCGACGTGGTGGACACCGGCCCGGCGGAGGACCTGAACGGCCTCATCGACTTCGTGGTCATTGGTGGCGGTCAGCCACTGGCGGTCGCCGTTGTAGAAGGCGCCGCCCTCTCGCAAGAGATGGGCTTCAAGCGACAGGACGGCCTCATCGTTACGGGCGACGAGCTGCTCCATCGCGTCGGCGACATCGTGGGAGCGAACCGACAGCCACGCCACGCCGCACGCCGAGACCGCGAGGCCGAGCACCAGCACCGTGATCGCCGCGGGCCTGCCGGCGCGCATCGCCGCGACCACGCCGACAACCGCGAGGAGCAAGCCGGTCGTGAGCACGTAGCGCCCGCCCCACTGCGGACCGGCGCCACCCGAGAACTGGAACAGCCAGACGAGTGGGAGCGGTGCGAGCGCGGCAATCGCGAGGCGCACACCGCGCGGGTCGCTCCATCCAAGGGCGACTCCAGCCACCGCGAGCGGCGACGCCGTGAGCACACCAGGGATGAAGCCGAACCCGTCGGCAAATCGGATCGCGTAGAGAACACCAGCGACGGCCAGCGCAACTGCCGCGAGTCGACGGGCCGCGTCACCTGTGCGCACCACCGCCCGCACAACCAGCACAATCGCGATGACGATTGCCCCACCAAGGAACCAGTCGAGGGGCCGATCGAAGCGGCTCAATCCGATCGTTGTGGTGACTGCCTCTCTGGCGCGAACACCGAGATCGCCGGCCGCCTTGGCCGCCGTGCCCCCAGCGCGCGCGGCACGCAGGCCGTCGCCGAGCGAGATCCGCTCCAACACCTGGTTGGCCAAGAGGACAGCACCGAGTCCGATCGCTACCGGCGCACCGCGCCCGATCGCATCGCGAACGCTGCGAAGCTTGCGCCTGCTTGGGTACGTGAACGCGGCAAGCGCCGCGATGACGACGGCGTAGACGAGCGCCTCGGTTCGCATCGTCGCGGCGAGGCCGAACAACGCGCCGGCACCGAGTCCGGTGCGCCAGTCGGCGCGGTCCTCGAACATGTCCACCAAGAGCACCACCGCGCTCAACATCAGCCCGGTGCCGAGCGAGTGCTCCCAGAAGTCCAACGCGTAGATCGCGACGGGCGTCGCGAGGCCGACCGCCCAGAACGCCCACCATCCGTCGCCACCACCCAATCGCCGCGCCAACGCGCGCGCTGCGAGCGCCGTGAGCACAGCCCCGAGCATCGGGAGCAACAGGACGGCGCGCAGGCCGCCGAGCTCGTACAGCGGGTACGCGGCATAGAGCATCGGGAGCGTCGTGACATTCACCCAACGGTCGCCGATCCGCTCTGTGTAGAAGAGTGGATGCAGGCTACCGTCGCGGTCGTAGCGCTCGGCCCAGTAGCCGAGGTCGGGATCGAGCGACTGGTGCTCGTCCATCGCTCGAAGCGTCGCGAGCTTCCCGCCAGTGTCAGTGCCGAGCGTGCCGCGCGGATCGTTGAGCAGCGAGAGCGCGCCGTACACGCACAGCAGCGCGAGTACCGAAACGATGGCGCGGCGCGCCGAACTCACTCTTGCTTGCGGGCCTGCATCGCCATGAGACGAGGAAAGCTCGCCGCCTCCGCGTACTCGGGCGCCTGCGCGAGGAAGCCCGGCGGCGGCGCCGGCTCGTCCATGCGCTCGACGAGGAGCCCACACTCCGACATCACATTGATGTATCGGCTCAGCGGGCGATGCATGAAGGGCAACTTCACGCCAGGAGCGACCTCTTCCACGGCCATGTCGTCGGGGAGATAGGGCCCGATGCGCCAGTACTGCTCCTCCAAAATGTGGTCGTCGATCCAGCCGCTGCCCGGGGCTTGGAGCAGCGGGTGGTTGAGGAAGAGGGCGAAGCATCCGCCGGCCACAAGCACCCGAGCAACCTCGTGGAGGGCCGGCTCGAATGGATCGAGGTGCTCGAGGGTGAGGCATATGACCACGGCGTCGAACGCGCCCGACGTGAACGGCAGTCGCTCGGCCGGGCTCCTGACGTACAGAACATCGCCACCCCGCTCCGCCGCGGCCACGAGCTGTCCGGCCGTCCGGTCGACGCCCACCGTCCACGCACCATGCGCGGCGACTCGCCGCGACACCTGTCCTTCACCACAGCCGACGTCGAGCACCCGCGTCGCACCCGCGAGGTATTCGTCGGCGAGCGGAAGGATTTGCTCCTCGTACTCAGGATCCGCACCGTCAGTGAAGTGGTGTTGCCACCACCCCGCATGCTCGTCCCACTCTGTCGAACCCATTCTGGAGACCGTAGGGGGCACCACGCGCCCACCACGATCTCCAGAACGGGGGTTGGGGGTCAGTCCAGATGGAGCAGCGGCGCGAGGAAGCGGCCGGTGTGGCTTTCTGGGGTTTTGGCGACGTGTTCGGGTGGGCCTTCGGCGATGACTCGGCCGCCACCGTCGCCGCCTTCGGGACCGAGGTCGACGATCCAGTCGGCCGACTTGATCACGTCGAGGTTGTGCTCGATCACGAGCACCGTGTTGCCGGAGTCGACGAGACGTTGGAGCACGCCGAGCAACCGACGCACGTCTTCGAAGTGCAGACCGGTCGTGGGCTCGTCGAGCATGTAGATGGTGCGACCGGTGGCGCGCTTGCCCAACTCGGACGCGAGCTTCACGCGTTGCGCCTCACCACCCGACAGGGTTGGCGCCGGCTGCCCGAGCCGCACGTAACCCAGCCCAACCGCATTCAGGCATTCGAGGTGCCGCGCGATTGTGGGCTGGTTGCCAAAGAACTCGAGCGCCTCTTCGATCGACAGATCGAGGACGTCGGCGACGTTCTTGCCCTTGAACGTGATGTCGAGCGTGTCGCGGTTGTACCGAGCGCCCTTGCACACCTCGCACGGCACGTACACGTCGGGCAGGAAGTGCATCTCGATCTTGATCGTGCCGTCGCCCGAACACGCCTCGCAGCGCCCACCCTTCACGTTGAACGAGAACCGCCCGGGGAGGTAGCCGCGCACCTTCGCTTCTTGCGTGGCGGCAAACAGTGACCGCACCTTGTCGAAGAGGCTCGTGTAGGTCGCCGGGTTCGACCGGGGTGTGCGACCGATCGGTGACTGGTCGATGAGGATGACCTTGTCGAGGTGCTCGCCGCCTTCGAGCGTCTTGTGCCGACCCGGCACGGTCTTGGACTTGTACACCCGCTGCATGAGTGCGTGGTACAGGATGTCGTTCACGAGCGTGGACTTCCCGCTCCCACTTACACCGGTAACCGCCACGAAGCACCCGAGCGGGAACCCGGCGTCGATGTTCTGAAGGTTGTGCTCGTGCGCATCGCGCACGATGAGCCAGGCATCCCCCGGCGGTCGGCGCCGGTCGGGAATCGGGATCGTCCGCTTCCCCGACAGGTATTGCCCGGTGAGTGAGCGCGGCTCCGCGAGCACATCGGCGAGCGTTCCCTCGGCGACGATCTCACCACCGTGCTCACCGGCACCAGGACCAATGTCGACGACGTGGTCGGCGACGCGGATCGTCTCCTCGTCGTGCTCGACCACAATCACGGTGTTGCCAAGCTCACGCAGCCGGATGAGCGTGTCGATCAGCCGCTGGTTGTCGCGCTGGTGCAGTCCGATCGACGGCTCGTCGAGCACGTACAGCACGCCGACCAAGCCACTGCCCACTTGTGATGCGAGCCGAATTCGCTGCGCCTCGCCACCCGCGAGCGTGGCTGACGACCGGTTGAGATTGAGGTAGTCGAGACCAACGTCGAGCAGGAACTGCATGCGCTCGTTGACTTCTTTGACGACGCGCTCGGCAATGATGCGATCCCGCTCGGAGAGCTCGAGCGACACAAGGAATGCGGCCGCCTTGCTGATGGAGAGCTCACCGACCTCGTAGATGCTCTTATCGCCGATGGTCACGGCGAGCGACGCCGGCCGCAGACGCGCCCCGTGGCACGCCGGGCAGGGCACCTCGCGCATGTAGCCCTCGATCTGCTCACGCGCGCGGTCGCTCTCGGCGTCGGAGTGCCGCCGCTCCAACCACGGGATCACACCTTCGAACGCGGTGTGATACGAGCGTTGACGCCCGTAGCGGTTTCGGTACGTGACGTGGACCGCACGATCGCCCGTGCCTTGCAGCACTGCGGTGCGCGCCCGCTTGCCGAGCTTCTTCCACGGGGTGTCCATCTCGAAGCCGAACTCCTCGGCCACCGCTTCGAGGACTCGGTCGAAGTAGCGACTCCGGAAGCCCGACCACGGCGCGATCGCGCCATCGGCGAGCGACAAGTCGTCGTCGGGAACCACGAGCTCGGCGTCGACCTCGAAACGCGTGCCCAAGCCGTCGCAACGCTCACACGCGCCGTAGGGCGAGTTGAAAGAGAAGT
>SHVJ01000083.1 GCA_009694295.1 Acidimicrobiia bacterium
CGCCGCCTCGAACCACGGCGCCGGGTCGCGAATGAGGTCAGGGTCGTTCCCGAAGTAGTCGTGGTCAAGAATCGAGCTCACCGCAGTGCCACCATCCGCCAGTCAGAACACGATGACGCTGCGTGCGCCCAAGCCGGCGAGCATCTCACCGAATGCCTCGTCGATGTCGTCGAGGCCGATGCGGCGAGTGACCAGCCGTTCCAGATCGAGGAGTCCTCGTTCCTGCCAGCGCACGATTCGCGGAAAGTCGCGCAACGGATCGGTAGAGCCGAAGACGCAGCCCCGCACCGTCCGGGCATCGACCATGAGCTGCGCGGCCGAGAACGAGACCATGTCGTCGAACGCGCCCGCCCCGACGATGGTGACCGTACCGCCTCGTCGGGCCATCTCGTACGCCTGACTGATCGTGGCGGAGAGCCCGACAACCTCGAACGAGTAGTCGACCCCACGCCCGTCGGTGAGCTCGCGCACTGCCGCGACCGCATCCCCGCTGCTGGCATCGACCGTGTCCGTGGCCCCACTGTCGGTTGCGTGCCCGAGCCGCTCAGCAGCGCGGTCGACCGCGATGATCTGCGACGCGCCCGACATGCGGGCAGCCTGGATGGAGGCGAGCCCGACGCCGCCACACCCGATGACGGCCACCGTCGCACCGGCAGGAACCTTGGCGGAGTTCACGACCGAGCCGACACCCGTGACCACACCACACCCGATGAGCGCGGCGATCTCGATCGGGAACGATGCGTCGATCGGCACCACCGAGCTCGCAGGGACGATGGTCTCCTCGCCGAACGCGGCCGGGCCGAGCCCGGGACCGATCGGCTCGTTGCCCGCGTGCGCGTAGGCCGTGAACATGTGGTCGAAGCCGCGCTCGCACAGCGTTGGCTGACCGCGCAAGCAGAAGAAACAGGTTCGGCACGGCGCGATGGGCGCCATGATCACGTGGTCGCCCTCTTTGACGTTGGTGACCGCCCTCCCGACTTCCACGATCGTGCCAGCACCTTCATGACCGAGCACACACGGGACGGGGATCGGCATGATGCCCTGCTGCACCGACAGATCCGAGTGGCACACGCCACACGCGGCCAGGTGCACGTGCACCTCGTTAGGGCCCGGCGCCCGGAGCGTGAGCTCCTCGACCGACAGCTTGCCCCCGTACTCCCGCAGCACCGCGGCCTTCATGGGCGCAGTTTCACACGTGGGCGCCGCCGGCGACCACGATCGACTGGCCGCTCACGAAGCTGGCGGCATCGCTGGCGAGGAACACGACGACCGCCGCGGTCTCGTCGGCACTCTGCAGCCGCCCGAGGGGGATCGTCTGGCGGGCCCACTCCTCGAGCCCACCGGAATCACGCTCGGCTCTGCGCTCAAGCCCAGGGTTGCCGACCGCACCCGGTGCGATCCCACGCGGGCACACCGCGTTGACGCGGATGTTGTGCGGGCCGAGCTCGGTCGCGAGCACTTCGGTGAGACGGTTCACCCCAGCGCGCGCCGCCGAGAACGCGCCGACGCCCGCAGCTCCGGCAATGGCTGCCGACGACGACAGGCTGATGATCGCCCCGCCCCCACCCTGCTCGATCATCTGTCGCGCACATGCTCGAGATCCGAGCCACGCCGCGGTGAGATTGATATCCAGCGCGGTGCGCCAACCGTCGAACTCCAAGTCGAGCAGCGGACCGTTCCCCAACGCTGGTCCGGTGCCGCCAGAGAGGTTGCATCCGATGTCGATGCGCCCGAACTCGCTCACCGTGAGAGCCACCGACTTGTTCACTGCGTGCTCATCGGTCAGGTCAACGTGCGACACCAGGGCTCTACGACCCTCGGCGCGCACAGCTTCAGCCGTCGCTTCGAGTGCGGCCGTAGTCACGGCGTAGGCCTGGTTCGGATCAGCCGCCGCCTCGTCATCGACGACGTCGACGCACGCCACGTCGGCACCGAGCCGAGCGAGCTGCACCGCCACTGCTCGACCGATCCCCGGCGGACGCGCCGCGCCCGCAATCCACGCCACTTTGCCCGTGAAGTCGCTCACGACCCGGCCTCCTCTGTTTCGGCCAGGAACTCGAAGAGTGGGTCGAGATCCTGTTCGCCGGCGCGCGTCTGACCCCCTGCGTCGAGGAACCGCTGCATGCGTCGGCGTACGTCGGCGGTGAGCGTGCTGCGGAACCCCTCGGCTTCGACGGCAAACCCGGCATTGACGTCGTTACCAACCGCGTTGACCGCAGTCTTCGCCGCGGCAACGGCCGACGGCGGCCAACCCGCGATGCGATCAGCGAGTGCGCGCACCTCCGGCACAAGTTGATCGTCGTCGACGACACGGTTCACGTACCCAATCGCGGCGGCTTCCTCACCCGACACGTCGGCGCAGCCCAAGACGATCTCGAGGGCACGCGCTCGCCCCACCAAGCGGGTGAGCCGCTGCGTGCCGCCCGCACCCGGGATGATGCCAAGTGCTACTTCGGGTTGGTTGAGTCGCGCCGAGCGCGTCGCGATCCGCATGTCGCAGGCCAGCGCTATCTCCGAGCCACCACCGCGGGCAATCCCTCCGATCGCCGCGATCGAGACCTTCGGCATGAGCCGCAGTCGTTCGAGGAGCAAGTTGACCGGTGCTGGCCCTCCAGGTGTGCCCTGCGCATGGGCCGGCATGTCCCGGATCATCTGCACGTCGGCGTGTGCAATGAAGTAGTCGGGGTCCGCACTGGCCAATACGAGCACACGGGACGCGTCGTCGTGCTCGAACCCGCCGATCAGCCCCACGAGATCACCGGTGAACACACGGTCCCACAGGTTCATCGGCGGGTGATCGATCGTGGCCCACGCCACACCCCGCTCGACCGTGACCGAGATCGAACTCAGCTCCTCGTAGGCCACTCGATCAGTCCGGTCGATCAGTCCGGCATCGGGGGATCCCACTGCACCCCGTTGATGTGGCTGCCACCATCGACCAGCATCGTCATACCGGTGACGTAGTCGCTGTCCTCAGTGGCGAGGAACAGTGCGACGCCGCCGATGTCGTGCTCCGGATCACCCATGCGTCCGATGGGGTTCTGCTTCAGCATCTCCTTGGCGTTCTCGGGCGCAGCCTCCGCGAACGCGACGTACGCCGGCGACGCCGCTGCAGGTGCGATGGCATTCACGAGGATGTTGTGCTTCGCCCACTCTCGGGCCGCGGTGCGCGTGATGGCCCGGATGCCTTCCTTCGCCGCGTTGTAGTCCACGGAGTACTGGTGCGCATTGATCCCGTTGAGCGACACGAAGTTGATGATGCGTCCCCACCCCTGCTTCTTCATGTGCGGGAACACCGCCTGCATGGCCCAGAACGTATGTAGGGGTCCACCACGAAAGGCGAGCCACAGGTCTTCGTCGGGCTTGCGCTCGAGGCGATCGAAGCCGCCCGCCGCGTACGCGTTGTTCACGAGGATGTCGACCCGACCGAACTCGTCGACGGTCGCATCGACCATCCCGAGGACCTGCTCCTTCTCGAGCACGTCGGTGCGGATGAAACGCGCAGTGCCACCGAGCTCATCGGCGATGTCGGCCGCAACCTGCTCACCCGTCGCCGGGTTCACCTCGCCAATCACGACCGTGGCGCCTTCCCTCGCGAACCGACGGGCTACTCCTCGGCCGATCCCCTGGCCGGCGCCCGTCACGATCGCCACCCGCCCATCGAGTCGTCCCATGAGCGCGGAGGGTATCGGAGAGGCGCTCCGGTACGCTCCGCGACGATGAAGACGCAGCCGGTGGTCGACGCGATCGACGCGGGTATGGCCGATGCCCGCAGCACGCTCGAAGACCTGGTGCGCATCCCGAGCATCAGCGCCGACACGGCGCGCACCGCGGACGTGCAGCGCAGTGCCGACGGCGTTGCGGCGTACCTCGAAGCCTGCGGCTTGGAGAACGTGCGCCAGGCCGCAGCGGGTGGCAGCCCACCGGCGGTGATCGGCGAGTGGCTGCACGCCGACGGGGCGCCCACCATCCTCTTATATGCGCATCACGACGTGCAGCCCCCGGGGTTCGTCGATCGCTGGACGTCGGATCCCTTCGAGCCGATCGAACGCGACGGTCGCCTCTACGGGCGCGGTACCGCCGACGACAAGGCCGGCGCGGTCGCTCATGCGGCAATGGTGAAGGCGTGGCTCGATACGGCGGGCTCCCTTCCGTGCAACGTCAAGGTGTTCATCGAGGGCGAAGAGGAGATCGGCTCACCCCGCCTCGCCAAGTTCCTCGCTGCGTATGCCGACGATCTCGCGTCGGATGTGCTCTTGCTCGCAGACGCCGGAAACTGGAGCGTCGGCACACCTGGGCTCACGTACTCGTTACGCGGACTGGTGAGCGGCGACGTCACCGTGGCCGTGATGAACGCACCGGTGCACTCAGGCATGGCCGGAGGTGCAGTCCCGGATCCCACGCTGGCGCTCGCGTCGATGCTCGCGTCCACGATCGACGAGTACGGCGATATCGCGATCGACGGCTTCTGGGACGACGTGCGCGAGCTGACACCGAACGAGCGGACTCCCCTCGACGCGCTGCCCGACACCAGCGAGGGTTTGAAGCGCGCGTGGGGCGTGCTTGCGGGCGTCGAGCTCGCGGGTGATCCGTCGGTCTCGGTGTACGAGCGGTTGTGGTTCCGTCCGGCGATCGCCGTGCTCGGGTTCGACTCGCATCCGATCGCGGGCTCGTCGAACCAGATCGTGGCTCGGGCCACTGCCCGCATCAGCATCCGCGTCGCCCCCGGCCAAGACCCGGAGCGACTGGTGGTTTGCCTGCGTTCACACCTGGAGTCGCGGGTTCCGCACGGTCTCCAGTTCACGTTCGATCCTCACGAGACCGTTCCCGCGTGGACGTGCGAGCCGGCGGGTTGGGCCTTCGAAGCAGCCGAACGTGCGCTTGCAGCAGGCTTCGGGAAGGACCCAGTGCTCATGGGCGTGGGCGGCACGATCCCCTTCGTCGGGCCGTTCGCCGAGGCGTTCGGCGGGATCCCAGCACTGCTCCTGGGTCCGGGCGACCCTGGGAGCGACATCCACGGCGAGGACGAGAGCCTCCACCTCGGCGACTGGCGCAACCTCATCGTCAGCGAAGCGCTGCTGCTCAAAGAGTAGGCTCAGGGATTCACCGCCCGCAAGTAATCTTCGCAGCAGTCGACGAGAGGTGAGGCGATGACGACGAACAACGGCAACGACGAGACCCAAGTTGGCGGCACGCCTCCAGCCACGCCTCCAACCACGCCCGGCGGCGGCGTCGGCGACGACAAGCGCAAGCTCTGGCTCATCGCACTCGCCGTACTCCTCATCGGGATCCTCATCGGTGTCGGTATCGCAGTAGCCGGCGGTGGCGACGACAAGAAGGAAGCCGGCGACGACAGTTCGACATCTACGTCGAGCTCGTCGACCTCGACCTCGACCTCGACGTCAACGAGCACCACGTCGACCACGCTCGCGCCGACCACGACAACGACGCAGGCGCCGAACCCGAGCGACGATCCCAAGGTGAACTCCGTGAGCGCCAATCCGGGAAGTACGACGTGCGCAACGTCCTCGGATAGTAAGTCGGTCACGGTGTCGTGGTCGACGAGCAACGCAACGCAGGTCGTGCTGTCGGTGGACGGTCCCGGCGCCTACGGCACCTACCCGGGCGGCAACGGGAGTCAGAGCCTCGGACTCGGCTGCCCGTCTCCGGGAACCAGCGAGCAGCACACCTACATGGTCACCGCCAAGGGTCCGAATGGTCCCGACGCCGTGAAGAACATCACCTACAGCGTCAACACGATCCCCTAAGCCGCGCCCTTCTTGCGGAAGTGCGGGATGACCTTCTCGCCCCACAGACGGATGGTCTCCATGCACGCGGCTTGCGGGACGGTGCCCATCTGGATGAGGCACATGATCTCGTCGGCGCCGGCTTCCTGGAGCCGCTCGGCGTAGGCGATGGCGTCGCGCCAGTCGCCGTACGCGTGCTCCACGAGATTGAACGTGAACGGGCCTTTCGGGTCGACGGGGATCTTCGCCTCGTGGAGGTGCACCACCATCCGTTCGGCTGACTGCTCGATCTCGACGCGCTGGTCGGCACTCGCCTCGCCGGGATCCGGAGCCGGGCCTGCGCCGTACCAATGCGCAATGGCTTCCGCGAAGAAGCGTTGTCCACGCGCTCCAACCTGGAACGCGTCGTCCTTGTCTTCGAGCACGATCGTCGGGCACAAGGCCGAGAAGTGGTCATTCACCGCTGACGACACGAACCGCTTCTTCGTGCGGGTGGCGATGCCGTCGTCGTAGATCTTGCGCAGGCTCGCGATGTCCTCCGGACCCGAGAAGCCGAGCACGAGCGCACCGATGCCGTATTCGGCTGCGAGTCCGACGGTGTCGTTCTTGGTGCATGCGAGGAATAACGGCGGATGCGGGAGCTGGACAGGCCGCGGCAGGATGGGATGCGGCGACACCTGGAGCATCTCGCCATGCCACTCGAAGTCTGCCTCCCCGTCCTTCCCGCCCCACATGTTGCCGATCATGCGCAGCGCCTCTTCCACCTCAGGGTAGGTGGTGTCGGGGTTGACGCCCATCGCCGACATCTCTTGGAGCGTGGCACCGCGCCCGGCACCGAGATCGAGCCGACCGCCCGACAGCGAATCGAGCATCGCGGCGCGTTCGGCGACGCGGATCGGGTGGTTGTAGTTGAACGGCATGCACACGACACCATGACCGATCCGGATGCGCTTGGTCTGCGCAGCGACCCACGTGAGGAAGATCTCCGGCGCGCTCATGTGTGCGTACCAGCGGAGGCAGTGATGCTCGACGGCCCACACTCGGTCGAAGCCCATCTCTTCGGCGAACAGCGCTTGCTCCACGCAGTCGGCCAGGACCTGACGCTCGTTGGCCGCGCTCGGATCGGCCATCTGGGCCTCGAAGATCATGGAGAACTGCACTGGACTCCCCTCATCAGCGGTTCATACGCCATTGCTCGAACGCTTCGTGCTCGAGTGCGAGTGCCTTGTCGACCGAGCGGCCAGCCGATCGGCGGTAGAGGTCGAGCACGGTACGCGCCGCGATGGGATCGGCATCACGCATCGCGGTCGCGATCTCGTACGCACGCGGCATCAGATCTTCGTGAGGCAACACGTGATTCACCAGTCCGATGTGCAGTGCCTCGTTGGCGTCGACGAACTCGCCGGTGAGTGAGAGCTCGATCGCCTTGCGCGTGCCGACGGCGTGGGCCAAGAACGCACTCATCCCCCATGCCGGCACCAGCCCCAGCTTCACATGGGTGTCGGCGAATCGGGCTCGCTCCGACGCGAGGAGCACGTCGCACCCGAGCGCGAGCTCGAGTCCACCCGTCACGCACACGCCGTTGATCGCGCCGATGACCGGCTTCGCCACCGCTCGAAGTGCGGATGCGGGGTCCGTGACCACGCCGTTCGATTCGGCGGCCGTACCGGCGCGCAGCTCCTTCACGTCAACACCTGCGCTGAACGCAGGATCCACGCCGGTCAGCACGAGGACGGCCACGTCGTCGTCGGCGCCTGCCTCGGCGAAGACCTCCTTGAGGCGTCGGCGCATCGCCAGGGTCAACGCATTGCGAGCTTCGGGCCGATCGATCGTGAGCGTGCAGATCCGGTTCTCCGTCGAGACGCGAATGTGCTTCGCCACCCTTTGCTCCGCTCCCACTTCGCTCATCTCACCGCGCTCCAGCGGTTCGCTCCACTCCGCTCCGTTCGCTCCGCGGTGCTCATTCGGACATCTCCACCCGAGAGTTGTCGAAGCTGAGGATCCGGTCGTCGGGGACGATCTCCATGACCACGACCTCGGTCTCGTACTGCGATCGAGTCTCCTCGGGCATCGCGGAGCGCTTGCTGCGGAAGCTCCCGTACTTGGCATCGAGCAGATCCCGGACCTGCGCGATTCGCTCTGCGTCTTCGACAATCTGGGCTCGTCCGGTCACGTGCACGCCCACGAGGTCGGCCCAGCGCTCACCCGACTCCACGAGGAACGAGACACGCGGGTCCTTGCGAACACGCGCCACCTTCTTGCGGTGCGCGGGCGACGCCACGTAGATGCGCTCGTCGAGGGCCACGAACCAGACCGGTAACGTGATCGGCACCCCGTCGGCACGAAGCGTGGTGTAAATCCCGGTATGGGCCTTGGCCAACACGGCCCAGGCCTCTTCACGACTCAGCCGAATGCTCACAGCGCAGACGGTAGCGACCCGACGTTCGTGCGCGCGGCCCGACCTAGTTGGCGCGGCCGAGGACGAGGGCGCTCGTCGGGACCATGGTGCCCGCGGTGACCAGCACGTGCTCGACGTTTGGCGGTTGGTTGTACGAGTCGCCGCGGATGAGGCGCACACCTTCGGCGATGCCGTTCATGCCGTGGATGTAGGCCTCGCCGAGCTGTCCGCCGTTGGTGTTGATGGGCAGACGTCCGCCGAGCTCGATGTTGCCGTCGGCGATGAAATCCTTCGCCTCGCCACGACCACAGAACCCGAACTCCTCGAACTGCGGCAGCGCGAGCGGCGTGAAGTGGTCGTAGATGATCGCGGCCTGCATGTCGTCGGGCCCGAGCCCGGTGGTGTTCCAGAGCTGACGCGCGATGAGCCCCATCTCGGGCAGGCCCGTGATCGACGGGCGGTAGTAGCTCGTCATCATGTCCTGATTCTCGCCCGCGCCCTGTGCTGCTGAGCGCACGATCGCGGGAACACCCTTGAGGTCCTTCGCCCGCTCGGGTGTGGTGACGACGAGTGCTTGACCGCCGTCGCTCTCCTGACAGCAGTCGAGCAGGTGCAACGGCTCGACGATCCACCGACTCTCCTGGTGATCAACGAGTGTGATCGGCTTCTCGTAGAAGAACGCCTTCGGGTTGGTCGCTGCGTGCTTGCGGTCGGCCACCGAGATGCGGCCGAAGTCCTCGCTCGTGGCGCCGTACTCGTGCAGGTAGCGAGCGGCGAACATCGCAACCCACTGCGCCGGCGTGAGCAGGCCATGCGGTGAGTACCAGGCGAAGTGCGCGGTCTCGGCCGTCGCCGCGGGCGGACGGTCCTGCACGCCGGTACCGAAGCGATGGCCCGATCGTTCGTTGAACGCGCGGTAACAGACGACGTAGTCGGCCACTCCCGCGTTCACTGCGAGCACCGCTTGCT
>SHVJ01000084.1 GCA_009694295.1 Acidimicrobiia bacterium
CCGGCAAGTGGCGGCACGTCTACCGCGCCGTTGTTCGGTTCGATCAGAACACCGACGTATTGGTCTCGGCTCTGCGCGATCTCCGGGAAGCACGAAGGTTCTTCAGTAGGGCGCTGCGCGCGCATGGCGATCACGTCGAGGTGGGAACTGGCCGATCCGTTCGTGAGGATTCAGATCCGGGTGGTCCGAATCGCGGTTGTCTTCGGTATGGTTGGTTGTGTCTCACTACCGGACGTCGGTGCAAACGAGTTGGCGGCCAGAGACTGCGTTCGCGTTCATAGCGGACCTGCGGAATCTTCTCGTGCGGGACCCCGGTGTCCGCGAGTCCGGATGGTTGACCGCGACATTCCCGGGCTCGGTACGGCGTTCGATGTCGATGTGCGCGTTCCGTTTGGCACGATGACGTTGCGTTACGAGGTGATCACGTGGGAGCCGCCCAGTCGAGTCGTCGCGCGTGCCGAGACGGAGACCTCCCTCGATGAGACCGTCGTTCAACCCGCGATTGATGACTCGACCGTTGCCTACGATGCCTCGTCGTCGCTTCGGGGAATCGTGCTTCTGGCGAATCCTGCGTTGGGCTTCACCAACAACGGTCGCGCGGATCTGGATTCCTAATCATGTCCAGCTGGCACTCAGGGTGGATGCGCGACGCACGAACCCGTCGAGCGGTCACGGTCCCCGCGGTAGCGACCGCAGCGGCTCTCCTCGGCAGCTCGCTCGGGCTGTGGGTACCCATCGCGACCGCCGTCGATTTCGCGACCGCACCGAAAAAGATGCCGCGCTTGCGGTTGCTGTCATTCGCGTTGGCCTGGTCGACGCTTGAGTCGATCGGTGTCGGCGTGACGGCGGCACTGTGGGCGACCGGATACCGCGATGACCAGGACGCGCACTACGCCTTGCAGCGCTGGTGGGCCGCTCGACTCGTCGACGCCCTGCACCATACGGCGAGCGTTTCGTTCGAGATCGATGGACTCGAGCGTCTTGCACCTGGCCCCATCGTGATGTGTGCCAGACACGCGAGCATCGCAGACTCGTTACTTCCGGCATGGCTGCTCGGACAGGTCGGGATGCGCCCGCGGTATGTACTGAAAGACGATCTCCAAGTCGATCCATGCCTTGACATTGTCGGGAACCGACTCCCGAACCACTTCGTCGACCGTGATCCCGACGACAGCGCGGCTGAACTCGCGAAGCTCGAGGACCTCGCTGATGGCATGAACGCCCAGGACGCGGCGGTGATCTTTCCCGAAGGTATGGTCGTCACCGACACTCGCCGCCAGCGGGCAATCGACGCGATCACGCGTCGCTATCCCGAACGAGCGAGTCGCGTCCGCGATCTGCAGACGCTCGGGCCGATCCGGCCTGGCGGTACCGCAGCCCTCCTGAGGGGATCGCCCGACGCTGACCTGGTGTTCGTCACCCACACCGGCTTCGAACAACTCCAACGACTCGCGGACGCACCCGCTTGCGTTCCGCTCGATCAACCCATCCGCGTCGAGATCACCCGCGTCACCCGAACGGAGGTCCCTTCGGGTGACGCGTTCGTTGAATGGTTCGACCGCCAATGGTCCGAACGCGACCGCCAACTCATCAAACTCGCCGCGGCGGATCATCTCGCATGAGTCCCGCCATCGTCGTGTTCACACGCGACCTCCGAGTCCGAGACCATCCAGCACTCATCGCCGCGTGTGAGGCGCAACACGTGGTGCCGTTGTTCGTCCTCGATGACGCGCTGGTCAGCGGACTGCACGTGTGTGCGAATCGGCTCCAGTTCTTGATCCAGTCACTTGCAGACCTCGACGTGTCCTTGCGGGAACGTGGCGCCGCGCTGGTGGTGCGGCGCGGGCGCTGGGTAGATGAAGTCGCCCGCGTCGTTCGCGACTGCGGTGGAGATACTGTGCATCTCAGCGATGACGTCTCCGGCTACGCGAACGCCAGGCACGACCGGTTGCGTATGGTCGGAGCACGACAAGGGTTCGCGGTCATCACGCACCCAGGGGTCACTGTGGTTCCGCCCGGCGCGGTGCTCACTGGATCCGGCACGACGTATCTGATGTTCACACCCTTCTACCGCCGTTGGAACGACGCGGTGTGGCGCAACCCGGTTCCGGCGCCGAAGCGACTTTCGTTACCGGCAGGTATTGATCTCGGCTCCGTGCCAACGTTGGCGGCGCTCACCGATATAACGCCGTCACCTGAGCTCCCCGCGGGCGGCGAACTTGCTGGGCTGGCGCGAATGCGGACTTGGACCTCAGACGGCCTCGCCGGCTACGCCGAAGCTCATAATGATGTCGCCGCCGACATGACGTCGCATTGTTCGCCGTATTTGCATTTCGGGTGCCTGTCCCCGCTCGAGGTAGCGACCCGACTACGTGATCGTGCCGGAGGCGTTGCGTTCGTCCGGCAGTTGTGTTGGCGCGACTTCTTCCACCATCTCCTCGCCGCGCGACCCGAACTCACCCGGCGAGATCTCCGAGCCAGAGGCATACCGTCGGGGACCGAAGATGAAGCCTTCGCCGCGTGGTGCGAGGGACAGACTGGCTACCCGCTCGTTGATGCCGGAATGCGACAACTGCAGCGGGAAGGGTTCATCCATAACCGGGTACGCATGGTCGTCGCGTCGTTTCTCACCAAGGACCTCGACGTGCCATGGCAGCTCGGTGCCCGCCACTTCATGAGTCTCTTGGTCGACGGCGACCTAGCGAACAACCAACTCAACTGGCAATGGGCCGCCGGAACGGGCACCGATACGAACCCGCATCGCATCTTCAACCCGACCCGCCAGTCCGAGCGGTTCGACCCCGACGGGATTTATATCCGCCGTTACGTGACCGAACTCGCCGACCTCGACACCGCGATGATCCACAACCCACCCGATCTGGAGCGAACCCAACGCGGTTACCCACCGAAACTCATCGACCACGCCGAAGCAATAGCGCACTACCGCACCCGGACCGCGGCGAACGTCTCGAACTAACCGGCCACCAACTCGATGGCATGGTTGCATTGACCCAGATCCTGCCGATCGGTACCGAGTTGCCCGTTCGGTGCAGTCGTTGCGAGGGCAGCGGGAAGTCGCGTAGCGCCAGCCTGGCGATCGATCAGTTGCCTGTGCTTGGCGCCAGAGTCGAAGCGAAGATCTGCCATGCCAACAAGCTCTTCGCGACGATCGACAACGTGATGTACGTGCGCTCGCCGATCAGGTAGTCGCTCCACTTGCCGACTCGCTTGTACTGCAACCACTGGTTGATGGCGAAGCAGTTGAAGAGGACGAAGAGCGAGAAGAAGATGCCGTAGACGAATCCTGGCGCATGCTGGTCGGCGCCGGGTCCGATCAGGTAGATCGCGATCGCGATCCACGCGATGCTGCCTGCGACACAGCCGATCCAGAACGGACCCAGTCCGGCGCCGGGCGCCTCGTACCGTTCCTGCATCCAACCGAACCCGATCATCGACGCGTTCACGCCGAACAACGCGACCAGGGCGGCAATGTCATTGATGCCGACCAGCATGGCGATCAGCACGATCATGATCGACGCGCTCAGTGAGTACTCGAGCCACCGATACGGGTTGCGTCCCTTCAGAAGCTGAGCCCGATACGAGCCCCAGCGAGGACCAGCCACACCGAAGTGGGCGAGCGCCGAGAGCGCGAAGAACGCGGCAATCGCCCCGGCGAAGCTGACATTGAACAACGTGACCGCTTGGGTACCTACTTGCGGGCCCGGAGGGCCAGTCATGTACGTGGCGCCAACCGGCAACGAGAAGTCGTTGGCGAGCGCGACGATCGCGACCGCTTGGGCGAGGTGGATCGACCCGGCGACCAGGTTATAGGGACGGAGTCGTTCGAGCGATGACGAACTCCCTCGCGTGTCGGCTTCATTAGTGCTGAGTGACACGTGGCCTTCCCTTAGTCAGGCGGTTCGGGCAGTTGCCCCAACGCTAATTCGTCGCGGTAGGAGCGACGCTGAGGTTCTCGTCGTCCCATACGCGAGTGTCGGTCTCGTCGCGGTCTTGCAGTTCGCGGAAGGTGGCGAGTCCGTAGAGGAAGACTGCAATGGCGACGGCGAAGAAGATGGCGGTGCCGATCGTGAAGAGGATGGTCCTGCTCATCGTTGACTCCGTTCTCCTGCGAGAATGAGCGCGCCGAGCGATAGGATCGACGGGACCCAGATGCCGACGAAGATGCCCGCACTCGTGTCGTCAGCGATGAAGTAGAGGTACACCGAGAGCAGGAACGACGCGAACGACGCGACGAGCAAGGTGATCTTCAGCATTGTGACCGGACGGGTATTGGATTGAGTTGAGAGTGTTTGCATTCGAATCTCCTTCGTTGTCGAGATGTGGTACCGGCGGGAGGGGAATCCCGCCGGTACCACACTGTTCATACTGCCGGGGGAAGCAGCACGCAGTCGATGACGTGGATGACGCCGTTCGAAGCCTCGATGTCAGTCTTGACGATTTGACAGCCGTTGACGGTCGCCACACCGTTCGTGACCTTGATGTCGAGGTCCTGACCTTCGACGGTCTTGACCATCTGGGTGGGTTGGAGATCCGAGGCCATCACCACTCCGGGTACCACGTGGTAGGTGAGGATCCTTTTCAGCGCGCCCTCGTCGGCGAGGATCTCTTTGAGTTGGTCATCGGGGATCGCGTCGAATGCGGCGTTGGTCGGGGCGAACACCGTGAACGGTCCTGGACCCGACAGCGTCTCCACCAAACCGGCAGCCTTCACCGTGTCCACAAGAGTGGAGAAGTCAGGGTTGGAACTCGCGACGACCACAATGGTTTTGTTGGCGCTCGCGGGTGCAGTCGATGTGGTGCTTTCCTTCGCGGGCATCGTGTCGGAGTCGCTATTAGAGCTGCCACAGGCAGCCGCGGTCAATGCGACCGAAGCAACTACAACTGCGAGGCGTACGGATATTCGTTTCATTGTATGAGCCTTTCTAGGGGGTTTACTTGACAAGGAGAGTTTTAGCACTAAAGTCTCTCCTTATGCAAGTCCCCTACGATTCTCCACCAATAACTGACGATTCCGAGATAATCGGCCTCCGTGCCGCCGCCGAGGAACTCGGGGTCCACTACATGACGGCTTATCGATACGTGCGGCTCGGCACCCTTCCGGCGCAGAAAGTCGGCGGTACCTGGCAAGTGCGCCTCGACGACCTGCGCGCGCTCAGCAGCAGGGCGGCACCACAACACGGACCCGGCGGTATCCGCTGGTCTCCGTACCGAACACACCTCCTCGACCGCCTGATCGCCGGTGACGAACCCGCTGGGTGGTCGCTGATCGAACAGGCCCTGGTCTCGGGTGCCCCGGCAAAGGACATCCACCTCGAGCTCATGGTGCCGGTACTCCAGGACATCGGCGACGAGTGGGCGCAAGGCAGCATCGACATCACCGCGGAACATCGCGCGTCGACCGTCGCCGTCCGGCTCGTCGGACGCCTCGGACCATCCTTCGCGCGTCGCGGTCGAAAACTCGCAACCATCGTGATCGGTGCCGCGGCCGGCGACTACCACTCCCTGCCCCTCGCGATCTTCGGTGACATAATCCGGGGCGAAGAATTCGCAGTTCTCGACCTCGGCCCCAACACGCCTCCCGCCTCGTTCGTCCAATCCGCCCAAACCCACGACGACACGATCGCCGTTGCGATCAGTGTGGGATCCGACGAGACCCTCGACGCCGCGCGGCGCACTGCGGACCTCCTGCACGAACAGGTCCCCAACATTCACGTGTTCATCGGTGGGCCAGCGATCACCAGCGAACACGACGCGCGAAACCTGGGCGCCGACGAATACGGAGCTACAGCACTCGACGTCGCCCGCCTGTGCATCGAACTCGTGGCCGGGACCAAACGATGACGAATCGAGAGTCGAGGGTGCTCGTCACCGGTGCATCGGGCTATGTCGGCGGTCGTCTCGTCCCCCAGTTGCTCGCGAGCGGATACGCCGTCCGATGCGTTGTCCGCGACCCGCGCAAGCTCGACGCGGCATTGTGGCACCGGGAGGTCGAGATGGTGCGCGCCGACGTCGGCGGCGACCTCAGCGCTGCGATGGAAGGCGTCGATGTCGCGGTGTTCCTCATCCACAGCATCGGTGAAGGGCCCGACTGGGTGACCCAAGAACGGGTCATCGCCGAGAATTTCCGGCGCGCCGCCGAAGCGGCCGGAGTGAAGCGCATCGTCTATCTCGGAGGGCTCGGCGATGACGACGCTGACCTGAGCGAGCATCTCCGCAGCCGCCACGACGTTGGACAGGTACTGGCGGCCGGGCCGATCGAGACGGTCGAGCTTCGTGCCGCCGTGGTTATCGGGTCCGGTTCGGCGAGCTTCGAGATGCTGCGATACCTCACCGAGGTCCTGCCGATCATGGTGACCCCCAAGTGGGTGCACACGCGTTGCCAGCCGATCTCGATTGGCGACGTCCTGCGCTATCTCGTCGCCGTAGTCGAGCATGCGAGCCCGCTGTCCGGGGTCCTCGAGATCGGCGGGCCCGAGGTCGTGTCGTACGCCGAGATGATGGCGGTCTACGCCCGGGAGGCCGGACTCACGCGCCGACGCCTCATCCCGGTGCCCGTGCTCACCCCACGCTTGTCATCACTGTGGATCGGTCTTGTCACCCCGGTCCCCGCGAAGTTGGCGCGGCCGCTCGTCGATTCGCTGGTCAATACCGTCGTCGTTCGCGACCATCGGGCCGAGACACTGTTCCCCTTCGAGCGTGTCCCACTCGCGCACGCTATCCACCGTGCGATCGGGCGCACCGCCGTCGGAGACATTCCCACGAAGTTCGACGATGCGTCCTCGCCGGTCTGGCAGGCCAACCCGACCGACCCGAGCTGGACCGGCGGCACCGAACTTACCGACGTGCGCGAACTCGTCGTCGCCGCGGACGCCCACGACACGTGGAACGCCGTGTGTCGCGTCGGTGGGGACCGCGGCTGGTACAGCGGCGAGTTGCTCTGGAAGGCCCGCGGGATGCTCGACCGGATCGCCGGCGGCCCGGGTCTCCGACGCGGGCGACGCGACCCGGAGCATCTCGCGATCGGCGAAACGGTCGACTTCTGGCGCGTCGAGGATCTCGAGGCCGACCGCGGCCTCGTACTCCACGCTGAAATGCGCCTCCCCGGTGAGGCGTGGATCGAGTGGACCATGGAGCCGGTTGACGGAGGAACCCGACTCCGTCAGATCGCTAGATTCCGCCCGCGCGGGCTCTTCGGCCGGCTCTACTGGTACGTGATCGCGCCGTTCCACCACCTCGTGTTCCCCGGCCTCATCCGCGGTATTGCTCACGACGCCACACAACGCAACGACGCATCTCCTCGCTGACCGCAACACGGCACGCTTCGTCACGCTCGGCGACGCGCGCGCTACTCGGTTGTCCGGTTCCCTTCGGGCAGGGTCGGCTCGTTACCGCAAGTGTCGCTGACCCATGCCCAGAGCCGTCGGCGGCGGTCAGGCGTGTCGGCGTTCTTCGTTCGACTGAGCTTGTGGGTGCGGCGGGGTCGCCGGTCGAGCCAGAAGCCGCCGTTGGATCGCAGCGGGAGATCGTCGGCCGCGAGCCACACCAACGTGTCGGCTCCCTGCTCGGGCGAGCGCAAGAGTGGCCTCATGACCTTAGAGAAGGTCGGTAACGACGCGTCCACGCCGGGAGTGGAGGCCCATCCGGGGTGCATCGCATGGAAATGGATCCCGAGACTCCCGAATCGCTCGGCCCACATCTCGTTGAGCACGACCTGGGCTCGCTTCGCACGCGCATACTGCTCGGTGCCGCGGTAGTCCGAGTCGGACATCTGGAGCCCGGACACGGTCAGGCCAGCCGAGTACATCCCTCCCGACGACATCGTGAGCACCCTAGAAGGCCGCGACATCGCGAGCCGGTCCAGGAGCAGGCTTGTCAGAAGGAACGGACCCACGACCTGGCTCGCCACAGTCGCCTCCGTGCCGTCCGGTGCGGTGCGTCGGTCCGCCGTCAGAGCGCCGGCGTTGTGGATCAGCACATCGAGCCGATCGTGCTCGGCAAGCACTCGACCCGCCAGCGCCGTCACTTGCTCGTAGTCGCCCATGTCGGCCGCGACCTGGGTCACATTCGGATTGCGAGACGAATCGATGATCTCGGCGACGGTCTGTTCATTACGATTGGCATCGCGCCCGACGAGCACGAGCGTGGCACCGCACTCAGCGAATTGCGTAGCCGCGGCCTTCCCAAGACCGGAGGTCGCGCCTGTGAGGACAATCACCCGGCCCGCGAGGTCGTACTCGTCGAGTGGTCGCCAATCATCGAGCCGAGCCCGGACGGCATACCCGATCCGCGTGAAACTCGTGACGACCGGCGCCTCGATGAGTGCGTCGGCGACGTCGCGCCCGCTCATGGAGATCGGTCGGGGAGCCGGTCGCCGTCGAGCACTCGGAGCAGTCCGGACGCGGCTCGGTCTCCGATGCGCCCGAATGTGAGGCGAAGGATCGGATCGGCGAGACCGAGCAGACCGTTCAGCGTCAGCTCGGCGTCGTAGGACACGATCGATCCCGCGTCGTCGCTCTCGACCGTGATCGTGTCGAGCGAAGTGAGGAACCGGCTCGCCGCGCGCACGACGATCGAGGTCGGGGGTTCGAACCGCGTCGTGCGGTACCGGAGGGGCGCACGGAGGCCCTTGATGGAGACGTCGTAGACCGCGCTCGGCCCGGGACCGTCGCCCTCCGACTGCTCGACGTTCGTCACGCCGGGGTCCCACTCGGCGAAGTTGGCCAGGTCTGCCATGTATGCAAAGGCCTCCGCCGGTGGTTTCGGTGAACGCACTCGAACCAGATAGCGAGCCATGCGCATTGGTCTAGCCCACGGTGCCCCGAAACACTCGATCCGATCTCGAAAACCTCGAAGGTACCGGTCTCGAAACGCGAGTCTCAGAGACGTGGATCGACGGCCGGGTCGCATGCCGAGCCCGGATCCGCAACGCGCCCGACGCCTACCTACGGGAACGACGCACCGACGCGGCGGCGCACCGCACCGACCGATGCCACCGGCCGGC
>SHVJ01000085.1 GCA_009694295.1 Acidimicrobiia bacterium
CACCGTCGCGAGCGCGGTCGGCGAGCCACCATGCCGCTGCCGCGGCGAAGGCGATCCCAGCGCTCGCCGACAAGCTGAGGTTCGCGGTGGTGACTGCACCGAACGGGCCGAACGCGAGCGTTGCCCCCGCCACGACGCCTGCCAGGCGCGATCCCGTCACGAGGCGCGCGAACACGTACGCGCCGGCCGCCATCGTCGTCAGTCCGATGATGTGGGAGGCGTTGAGCACGCCGAGCGGCGACAAGCCCAACCAGCGCAACGGCAGGGTGGGGATCGCTACGCCGAAGAACGTGTCGGAGTAGGCGAGCACACCCTTCTCCGGAAGGAAGATGTTCGCGTTGTAGGGATTCCTGCCGTGCTCAACGGCGTATTGCACCCAGTCGAGGCTCCACGCTGTGTACAGCGCGTCGACCCCGTCTCGCGCCCGCGTCTGGAGATGCAGCACGAGCGGCCAGGTGAAGGCGATCGACGAGACGAAGAAGCCGCCGAAGACGGCGGCTGCCTCGCGCACAACGGCACGACGTTTGGTCATTGAACGGGTGGCGTCTTGCCGATTCGCTCGTAGGCCTCGGCGGGAGTGTCGGCCACGTCCTTGTAGATGTGGTGGACGCACCGCTCCCCCGCCTTCTCCGGTGGGTACTCGATGCTCGACGGTGCTTCGCCCCATTCCACCGACTGAATCTCGTTGTTCACCGAGCAGTGAGCGCAGTACACCCAGAGCTCATCGCGCATGAAGGTGCGGCCGCTCTTCTCCTTCAGCTTGAGGTACGCGTGCTCACCCTCGTACCTGCCATCGTCGATGAGCTTGCCGCCGCTCCCGCACTTGAACGAGAGCGTGATCTTCTCGTCGTCTTCCTCGACGTCGACCTCACCCATGTTGCCGAGCATGGCGCGCGCGATCACCTTCGCCCGCGCCGACGCGGGAAGCGACGCCCACTCGGTCCCCGTAGTCCGGCGAGGGCGCACGAATTCATCGCCGGTCTTGCGCAAGGCGCGCTCGACGGCTTCCTCTCCCATCTCCTCACCGATGAACGTGAGGAGTGTGGTGATCCAGTTGATCGAGTAGTCCTTGAGTGCGCTCCACTGATCGACAGCACGGTCGATGAGCGCGGCCGCTTCCTCAGGGTTCCCTCGACCCAACGCGATCTTCGCCTGTTCCCAGAGCGGTGTGCGCATGCGCGCGATGTCGGCCGGCGTGAGCTGGTGCTCGGGCTCTGACAAGGATCCTCCTCAGGTTCGCGGCAGACCGAGGACACGCTCGGCGATGATGTTGCGCTGGATCTCGCTGGTACCGCCGGGGATGGTGCCCGCGAACGATCGCATCCACTGGGTGACCCAGGCCCCGTCGCGCCACATCTTCGGACCGAGCACGTCGAGATCGAGCGCTTCGTGGCCCTGCACTTCGGCAGCAGCGAGCAAGATGTCCTGCAGCGTCTCACTCCCGTACAGCTTGAGCAGTGAGTGCTCGGGCGCCGGCTTGCCCGCCATGATCTTGGACAACCCTCGGTAGCCCATCAGCGTCTGCGCCTGCGTGTCCACATAGAAGCCACCGAGCATGTCGCGGAAGTGGGCATCCTCCCTCAGCGGGCGCCCGTTGTTTCCGACACGCTCGCTGGACTCCGCGAGCGCAGTGAATGCGCGCTGCGATGCGTACGCGAAGTCGATCCAGAGCATGGCGCGCTCGTGAGAAAGCGATCCTTGCGTGAGCGCCCAGCCATTGTTGAGGTCGCCGAGCAGGTTCTCCTTCGGTACAACCACATCGGTGAAGAACACCTCGTTGAAGTCGAAGTACGTGGGTTCGCTGAGTTCGGCGAACGGTCGCGCTTCCACGCCCGGGCTGTGCATGTCGATGACGAGCACGCTGATGCCTTTGTGCTTCGAGACGGTGGGATCGGTGCGCACATAACACAAGCACCAGTCCGAGTGGTGCGCGCCCGAGGTCCAGACCTTCTGGCCGTTGACGATGAAGTTGTCGCCGTCGAGCACGGCACGCGTCTTGAGACTGGCCAGGTCGCTGCCGGCACCCGGCTCGCTCATGCCGAGGCACCAAGCAATCTCGGCTCGAAGCGTCGGGAGCAGCCAACGCTCTTGCTGCTCGGGCGTGCCGTAGTCGTGCAGTGACGGCGAGATGATGCCGAGACCTTGCGGGTTCAGGCTTCGCGGGATCTCGCGACGGGTGAACTCTTCGAAGTAGATCATCTGCTCCGACGCGCTGGCGTTTCGCCCACCAAGCTCGGGCGGCCAGCCCGGGACGAGCCACCCGGCGTCGAACAACGTGCGCTGCCACGCTCGAGACCAGTCCATCAAGTACGCGCTCGAATGCTTGGGTTGGTTGAGCACCTCGTGCGGCGGTGTGTTCGCTTCGAGCCAGGCCACAAGCTCGGCGCGAAATGTCTCTTCAGCCTCGCCGTACGCCAGTCGCACGCCGGGAACGGTAGTCGGTAAGGTCACGACGCTCGGGCGGAGCTCGCCCAAGTTCGCGGAGCGGAACCGGAGCAAAGAGTTTGGATTTTGAGTTCAATGAGGACCAGGAAGCGCTGCGCGACAGCGTGCGGAGATTCCTGGCCGACCGTGCGCCGATCGCGTACGTGCGCGACATGTTCAGCGACGAGCGCGGCACGACCGACGCAGTGTGGGGTGGTCTCGTCGATCTGGGAGTGACGGGACTGCTCGTGCCCGAGGCACACGGTGGTGCCGGCATGGGCATGGTCGATGCCGCGGTCGTGCTCGAAGAGCTGGGTCGCGCGCTGCACCCTGGACCGTACGCCGCATCGGCGATTGGAGCGGTCGGCCTCATCGTGACGGCCGGTACCGACGACGACCACGCCGCCCTGCTTCCCGCTCTCGCGTCGGGCGAGCGGGTGGGCACCGTCGCGCTCTACGAGCCCGAGCGGCGATCCGAGTGGCGCGCACCCACCACGACCGCTGTGCCGGATGGCAATGCGTGGCGCGTCAATGGCAACAAGGTGCATGTGCCCAGCGCGACGGCAGCCGACGTGTTCGTCGTCACCGCCAGCGCCCCCGACGGATCGCTCGGAGTGTTCGTGGTCGATCGGACCGCAACGGGCGTCGCTGTCGCACCTACGCCAACGGTCGATGGCACCTCGAAGCAAGGTGCGGTCACGTTCGTGGATGCGCCAGCCTGGCGTTTGGGAGGCGACGCGACCGATGCGGTAGCTGGCACGGTCGACCGTCTGTACGCGGCCGCGGTCGTCGACGGTGTGGGCGCCGCTTCACGCGCGTTGGAAATCACCGTGGAGTACGCGAAGGCGCGCCAGCAGTTCGGCGCGCCGATCGGCTCGTTCCAGGCCGTGCAGCATCTGTGCGCCGACATGCTGCGCGCCGTCGAGCTGGCCCGTGTCGCTAGCTACTACGCGTGCTGGACCGCGGACGCGGCCGACGACGCGGAGCGTCACCGCGCCACCACCCTGGCGCTCGCGTACGCGGCCGACGAGCTCTACGCGGTCGGCGCGAGCGCAGTGCAGGTACACGCAGGTATCGGCTTCACCTGGGAGCACGACATCGGCCTGTATTACAAACGCCTGCTCACCCTCCAACACACCGGCGGCGGCACCACCGATCAACTCGAAGAGCTCGCGGTCATCGCCCTTGGGTAGATCAACGATCAACCCCCGCTTCTTGCGTCACTTCCCCGCGACTATCGCGGGGAAGTGACGCAAGTTGCGGGGTGAGCGGGTTAGCGCCCTTGAGTGAGCAGCAGCGTGCTGGCCATCGGGCCGCCGCCGGAGCAGGCGACGGCGACTTCGGGGTTGTTCGGCACCTGACGGTCGCCGCCTTCGCCCCAGAGCTGCACACACGCTTCGTGGATGAACCCGAAGCCATGCAGCCGCCCGGACGAGAGTTGGCCGCCATTCGTGTTGAGCGGTAGCTCACCGTCGAGCGCGATGCGCTGGCCACCCTCGAGGAACGGCCCGGCCTCGCCCTTCTTGCAGAAGCCCATGCCTTCGAGCCACGCAACGGTGATGAACGAGAACCCGTCATACATCTGGGCACAATCCACATCGCTCGGCTTGAGATCGGTGCGCTTCCAGAGCTCCTTGCCGGCGTCTTGCGCGGGCATCGAGGCGAGGTCGTCGTATTGATCCCACGACGGGCGGCCGTGGGTTGCAGCAGCCACCGCTTCCACCTTGATCGGCGGCTTCCGCAGGTCGGGAATGGTGTCGACGCGCGAGACGATGACCGCCGTGCCCCCGTCGCACGGAACATCGCAGTCGTACAGGCACAACGGTGTCGAGATCATGCGAGCAGCCAGGTAGTCGTCGAGCGACATCGGATCCCTGTAGATCCCCTTCGGATTCAATGCTGCGTTCTTGCGCGAGTTCACCGCAATCTGGCCGAGCTGTTCGCGCGTCGTGCCGTATTCGTGGAAGTGACGCTGTGCGTACATCGCGATCCACGTGGCGGCCGAAGGAGCCGAGAACGGAAGGAGCCACTGCATGAAACCGCTCGCCTTGAACGACGTGGTCGTGCTGCCGCCACCGGGCATGACCGCGGCGCGGCCACCGGAACCCTGCGCGCTGCCTTCATACACACTGCGCCACACGAGTACGTGCTTGCAGAGGCCCGCCGACACCGCGAGGCACGCGTTGATCACTGCGCCGAGCTGCCCTGGGTACTCCAACCCACCGGTGAACCAGTTCACGTTCAGGCGGAGCGCGTCATGCACGTCGGTGATACCGCCACCCGAGAAGCCGTTCGGGCCGGTCGCGCCCGGGTAGGTGGAGAGGCCGTCGATGTCGGCGGTCGTGAGACCGGCGTCCTCGATCGCCGCGAGGCACGCGTCGATCGTGAGCTCGAGCGGGTCGCGAAACAGCCGTCGACCGATGTCCGACTGACCAACACCGCTGATGACCGCGCGCCGCTCCCCGATGAGATCCGTTGCTTCGCTCATTTGGCTGGCTCGAACAGTGGGAGCCACACTTCTTGGTCGACATGCGGTTCGAAGACCACTTGGACGGCCATACCGATCGTCACCTCATAGGGGTCGATGTTCACGATGTTGGTGGTGAGTCGCAGGTCGTCCTGCTCCAAGCACCGCACGATGGCGAGCACGAACGGCGGCTCGAGACCGGGCATCCAGTTCTGCACGTTCACCGAGAACGTGAGTACCTCGGCCCGACCCGACACTGCCTCGATGCCGATGTCCTTCGACCAGCACTTGGGGCAGATCACCGACGGCGGATGCAGGTAGTAGCCGCAACCCTTGCAACGCTGGAACCGCAGCTCGCCGTCGCGCCCGCCCTGCCAGAAGTGCGCATTGAGGTCCGTCAGCGCCGGCATGATCCGGAACGGAATATCGGGTGCGGCTTCCTTACTCTTCGCCATCGTCTTCCTCAGGTTCGGGTGCGGCATCAAAACCACGCCGCGCGTGCGGAATCGCCTCGACGGCGGGTAACAACCCGAAGCCGGGACACGTCAGCAGTATGGATCCGAGCACCTCGTCCCACGACGCGCCAACTTCTCGTGCGAGGCGAGCATGGCGCTCCACTCCTGGCGGGTTGCGCAGCGCCACGGTACACACAAGCCGGATGAGCTCATGGGTCTTGCGATCGGGAGCCCGCAACGACTCGATCTGGCTCATCCAGGCGTTCTGCGCCTCGTGGAGCGCCGGGAACACCTCGTGCAGCGGTCCTTCGAAGGGGAAGCTCCAGTCCTCTCTATGCGTCATGCCAGCAGCCCAGTCATGCCGGCACGAACACCGGAACCGTGACCTCCGGCGTCAGCTCCCGATACGACACCCGCAGCGCCATGCCCACCGCGAGATCGTCGTGCTCGCAGTCGACGACGTTCGTCATCATGCGCGGTCCATCGACGAGATCGACGATCGCGGCCACGTACGGCACCCGCTCGTGGAAGGGCGGAAGGTCATTCACGTGCACGACCGACCACGTATAGAGGATGGCGTCGCCGCTCGCCTCCTCGGTCGTCACGTCTTCGCTCCAACACTTCGGGCAGAACGGTCGTGGATAGAAGAAGGCGTCGCCGCACGCGCCGCACCGCTGGATGAGCAGTCGGTGATCACGCGCACCGTCCCAGAACTCCTGGGTGTCGTTGTCGGGAGAAGGGAGGTCGAAGCGCACGTGGCGCGGCTCGCAACTAGCGCGTCGGGAGAGCGGCAGTGGCGGAGCCCGAGACCTTGGCCTCGCCATCCTGGTTGACCACTTCGCATTCGAGGTCGACCCGATGCTCGCCCTCGTCCTCGTACTTCTTGGCGACCGTCACCTTGGTCGTGAGCTGCTCACCCGGCCACGTCTGCTTCGTGAAGCGGACCGTGTAGCGCTTGAGGTTGCCGACACCGACGTAGTCGGTGAGCGCCTTGCCGAGGATCCCCATCGTGAACATGCCGTGGCCGAACACGCTCGGCAGTCCGGCGGCCTGGGCCGCGACCTCGTCGCTGTGCATCGGGTTGAAGTCGCCCGACGCCCCGGCGTACTGCACCAGGTCGGTGCGCGTGAGCTCGTGGCTGAACGCCGGCGCGGTGTCGCCTTCGCTCACATCTTCGAAGAAGAGCTTCTGCTCGCCCATCTGCGGTCCCCTCCCGTATCGGGTTGCGGCTGCACGAAGCAGGTTAGCGGTGGGTTCGCCCCTCGTGCCGGAGCGCCAGCGCTACGGTCCGAACATGGTGCGTCGAGCCCGTGATGCCGTC
Organism: Acidimicrobiia bacterium; assembly: GCA_009694295.1. Classification (GTDB taxonomy): domain Bacteria; phylum Actinomycetota; class Acidimicrobiia; order IMCC26256; family PALSA-555; genus SHVJ01. Next base: position 6,668 of record SHVJ01000085.1, read on the forward strand.
GTCGATCCGATGCCGAGCCACATCGGCGGTGCGCTCCCGTGGATTGACGCAGGCGTTGCGCTCCTACGCGACCCGACCGCGTTCTTCAATGCGGCGCGGCGTCGTTACGGCGACACGTTCGTGGTCGACGCCTTCGGGTTCCGTCTCTTCTGTGTGTTCTCGGCCGCCGGTGTTCGTCGGCTCTACGAGGTCGCCGAGAGCGAAGCGAGCTTCGGGCTCGCGACCTACCGGTTGATCGGGTTCAAGCTGCCGCCGGAGCTGCTGGCCGGTCGCCGCAATGGTCCCCACCATCTCTTCGGCAACCAACGGGTGGAGGGCTACCTCGACAACCTGGAGACTGCGGTCGGGCACGAGATCGACCAACTCGGCGACGCGGGCTCGTTCGAGGCATTCACCGAGGCGCGTCGCCTCGGTCACCGACTCGGCTTCGCGTCGTGGGCCGGTGTGGAGGCGGCGTCGCCCGAATACCTCGATCGACTCGTGCCGCTGTTCGACCGAATCGATTCGAGCGAGGCGTTCGTGCGCCCGGCTCAGGCATTTCGCACTTGGGCAACCCGCCGTCGCCGTGAGCGCCGCGCCATGCACGACATCGAGCGAGTCGTCGCCGAGATCTGGACGGCCCGACAGCGCAGCGGCGTCGAGCGTAAAGACTTCCTTCACCAGCTTGTCGAGTCGTATACCGACCTCCCGCCCGGCGATGCGATCGTGGGTGCGGCACGTGACGTGATCATGCTGCACACGGGTGCGCAGTCGAACCTGTACGCGGCGCTGGCCTGGACGTTGCTCAATGTCCTGCGTCACGACGGCGTCGCCGAGAAGATTCGTGCTGGCGACGACGCGCTGCTGGAGCGTTGTGCCAACGAGTCGATCCGCATGGCCCAACGCTCGATCACGCTTCGAGAGGTGCTCACGCCGATCAAGGTGGACGACGGGGAACGTACGTACACACTCGGACCGGGCACCTTCCTGACCACCATGCTCAGCGTCAACAACTGCACCGCCGCGCCCGAGCTCGAGCAGTTCGATCCCGCGCACTACGACGAGCGCCGACGCCTGGTACCTGATGTTCCAGTCGCGACGAAGGAGCTCGTGAGCACCTTCGGTCACGGACCCCACTCCTGCCCGGCCGCACGCTTCTCGATCTCCGCGATCCGCATCGCCGTCAGATCACTCGTCGACACCTACGACCTGACGCTCGGTGGGGAACCCGAACCACGCCGACGCCAGATCGGGGGTATCGCTCGCGCCGAACATCCCGTGACCGTGCGGTACCAACGTCGCTAGCCTCGCGGCATCATGCCGAACGACCTTGCCGCACTCATCGACCCCGCGCACACTGCGGTGCTCACGATGGAGCTTCAGCGCGGGGTGGTCGGCGAAGAGTCGCCGTTGCGCGAGATCGCCGATGCGGCGGCGGCCGCCAACGTCGTGGCGAACGCGGCGAAGGTCGTTCGTGCCGCTCGTGCCGTCGGTGCGCACGTCGTCCATTGCACGTTCGAGGCTCGCGCCGACCGCGTCGGATCGGTAGCGAACGCACCGTTCTTGCGGTGGCTCGCGAAATCGGAACCAAATCTCGTCACGGGCACCAGCGCGGTCGAGCTCATGCCCGAGCTCGGGCCCGAGCCATCCGACCTCATCTGCTCACGGCGCCACGGACTCACTCCATTCCCCGGCACCGACCTCGACGCCACGTTGCGTCGCCTCGGCGTACGGACCGTGGTGGCGACCGGCATGTCGGTGAACGTGGGCGTGCTCGGCATGGTCATGGGTGCGGTCGATCATGGATACGAGGCTGTTCTGGTCACCGACGCCGTGGCGGGCATCCCCGTTGCCTACGCCCAGGCCGTCGTCGACAACACCCTCGCATCGCTCGCCACCCGAGCCACGAGTGACGAGATCGTGGCAGTGTGGAAGCCGTGACGATCGCCGCTGGGCTCGACTTCTCCGGGCTCCTTGCCGACAAGGTTGCGCTTATCACGGGCGCCGCGTCCGGACAAGGACGCGCCGCCGCACTCCTGTTCGGCGCGCAAGGCGCCAAGGTGGTGGTCGCTGACTTCAACGACGAAGGTGCGGCCGAGACCGTGAAGATGCTCGAGGAGCAGGACTCCGAGGGACTCGCGGTTCACGCCGACGTCTCGGTGCGCGCCGAAGTGGACGTAATGGTCAACGCGACGATGGAGCGCTACGGCCGCCTCGACGTGCTGTACAACAACGCGGCGGTACAGATGTCTGGGCGCGTCGTCGACTGCACGGATGAAGACTGGGACCTCACGATCG
>SHVJ01000086.1 GCA_009694295.1 Acidimicrobiia bacterium
TGGTCGGCGATCGCGATGCACGACAAGTTCTGGGCCCAGATCGCGCCCAAGGTGCGAGAAGGCGGTCTCGTGATGGTCAACGACTCCACCTTCGAGACGCCGATCGACGCAGCGCGCTACCGCGTGCTGCGAGTGGCGGCGAGCGACATCGCGATCAACCTGGGGAGTGAGCTCGGTGGCTCGCTGGTGATGGTCGGCGCGTACCTCGCCACTACCGGGCTGCTCGGACTCGACGCGGCGATCGAAGGCATGCGCGAATCGATCCCGCCGTACCGCACCCAGCACATCGCCGCGAACGAGGCGGCGCTGCGCGCCGGCTACGACGCCGTCGAGCACAACACCGTCCCGGCATGGACAGCGGAGGTATCGGCATGACCACCACGATCAAGAGCCGGGGCACGATCAAGAGCCGAGGCACGATCACGATCGATCTCGACACGTGCAAGGGCTGTGAGCTCTGCATCACCGCGTGCCCGCCACGCGTGCTCTCGATGACCGAGCACGCCGTCAACCGTCTCGGTTACCACTATCCCGAGCTGCACCCCGGGTGCACCGGCTGCGCCGCCTGCCTCTTCGTGTGCCCTGACTTCTGCTTCGAAGTCTTCCGCTACGACGAACCCGTCCTCACCGTGATCGAGACCGTTGCCGAGGTGGCTCAGTGAACGAACTTGCGTCAATAGACCGCGATAATCGCGGGGAAGTGACGCAAGTTCGTGGGTTGGGGTCCCGGCGCGGGTTGATGGAGGGGTCGGAGGCGATCGCGTTGGCGTCGATCGCCGCAGGGTGTCGCTTCTTTGCTGGGTACCCGATGACGCCGTTCACCGAGGTGCTCGAGCACTTCGCCAAGTACCTCCCCGACGTGGGGGGCACGTGCATCAACGCCGAGAGCGAGCTCGAAGCCGTCGGGATGGCGTGGGGTGCGCTTTCGACCGGTGCGCGCGCCGCGACCGGCTCGACCGGCCAGGGCCTTTCGCTCATGCAGGAGTCGTTCTCCGAGATCACGCTGGCCGAGCTGCCGCTCGTGATCTTCAACATGGCGCGCGGTCAGCAGGACTACTTCCAATCCACGCGCGGCGGCGGGCACGGCGACTATCGCCACATCGTGCTCGCGCCGATGGACATCACCGAGGCCGTCGAGCTCACACAGCTCGCGTTCCATCTCGCCGACATCTGGCGCAACCCGGTGCTCGTCTACGGCGACTACCTGACCGCACACACACGCGAGTCGGTCACGGTCGACACGATCGACTTCGGCCCAGTCCCTGAGAAGGCCTGGGCACTCGACGGGTCGCTCACGGGCTCGGGCGACTCGCGGCTCGTCTCCCCGCTCGGCTTCGGAAAGCACGGTCACCCGAATCCGGGCATCGAGCAGCACCTCCGCTCAATCTCGGCCAAGCACAAAGCGATCGAAGCCGCGGAGGTGCGGTGCGAGTCCGGTTTCACCGACGACGCCGAGACGATCGTGGTGGCGTTCGGTACGCCGGCGAAGTTCGTGCGATACGTCGTGCAGGCGATGCGCGCCGAAGGTGAACGCGTCGGTTACGTGCGTCCGATCTCGTTGTGGCCGTTCCCGTACGAAGCGGTAGCGCAAGCCGCCGCAGGTGCGCGGACCGTCGCAGTCTTCGAGCTCTGTGCCGGACAGATGATCGAAGACGTTCGCCTCGGCGTGCTCGGTGCCGCGCCGGTTGTCGGCATCGGCGGCATCTCCACCGACGGCTCCGGCTTCGGTGTCGGCCCGCTGCTCGACGCCGAACACATCCGCGAGCGCATCTTCGCGGTACACCGCGGCGGCGCCGGCGCTGAGCTGCCACCGCTTCCTGACAACGAGAGGACCCAGGGATGAGCGCGGCCAAGCAGCTCCCCGTACTGGACACGAGCGTGGCACCGAGTGCGGCACGCAAGGTCGGCGACCTCAAGCCGGATCTTCTGCTCACCCAGGAGCACAACATGTGCCCGGGCTGTGGCGAGCCGCTCGTGCTGCGGTCGTTCCTCGAAGCACTCAGCGAGCTCGACGTCGCGCAGCGGAGCATCGGCATCCTCGGCGTCGGGTGCTACACGAGCTTTGGCATGACGATGGACGTCGACCTCGTCCAAGCGCTCCACGGACGAGCCCCGTCGATTGCCACCGGCGTCAAGCGCATGCGGCCCGACTCGATCGTGTTCACCCTCCAGGGCGACGGCGACATGGTGAACGAAGGATTGCAAGAGGTGCTCCACACTGCGGCTCGCGGCGAGAACGTGACGTGCATCCTTCTCAACAACGGCGTGTTCGGCGAGACCGGCGGTCACATGACGGCGACCACGGTGCTCGGGCAGCGCACCAAGAACTCACTCGAGGGCCGTGACGCCGCTTACCACGGGTACCCGATCCTCATCGGCGACCTGCTCGCGCGGCTCGAAGGCGCGGCATATGTGGCTCGCGGCTCGGTGCACAACGCGGGCGCGGTCGCCCGCACGAAGAAGATGCTCAAGCGTGCCTTCGAGATCCAGCGCGACGGGGGTGGCTTCACCTTCGTGGAAGTGCTCACGATGTGTCCCACGGGGTGGTTCATCCCGACCGGCGAGGGCCCCGACTACATGCACTCGACCCTCGGCGAAGTCCATGTGATGGGCGAGCTCAAGGCCGACGGACGGATCAAGTCGACCGAAGAGCTCCACGAGGAGAACGCGAAGCGCCAACAGGAGATCGAAGCACGCCTTGCCGCAGGTGGGCTAGAAGAAGATTCGTGAACTTCAACTATCCAGCGGAGGCGGAGGCTTTTCGAGCCGACTTGCGCGCGTGGCTCGACGCCAACTTCACGGCTGAATACCAGTCGATGCGATCGGTCATTGGGTGTTCGATGGACGATCCCGACCTCGCGAAGAACCGCGAGTGGAACGCGAAGCTTGCCGACGCCCGCTACACCGCCATCGCCTGGCCGGAGGAGTACGGCGGCCGCGGCGCGGGGATCATGGACCAGGTCGTATACGCCGAGGAGATGCACCGCGCGGGAGCTCCGTCGACCGTCAACCTCATCGGGCTCTCCAACATCGCGCCGGCGATCATGACGTACGGCACCGACGAGCAGAAGCACACGCTGCTCCCCCGCATGCTGCGCGGCGACGACATCTGGTGCCAGGGATTCTCCGAGCCCGACGCGGGCTCCGACCTTGCCGGCCTCAAGGCCAGCGCGGTCCGCGACGGCGACTCCTTCGTCGTGAACGGCCAGAAGACCTGGAACACGCTCGGCCAGATTGCCAACTGGTGTGAGCTGCTCGTGCGCACGGACCCCGGTGCACCGAAGCACAAGGGCATCACGTGCCTGCTCGTCGACATGGCGCTGCCGGGCATCGAGGTACGCCCGCTGACCACGATCGCCGGCGAGTCCGAGTTCAACGAGATCTTTTTCACCGACGTGCGGGTGCCGACGAGCGCACTCCTCGGCGCCGAGAACGAAGGCTGGCGAGTGGCTATCACCACGCTCACGCATGAGCGCGGCGGCGTGGCCGCGCTCCACCTCGGCTTGCGCTCGCAGATCCGCTCGCTCCTCGACCTCGCCCGCCAGACACCGATGGGCGATGGACGCTTCGCGGCCGACGACCCCGCGCTACGTCAGCGACTGGCCCGCGTCTACCTCGAGGGCGAGCTCCTCAAGCTCCTGTCGGAACGCGCGCTCTCGGGCGCGCTCCACGGGCGCGAGCTCGGTCCCGAGAGCAGCCTCGCCAAGTTGGTATGGAGCGAGACCGCGCAGCATGTCGGAGAGGTGGCGGGCGCGGTGCTCGGCCCCGACGCCAACTCAGGCTCGTGGGGTCGTGACCGGGTGGCGATGCGCTCACACACGATCGCCGGTGGCACCACGCAGGTCAACAAGAACATCATCGCCCAGCGCGTGCTGGGGCTCCCCCGCTCCTAACAGCAGGCGCCACCTGACGCGTCGCGTCTGAAAGACTCGCCGCAGTGCGCTGGTGGGAGTGGACACTCGCAGTGATCGGTGGCCTGCTGGTGCTGATCGGCGTGTACGACCTGTCACAACGACGCCACGCGGTCCTCAGGAACTTCCCGGTCATCGGGCACTTTCGTTATCTGCTCGAAGCCATCGGGCCCGAGTTGCGCCAGTACATCGTCACGAGCAACGACGCCGACAAGCCGTTCAACCGCGACCAACGGCGCTGGGTCTACACGTCGGCCAAGCGCGTCAACAACTACTTCGGCTTCGGCACCGACAACGATGTCGAGGGCTCGTCGAACTACTTGATCATCAAGCACGTCGCGTTCCCCCTCTCAGAGGTTCCGGCGATCGGCAGCACCCCACTCGCGGAGTCGGCAGCGTTGCCGTGCGCGAAGGTCCTCGGCGGCCCGCGAGCGCGCCCCAAGGCGTTTCGCATGCGGTCGGCCGTCAACATCTCTGGCATGAGCTACGGCTCGCTCAGCTCGGTCGCCGTCCAAGCGCTCAACAAGGGCGCGGCGCTCGCGGGCACGCTCCAGGCGACGGGTGAGGGCGGGCTCACGCGTCACCACCTCCACGGGGGCGAGCTCGTCTGGCAGATCGGTACCGGGTACTTCGGCTGTCGCAACGCGGACGGAACGTTCAGCTTGGAGCGGTTCACCGATGTGGTGGCAGCCACGCCGCAGCTGCGCGCGATCGAGGTGAAGCTGAGTCAGGGCAGCAAGGCCGGACTCGGCGGCGTGCTCCCTGCGGCAAAGATCACGAAGGAGATCGCGGAGATCCGCGGTATCCCGCTCGGCATCGACTGCATCAGCCCGCCGAGCCACTCGTCGTTCCACGACGCCGACAGCATGCTCGACTTCGTCGAGCAGCTCGCCGGCGTGTCGGGACTTCCTGTGGGCATCAAGTCCGCTGTCGGCGACGTCACGATGTTCCACGATCTGGCGCACCTCATGGGTCGAGGCGACCGAGGCGTCGACTTCGTGAACATCGATGGCGGTGAAGGCGGTACCGGCGCGGGGCCACTCGCGTTCGTCGATCACGTCGCCCTGCCATTCAAGATCGGCTTCTCGCGCGTCTACCGATGCTTCGCGGAAGCCGGAATCGAGCACGACATCGTGTTCGTAGGAGCAGGGAAGCTCGGGTTACCCGAGACCGCGCTTCTTGCCTTTGCGCTTGGCTGCGATGCGGTGAATGTGGGACGCGAGGCGATGTTATCGATCGGGTGCATCCAGGCGCAGCGGTGCCACACGGGTCGCTGTCCCACCGGAGTCACCACGAACTCGCCGTGGCTGAGGCGCGGGCTCGACCCGGAGCTCAAGTCGGTGCGGTGCGCGAACTATCTCGTGCAGCTTCGCCACGATCTGCTGCAGCTCAGCCGAGCATGCGGCCAGGTTCACCCTGCGCTGGTCACGCTCGAAAGCATCGAAGTGCTCGACGACCGGTTCGGGTCCCGCCCCGCAAGGGACGTGTTTGCCTACGAGCCCGCGTGGGGTGTGCCGTCGCCCACCGACCGCGAAGCGTTGGTGTCGCTCATGGAGGCCGTGCCCTAGAGCTTGGCGGTCTTGGCCAACTCAGCCTTCGCGTGCATTCTCGGCTGCGGCTAGTGCTGCGCGACCTCGTGCTCGAGGAGATCCGCGAACTTCTTGCGGGCTGCCTCGATCCGTGGTGGGAGGTGGGCGCTCGGGAACATGCCTTCGGACGGCTTGTAGCTCTTGAGCACCTGACGCGCGACCGTGACCTTGTGCACCTCGGTGGGACCGTCGGCGATGCCCATGACCGGCATCATCGCCCACATGCCCATGAGCGGCATCTCGTTCGATGTGCCGAGCGAGCCGTGGATGTGCAGCGCCCGGTACACGATGTCGTGGAGCACCTGGGGTGTGAGCACCTTGACCATCGCGATCTCCATGCGACCGGTCTTGCTTCCCACCTGGTCGAGGGTCCACGCCGCGTGCATGACCATGAGGCGGAACTGCGCAAGCTGGATGTAGGAGTCGGCGATCTTCTCCTGCACCATCTGCTTCTTCGCGAGCACCTCACCTTGCGTGACGCGCGACAACGCACGTTCGCACATCATGTCGAGGGCTCGTTGGCACGAGCCGACCGTGCGCATCGCGTGGTGGATACGCCCGCCCCCGAGACGGGTCTGCGCGATCGCGAACGCCTGGCCCTCGCCACCGAGCAGGTTCTCAGCGGGCACGCGCACTTGGTTGTAGCGCACGTACGCGTGCGAACCTTCGCCGGCCTTCTCGTTGCCGAGTCCCACATTGCGGATGATCTCGATACCCGGCGTGTCAGTGGGCACGAGCATCATCGACGTGCCCTGGTACACCGGCACGTCGGGATCGCTCACCGCCATCACGATTGCGAAGCTCGCGTAACGGAAGTTCGACGAGAACCACTTCTCACCGTCGATCACGTACTCGTCGCCGTCACGCGTCACCCGGCACTTGAACTCCTGCGGGTCGGAGCCCGCTTGCGGCTCGGTCATCGAGTAGCAGGAGACGATCTTCCCGTCGAGCAGCGGTTGGAGGTACTTCGCTTTCTGCTCGTCGGTGCCGTAGTGAGCGAGGATCTCGGCGTTGCCACTGTCGGGCGCCTGGCAGCCGAACACCATCGGAGCGAAGCTCGAACGACCGAGGATCTCGTTCATCAGCGCGAGCTTGAGCTGACCGAAGCCGAGGCCGCCGAGGTCGGGGCCGAGGTGACACGCCCAGAGCCCTTGCTTCTTCACCTGCTCCTGAAGCGGCGGGATGATCGTGCGGTGGATCTCGTGCGTCCGGTCGTAGACGAGATGCGAGCTGAACGCGAGATCGAGCGGCTCGACCTCGTTCTTCACAAACTCGTCGATCCAGTCCAGCTTCTCCTGGAACTCCGGGTCAGTCGTGAAATCCCACGCCATGTCGGTTGGTCCTTTGTGGTTGGGTGATTCGTCGGTCGGTTGGCTCGAGCTAGATCGTTGCGAGGTTTGCCCGACCCTCGCCACCTGTCACGAGCGTCACGGTCGTCGGCTTGCAGTGCACCGTCGTCCCGATGAGCTCTCGTTCTTCGGCCGCCGCCAACAGTGCGGGATCGGTCGCCTTCGCATAGGCGCGCGCACCGCCGTTGCCGTTTTCGATGTCACACACGAGCAGCGCCCATTCCGCAGCCTCTCGCCCGTGCACCACGGAGTACGCGGCGACCGTCGCCTTGCCGTCGTGCTCCGAAACCACGGGCACCGCGGGATGCTCGGCGTCGAGCGCACCTTGCACGCCCTTGTCGGGCGGAGCCACTGGACCCGGTGTGCTCGAGTACACGCCGTACACGTGCTTGGTCATGAACATGCCCACGCCACTCACCAGGCCGTAGGAGCCGGCATCGGCGCGCAGCGCGTCGGCCATCGCCCCGATCGAGTGGCCGAGGTAGTTGCTCGCGGGGCCGCCGTGATACGGCAGCCCGCCAGTGACGGTAAGCGGACGCGAATCCGTGGCCGACATACCGAGCGCATCACGGCCGAAGTTCACCGACGACGGGAAGCACGAGTACAGGTCGAGGTGAGCCACATCGTCGGCGCGCACTCCGGCAATTCGCAATGCTTCACCGCTTGCTGCTGCCATCGCCGGCGAATGCCACATCTCGTCGTGACCGGCGACGAGCACCGGGTCGTTGGCGTAGCACCACCCGCGCAGGTACACACGCTTGTCGGCAGGCACGCCGAGCTCGTCAGCCTTGGCGTGGGTGGTGATGAGGAGCGCCGACGCCATGTCGACGTCCATCACCGAGACCATGTACTTCGTGTACGGGTAGCCGACCATGCGGTTGTCGGGACGGGCTTGCACGATCTCGTCGACCGAACGCGCGACGGGGTACCACGCGTGCGGACTCGCCGCCGCGATCTCGGTCATCGGCGCCATCATCTCGCCGATGCTCTGTCGGTAGTCGTCGAGCGATGCGCCCAGATGAGCTCGCCGCGCGTTGTCGAACACCGCGAACGTGAGCCATGCGGGCGAAACCTCGTGCGCGATCTCGATGGGGTCGGGCGGCCACTCCCATGGGTAGGGCGCGCGCTCGGCCGGCGGGAACGATCCGCGGTACTTCTCGCCGCGCTTGCGAACCGCCTTCTGCGTGGCGAGTGCCTCAGCGCCCGTGACCAGCGCGACGTCGAGGTCGCCTTCGAGCATCGCCTGCGCCGCCATGTTGACGAGCACTTGGGGCGTGGTACCGCCGATGCCCGAGTAGAAGCGGTGCGACGGGTCGGCACCGAGTCGTTCACACAGGCGACCCACCGGGTCGTCGTACTGCCATGTCTGGCAGTACACAATCTGCACGCTCTGGAGCGCGTCGATCACCTTCGACCCCGCGCCGCTGTCGTCGGCTGCAGCGCGCGCCATCTGCTCCCACATGTCGAGCGGTTCGGGTGCACCCGCGTCGCTGACATCCTGCGGGTGCCACGTGTGGCGCGCGACTCCGATGATGCACGGCGTTCGCGGGTCTGGTGCTGGCACCGGTTACTTGCCCTGCCAGATCGGTGGGCGCTTCTCGGCGAAGGCTTTCGGGCCCTCCTTGGCGTCCTCGGTCTGGAACACGTACGACGAGATCTTCGATTCGTTCTTGTAGGCGTCCTTCAGCGACATGCCGAGGCCTTCCCACACCGCCTGCTTCGTGGCCCGCACCGCAAGCGGCGCGTTGGCAGTGATGCGACGGGCGAACTCGTACGCCTTGTCGAGGAGCTCCTCCCGCGGGACGATCGCGTTCAGGAACCCCATGTCGTACGCACGATCGGCCGGGATGAGATCGGCGCAGAGCAGGAACTCCATCGCCTGGGGAAACGGCACCTGGCGCGGGAGTCGCACGGTTGTGCCACCACCGGCGAACAAGCCCCGCTTCGGCTCCATGACCGCGAACTTCGCTTCCGGACACGCCACCCGGATGTCGACACCACCGAGCATCTCCATCCCACCCGCGGTGCAGAACCCGTTGACCGCGGCGATGATCGGCTTCC
>SHVJ01000087.1 GCA_009694295.1 Acidimicrobiia bacterium
TGGCTCGAGCACTACAACACTCAACGCCGCCACAGCGCACTCGGAGGGCTCCCGCCGATCAGCCGACTGTCACCAACCTGACGGCCGAGTACACCTAGTCGCCCGACGACTCCGCGCGCGCGTCGAACCGTCGACGCAGCGCCTCGCAGGCGCAGAGCACATCGGCGCCGAGTAACACCACGGCGAGCCACCCCAGTTCGGGCGCGCTGAAGACCTTGCTGGCCGCCAGGGCGAGCGGGATCGCCGCGGTGAGCACGATGCGACCGTGGGAGAGCCGGAGCGCGGCGGCTGTTGCCGCGGCAGTGAGCAGCCCGATCCACCAGCGTGAGACCACGGCCGCGCCAGCTCCCGCCACCAACGCGACTGCGACCGCGGCCGGGAGCGACGGCGCGGCGAAGTCGAACCGCCATGGCGACACCAACATCGGCGAATCGCCAAGCGCGACCGCCACGCGGCGGCGACGGGTCACGAAGACCACAGCGAGGCACGCGAGCGCGGCCACGATCGAGAGCGCGAGACCCACCCACACGAGGCGTTGTGGCGTCCAGCGCAGTTGGATGGACATCGTCCGTGCTGAACCCGGATCGACCAACCAGCCGTTCGCGTGTCCATCGACGAGGGTCGGCGCCGACAGGTCGCGACCGTTGGCGGTCGTGGCTTCCCAACCGCTGCTGTTGCTCTGGCCCAGGACGAGCCAGAACGGTGTGCCGTCGGTGCGCACCTTGAGATCGAACGAGGTCGCGGCCGAGTCCACAACTCGGACCGTCGCGCCGGACGAGCCGAGCGTCGCGCCGAGCGGCGCCACGGCGCTCGCGGACCCGCCGCGACCCGAGGTCAGGACGAGGCGGTCGATGTCGATCCCGTTCGCGGCTCCAGACGCGGACTTCAGGACGTGACTACCCACCGACAGGTCGAGCGCGCCTTCGCACGCTTCAACGACCCACCCGTCGCGTGCGGTAGCAGCGGTGCCACGCACGCGCACTGGAACGGCATCGCCATCGACGCGCACAAGGTCGCTGCGGCATTCGTCACTCGGACCGGCGGTGACTGGTATCCGGACACCGGTGATGGCGACCTCGCTGATGGCCACCGGCAGCGCGTCGAGTGTGCCCTTGCGGTCGTCGATCGTCGTCGCGGGCTGCACGGCGTCGACCACCAGCCGAAGCTGCCGCGCGGTCACCGGGTCGAACGAGAGTGGAACCGTCTCGCGCGTGCCGATCGGCCCCGAAGCGACCGGTGGAACCGTGAGTGTCTGCACCCGCTGCCCGTCGGCTTCGAGCCCGAGCGTGGTTGGGACCGAGTGGTGTTCATCGGCGATCACCGTGAGCTCCAGGCGGTCGATCCGTTGCTGGGACGGGAGATCGACTTCGACCCACTGCCCCTCCTGGGTCCCCATCGGCGCGGTCCACGCAGTGGCCAGATCGCCATCGAACGCGCGCGAAGCGCGCGCTTCTGCATCACCCGCGAGATGGCCCGACGCGCGGAACGTCGCGCCCTCGGCGGTGGTCCCGAGCACCAAATCGAGCACGTCGTCATAGGCGTTTGGGTTCACCCGTGCAGTGCCCGATAGATCGAACGAGCGAGCGTCGCCCAATACGAAGCGGCGCGACAACGCGAGCTCCTCGTCGTGCCGCTCGCGGTCGCCGGGCTCGATACGCAGCCGCGTGAGCACGATGGCCAGCGAATGATCACGAACGTCGGCACCCACCCGTCGGGCGAGGTCCACCGGGAGTCGGACGATCTCGGTCACCCTCACGTCGCCAATGCGCACCTCGGCGAACCCGACTGGGTTCGCCCCCCGTGGATCGGGCGCGGTGCCGGTGTTCGTCGTCAACGGCTCGATCTCCAGCCGGCGGATGGTGCGGGTCGGGAACTCCACCCGCTGACCCTTGGGCGTCAACGAGCCCGGCCCGAGCTCCACGGTCACGGAAGGACCGCGGTCGAAGTGGAGCCGCACTTGCGTGAGCCACCGCGAGTGGTCGCCGAACAGCGGTTGCACGAGATCGATGTGATCCGTGCGGACCGGCTGGTCTGGCCGGAGCACAAGCCGCTCACCCGTTGGTTGCGCGCCCCCACCCGCCCGCCAAGCCGTGAAGAGGTCGCCGTCGACCGCGTTTACAGGCCGGTCCTCGGGTGTGTACCGATCGATGTCGCCGTAACTGGTGGCGTCGGCGGTGCCGCCGCGGTGCTCGATAACCGTTCGCGTGTCGTCGCCGGCGTCGTGGAACATTTCGAGTCGGAAGTCGCGGAGGTCCTCGACGAGCGGACGTTGCCCGGCACGCTCGGTTGCCCCCGTGGCATCGCGCAGCGAGGCGAACCACGTCTGCGCTCGGCGTCGGTTTGTGTCGGTGAGCACGAGCGCCGCACCTGCACGCAGCGCCTGTCGGAGCTCGGCATCGCTGAGCGACGCGAGCTGCAAGATCAACTCGTCTCCGTTGAGCAAGCCGGCAGCGGCGGCGTCGACGATCCCCTCGCCGTCACCCGCAAGGAGTACCGCCTGCGCACTCGGCGCGGCATGGATGATCGGCACGGGATCGCGCACTTCCAACAGCGCAACCTCGGGCGGGTCTTCGGCGTCGGTCGGCGTGCGGAGCTCGAGCTCGTCGATCATCGGGAGGCCATCGACAGCACGGTTGGGGTTCGCAGGCCCGAATTTCAACGGACCGCGCAACCCTTCCTGCGAGCTTCGCGTGAGCTGGGCCCACAGCAGTCGCGGGCGCGGGCCGTCGAAGCGCTCGTACTCGAGGTCGGACCGGATGAGCACCACCCCCGCGTTCATCAGGCGCGCCACCGCGGCGAGCGACCCCGGCTCGAACGTCCCCTCCTGGATGCGATGGTCGAGCGCAACAAGCAGGTTCACCGATGCCGGCGAGCCGAAGGGCAGCACCTCTCTCCCTACCCAGGGACGATCGGTGATCCCTGGCGTGAGCGGATCCACGTTGTTGCCCCATCGGTACGCGGCGAAGTTCGAGCCAGGGATCTCCAGCACGCGAGTCGTGTCACCACCGCGGTCCAGTGCTGCCGCGGCGTCGATCCAATAGGACGGGATCTTCTCATCGCGCTGGTTCCGCTCAGAGAGGTAGCCGTGACGCCACACCGGAGCGAACGCGCCGATCGCCACAACCACCACCGCGCCCGCGGCGATCAGTTGCACCTTGCGACGGGCGAGCGCGGAGATCCCGGCGGCCACAAGCGCGGCCACACCCAACACCACGATCGGCGCCACACGCGGCGTGTTACGGAACGCGAGTCCAAGCGACGAATCGTTCGCGAACGACTTGAACGCCCGACCGAAGATGCTGGGGTTGTCGTACGGCCACGCGCCCACGCTCACGATCGTGCCCACGACGATCAGGATCGCGAAGTACGCGCGGTACCGCCATCGCAGCACGCCTGCCGCGACGAGCGCCATGATCGGTACACCGAAGCTGAGCGCGATGACGATCCGCTCGTTGGCGTACGCGCTCACCTGGTCGATCGAGTAGCCGAGCCGATCGCCGCCGTAGAAGAACCAGTTGCCAAGACCGCGCAGCAAGTCGTTGGGTAGCGACGCGAGCGAGACGACCCGCAAGTTCTCGGTGAGCTGGAGCACGGGAAGCCCGTAGGCCCCCTGGGTTCGCAACGCCACGGCCCACCAGACGGAGATCCCGACGGTCGGCACGAGAATCCGCCACGCCGCGCTCCCGGCGACCCGAGCCGAGGCCCGACCGCCAAGCAGCATGAGCAGCAACCAAAGCGCAGGCGCGGTGCACACCAGCATCAACGCCGTCGCGTTCGTACCCCCCACGGCAAGGACGACGAGCGCGAACAACACCGGGTCGCGCCACCCGACACGGCGCGTCGCACGGATCGTAAGTCCGACGAGCCAGGGCAAGCCGGCCCATGGCAACAACAGCACCGACGTGCGCGCGCTGAACGCGAGCTGATATGGAGTGAGCATGTAGACGAGGGCGCCGACGATCGCACCCACCCGGCGAACACCGAGCAGGGTGAACAGCCATCGCGCGCCGAGGACAGCCGCGAGACTGATCGTGCCGAGCCAGATGCGCTGCGCCACCCAGTCGGGCATCCCGATCTGGTCCATGAGCCAGAAGTACGGACCCATCGGGAAGAGGTAGCCGACGTTCTGGTGCGGAACGGTTCCCATGCCGATATGCGGATCCCAGAGATACGGGGCGCGCTCCAGCAACCGACCGGGGTCGAGGGTGAGGTACGCCTTCGTGTCGCCGCTCACCTGGCCCGGCGACGATGCGAAGAACGGCACGTACGCGAGCAGTGCAAAGCCCGCGAACTCGAACCGTCGCCGAGATGCGCCGAAGCGACGAACTGAGGCGATGCGCGCCGCGATCACCTGGTCGACCGCCATACTGTGCCGCATGCTACGTGCCGCAGTTCACCGAGTCCGACCGTTGCTCGGCCGGCACTGGCTGCTGCTCGTGCTCACCGCGATCGCGATCGCGGTGTCGATCATCGTGCGCCACGAGGTGTTCGCGGCGTTCTCATGGAACCGCGATGAGCCGGTCTACCTCTGGCAGGCCCGGCTCCTTCGCGAAGGTCAGTTCACGGCACCTGCGGGCGGAGCGCCCGAGTTTTTCCGTCCCTGGCTGGCGGGGCTGCGCGACGGCGCGTTCTTCTCGCAGTACACACCCGGCTGGCCGATCATGTTGGCGGCTGCCGACTTCGTGTTCGGGTCGCCCGGAATCGCCGTCGCGCTCGCAGCCGGACTCGTGATCCCCGCGACGTATGCGTTCGCGCTGGAACTGGGGTTCGAGCGCCGGGTCGCACTCGTCTCGGCCGCCGTCATGACCGCTTCACCGATCCTCATTGTCCAGAGCGGTCTGTACCTCGGCTACTTGTTCTCGCTCGGAGTGGGACTCTGGTTCGGCGTCGCGCTGCTCGCGGGCGTGCGTCGATCGAGTGTCGGCCTTCTCGGATTGGCCGGTGCGCTCGTTGGCCTGATCTTCCTCACCCGGCCGTTCGACGCGGCGCTCTGGATGCTCGCGTTCGGTGCATATCTTCTGATCACCCGATGGAGCGAAGTGCGGTCGTTGGTGCGATCCGGGCTCTGGGTGCTGGCCGGGCTGCTCCCCTTCCTCGCGCTCGGGCTCGCCTACAACCGCAAGGTCACCGGCAGCTTCACGCAGTTCCCGATCACTGCGACCGACCCACTCGACTCCTTCGGCTTCGGCCTGCGGCGGATCATGCCGCTGTGGACGCCGATCAACTTCACGGCGTGGCGCGCCATCCGAGGTACCGGCCGCAACCTCGTGTACCTCCCCCAGTTCCTGTTCGGGGGATATCTGAGCGTGGTGGTCGCCGGCGGCGCGCTCTGGTGCAGCCGTCGAGACAAGCGCATGATCGCGCTCCTCGCGTTGGGATTGGCGTTCCCGCTCGGGTACTTCATCTTCTGGGGCATCTACTTGTCGGGCGCGCGGGTGGGTCTCACCGGACCCATCTACTACGTGCCCTTGTTCGTACCCATCAGCATCCTCATCGCGTCCGGGTTGGTTGCGGTCTGGCAGCGGCGTGAGCGCTTGGGCATCGCACTCGCGGTCGTCCTCGTCCTCGGCACGGTGCCGTTCCTCGTCAATCAGCTCCACGACAACGTGCGGTTCAGTGACGCGCAGGCACCGTGGCGCGACGCCACCGGAACCGATGGCGAGCGTGCGCTTGTGTTCGTAGAGCGTTCGGGTCCGTACCTGCTCCACCTCAATCCGTTCTCGAGCAACCCCATCGATCTCGATTCGGGGCGCGTCCTCTTCGCCGCTGACCGCGGTCCCAAGAACCTCGAGCTCATCGAACGTCGGAGCGGTCGCACTCCGTACTTCCAATCGACCGACACGAAGCCGGGGGTAACGACGAGCCCGCCCGTCCCCGAAGTCACGATGGTGCCAATCGAGGTGTTCGAGGGGACCACATTCGTGGTGCACACCACGATCACGAACACGACCGGCAAGCCCGTGATCCTGGCGTACTTGCGTGACGGCAAGCACTACGAGACGCGCGTGCTTGACTCCGACTCGCGCACGGGAGAGACGTACGAGACCGACTGGGTGATCGGAGCACCCTCGGCAGCGGGGGCAGGTGTCACGGCGCTCCAACGTGAGCTCAGCAACATCGCCTTCGGCGTGCAGACCGGACCCGACTCCGACCGCGCGGCGCAGCGCCCACTCCTCGAGCAGCAGGTCTCGTACCGGGTGATCGACACCGGAACCGCGGAGCTGCTCATGCCGGCCCGCGGTTTCCGTGTGCACTTCGACCGGAAGAGTCGGCCGGTCTCCCGCCGCAAAGACGTCTCTGCCGCGATCACCGTCGAGGTGGAGGAAGCGCACGGGAAGCGCCTCGGCTCCTGATGGGGTGTTACGGCACGTAGAGGTGGAAGAACGCAAGGACCGCGTAGATCACGAGCCCGGCGCCGGCGAGCGCGACTCCGAGCCGCTCGTACGTTCGCCGAACCGTCAAGATCGCGATGCCGAGCACGAACGGGAACGAGCTGAACACGTAGCGGTCGAATGAACTGATGTTGGCCGCCGTAAGCCCCAGCAACAGACTGACTCCCGCGTACGCGGTGTACGAGGAGGGGAATCGGCGTGCGACCACCGCGATCAGCACTAGGAATACCGCGATCCACACGAGGTGCATCCCCGCGCCAAAGCGCGACCCATCGAGCAGGTCACCGATTGCACCGATCACGTGGCTGAACGGGTCGACCGAGCCGCCGCGCAGACCATGACGGTTCTGCACGCTGAACGGTAAGAACGGGTCGTCGTACTTCGCCCACACCCACGTCAGGTACAGACCCGTGCCGACCGCGGGCGCGGCGACGGCCATGACACGCGACACACGTTCACGTACGGTCGTCGTGCCCCACGCTCGCGCGGCCTCGATCGCCGCAGGGACTACGAGCAAGAAGCCCACCGGGCGCACGAGTCCCGCCGCAACACCGAACGCGGCGGCGGCGATCCACCGTTGCTTGCGGAGCGCGAGGAACATCCCGACTGCCGCGAGCATGAGGAGCGACTCGGCATACGCGAGGACGAGCCCCAATGCGGCCGGAAACACGGCGACGAACCACGCCGACCGCAACGCGAGCTGCGGGTCCTTGGTCTCGTGCAGCACCAGGCGGTGTAACAGCGCGCCCATCACGAGCGCGGCGACGTTGGCGATCACCACGAGCGCCACGCCGGTGTGGTCGGCGAAGACCACCCCCAGCCCCCGCCCGAGGAGTGGGTAGAGCGGGAAGAAGCGCAACCCCTCCTTGGGGAGCGCGAGGTAGCCGTGCTCGGCGATCGAGCGGTACCAGGAGCCGTCGTAGCTGAAGAGCCCCTCGGCTGGAAATCGCGTACGGCCGCCCGCCGGGAGGTGGTCGGCGAGGAATCGCGACATCCAGAGCGCACCGAGCACGAACACTCGGGCGACGGCCCACGGCAGCGCCGCGGTCTTCAGATCGCGGTGAACGAACGGCTTCGAGACAAGACGTCCGACCAGACCGGTCACGAAGCCGGCTGCTCGATGCGAGGGATCACCTCTCTAGCGAACCGCTCCATGCTCTCGCTCGCCGGGTAGTCACGGAACCAGAGCACGAACTCGCCACACCCGGCGTCGACGTAGGCCTGGACCTTCTCGACCACCTGGTCCACGGTCCCCACGAAGTTGTCGCGGACATAGGTCTCGTCCTCGTCCCGGCCCCAGAGGCTTCCGCCGCCTGGCGACGCCAACCACGCTGCCAGGTCCTTCTCGGTGTCGAAGAGGCAGCAGTCAGGACCATGGGTACGCACGACACTGGCGAAATCGCGCCCCACGTGCTCGCAATGCTCACGCAACACCTGCGACTTGTGCACGAACTGCTCGAGACCTACTTGCCAGTTCGTCTTGTCGGCATGCTCGGCTGCAATACGCAACGTGACCTTCTCACCGCCGCCACCGACCCAGATCTCGGGGAGCTGCTGGATCGGCTTCGGATCGCAGTACGCACCATCGAAGTGCAGGTGCTCACCGTCGTAGGTGACGGTCTCCTCGGTCCAGAGTCGCTTCACGACGACAAGCGTCTCCTCGAGGACGCGCAGTCGCTCACGCGCCGGCAGATACGGGTATCCGTACGCCGCGTACTCCCGCTCGTACCAGCCGGCACCAAGACCCAGGATCAGTCGTCCACCGGAGACGACGTCGACGCCAGCCGCTTCCTTGGCGAGCAAGCCGGCGTTTCGGTACGACGCGCACGTCACGAGCTGCCCAAGCTTGATGCGCTCGGTGTGCTGCGCCAGAGCGGCAAGCGCGGTGAACGCTTCGAACACGTGCGTGGCTTCACGTCGCGGCACGGTCTCGACATGGTCGTACACCCAGAGGTGGTCGTACCCCACCTGCTCGGCGAGCTTCGAGATCTCGACGGTGCGCGCCCACGCATCGGCCGCGCTCCAACCGGTGTACTCGAGCTTCCAACCCTGCGGCGCGAACGCGCCGTAGGCGATCGCTGAGGTCAATCGGTGCTCTCCAAGGAGGGGTGGCCGTCCTTGAAGTCCCACCACTGCACCTCGACCATCATCGGCAGCAGGTAGCCGACGTAGATGCTCGTGATCGCGAGCATCCCGTGGTCATCCACCTTCTTGTCGATGATTTCGACGCGGTCGTCGCGCTTCTGGAACGCCTTGGCGCGATCGAGCATCGCATCGAGCTCCGCCTCGGACTCAACC
>SHVJ01000088.1 GCA_009694295.1 Acidimicrobiia bacterium
CGTTCGTTGCGCAACCCCGGTTGGAGACACCCAGCGTTGCTGGCGCTCGTCACGTTCACCGTTGGGGGCACCAACGCAACTGCGTTGCTCTTCGCGGGCATTGGTCCGGTGCTCTGGATCGTCTTTGCGGTCGTAGTCGAGCGGCGCGTGAGTGCGCGAGACGCACTGCGCACAACCACGCGCATCGGTGTGCTGGTGCTTGCGACCGCGGCGTGGTGGATTGCCGGGCTGTCGGTGCAAGGTCGTTACGGCCTCCCGGTGCTCGACTACACGGAGACCGTCAAGTCGGTTGCAGCTGCATCGTCACCGCTCGAGGTGCTTCGCGGTCTCGGCAACTGGTTCTTCTACGGGCGCGACGGCCTGAGCCTGTGGATCACACAGTCACCGCAGTTCCAGGAGCAGATCTGGCTGCTCGTGGCGACCCTGTCGATCCCGGTGCTTGGGTTCGTTGCCGCGGCTATGACGCGATGGCGCCACCGGGCGTACTTCGTTGCTCTGATCGCAGTCGGGCTAGTGATCGCCGTGGGGACCTATCCGTACCACGACCCGTCGCCCATAGGGCGGGCGTTCAAGTCGTTTGCCGAGGGATCGACGGTCGGACTCGCGATGCGCAGCACGCCGCGTGCGGTGCCGCTCGTCGTCCTGGGTGTCGCCGTGCTCTTGGGGATCGGCGTGTCAGCCGTGATTGCTCGTAGACGTCAGATCGGGATCGCCGCGGGCGTGTTGGTGGCGGTGTTGGCGGTGGCGGGTATGCCGCCGGCGTGGTCGGCCAACTACGTGGGTGACAACCTGAAACGCTCCGAGGATCTCCCGCAGTATTGGATCGACGCAGCAAACGCGCTCGACGCCAAGGGCCACGACACGCGCGTGTTGGAGCTTCCGGGCGCCGACTTCTCTGCCTATCGCTGGGGGAACACCGTCGACCCGATCCTGCCTGGGTTGATGGATCGCGCTTGGGTCGAACGGGAGCTGGTGCCGTTCGGATCGCAGGCGTCGGCCGACCTGTTGATCGCGTTGGATCATCGGTTCCAGGAGGGGATCGCGGAGCCCGACGCCGTTGCCGCGATCGCTCGACTGTTCGCGGCTGGCGACGTGCTGGTGCGCTACGACCTCGAGTACGAGCGCTATCGAACGCCACGCCCGCGCGTGCTGTACTCCGTCCTGAAATCAGGGCTCAAGGGTGCATCGCGTGGTGACGACTTCGGCCCGCGTAGACCGAACCGCGCGTCGACCGCACAACCGCTGAACGACCCGGTTGAACTCGGGACGCCGGTCGACGCGGCTGATCCACCGAAAGTGCAGATCTACGAGATTGGGCAGCCCGAGTCGATCGTGCGCACCGCACCGGTGACGAACCCGGTCATCGTCGCGGGTGATGGCGAGGGCCTGGTCGACGCGGCGGCCGCGGGGGTGATCGACGGGCGGGCGGTCGTCATCTCGTCGGCCTGGTACGCGAAGCATCCCGGCGCGCTGCGCCGGTTGTTAGCCCGCGACGCGGATCTCCTCGTCACCGACACCAACCGTCGGCGGGCTCGACACTGGGGTGCGTCGCGGGACATGACCGGGAACACTGAGCGGGCTGGCGAGGTGGCGCTGGTGGATGATCCGGCTGATCATCGGCTCGAGCCGTTCCCTGATGCCGACGACAGCACTCGCACCGTCGCGATCCAGCGCGGCGTGGAGTCCGTGCAGGCGACGAGCTATGGAGATCCCGACTTCCTCTCGCCGGAGGATCGGCCGGCGATGGCCTTCGACGGCGACCTCCGTTCGGCGTGGACTGCGGGTCGGCGAGGTGACGCCACTGGTGAGCGACTGGTCGTCCGCATGGATGACTCGGTCGCCGCCGACCACATCGTGCTCGTGCAACCCCAACAGGGGGTGCGGGAACGCAACGTGTCCGAGGTGACGTTGCGGTTCGATGGGGGTGGCCGACAGCACGTGCGTCTCGATGCCGAGTCGCGCGGCCGCAACGGCCAGACCATCGAGTTTCCAAGGCGCACATTCCGCGAGCTGGAAGTGACGATCGACGCGCTCGGCGGCGACCCCGACGCCAAGAACGCGGTCGGCTTCGCCGAGGTGAGGGTTGGCGACGTGCAGGTCGACGAGATCATCCGCCTCCCGGTCGATCTCCTCGGTGTTGCCGGGCCGGATTCGGCGGATCACCGGCTCACGTACCTCATGACGCGCTTGCGCGGCTCGCAAGCCGAGTACTTGCGCACTGACGAAGAGCTCAGTCTGGTGCGGAAGTTCGACGTGCCGACGGAGCGTGAGTTTCTTCTGTCAGGAACGGCGCGTCTGAACGGACGCGCGAGCGAGGATGTGCTCGAGCCTTTGCTTCGCACATTCGATGGTCTCGCTGAGCGCGCAAGATCGTCGTCGTATCTCGAGGGCGATCTGCGATCCATGGCGCGTTTCGCCTTCGATGATGACTCGACCACCGCGTGGACGCCGCGGTACGGCCCGAGCGTTGGCGAGTGGATCGAGTTCGAGCGCTTCGACGCTGACCCACCGATCTCGCTTGATCGCCTCGACCTCGAGATCGTCACCGATGGTCGGCACTCAGTCCCCACGAAGCTGCGAATCGAGACCAATGACGCGCCGGCGTTCGATGTCGATGTGTCACCAATCGCCGACCTCTCGCGTAAGGGTGCGACGACTCCAGTGACTTTGCAGTTCCCGGAGGTCACCGCCGATCGCGTCCGAATCACGGTTGCCGAAGTGCGGCCCGTCACGACGATCGAGTTCTTCAGTCGTACCGCAGTTGAGCTGCCAGTAGCGATTGCTGAGCTCGACATCCCGGGCGTCGCCAGGTCCAACGCAGATGCGGGTGGACGCTGGGCGACTTCGTGCAAGAAGGATCTCGCAACTCTCGATGGCAAGCCGATCGAGGTGCGCGTCTTCGGGTCGAGGGATGCCGCACTCGACCATGAGGAGCTCACGCTTGAACCATGCGGCGCATCAGCCGAGGGGATCTCGCTGGCACCGGGTCCCCACGAGCTCCGCGCCGCGAAAGGGCTCGACACCGGCATCGACCTCGACCGCATCGCGTTGGCGTCCGCCGCCGGCGGCGCGCCACGTACCGAAGCATTGCTTGGGCAGTCGGGCGGGCAACGTGATGGTCCCAACATCAGTGTCGTCGACGAAGGGCCCGTGTCGTACGACCTGCGCGTGCGCGGGGCCGACGGTCCGTTCTGGCTCGTGCTGGCTCAGAGTCATAGCGACGGGTGGCAGGCCGAGCTTGTCGACGGCACGTCGCTCGGCGCGCCGGATCTCGTGGATGGGATGGCCAACGCCTGGCTCGTGCATCCCGGCAACGCTCGCAACCTCTCGATCGAGCTGGAGTGGACCCCGCAACGCCGGATCTGGCTCGGCCTCGGTGTCTCCACGGTCGGAGTGATGGCGTGCCTCGTGCTCGTCATGCGCCGCCGCAAGCGGTCAGTCCCATCGGTCACCAACGATGCGGCAGCGGCCGACGTCCTCGCCTCGCCTCGGCTTGGGGCAATCGGGCGTCCCCAGGAGGGCGCGCGAGTGCCCGAGACCACGTATTCGCGGCGCCTGCTGGTCGGATTGCCGATCGCGGCCGCCATCGTCGGAGCGGTGATGGGCGCACCATGGGTTGGCGTGGTCGCGGGCAGCGCCACGCTCGGAGCGCTTCTCGATCGGCGAGCGCGCACGGCACTGCGCGTCGCGTCAATGCTCGTGCTCGGAGCGGCCGTCGCATACGTGATCGTGCAGCAGGCCCGAAACGGCTATCCGGCGGCGTACGACTGGCCGCAGCGGTTCCTGCGCGTGAACGACTGGCCAATGCTCGCGACGGTGCTCTTGGCGTGCACAGTTGCAATCGATGCCATCGAGGAGCGCTGCTGATCCTCAGCGGTGCGGGTTGCATCACCTGAACGCACGGGTCGTCACTACCATGTTGGCGATGGCTGCGAGCGATGTTGTCGTGATCATCCCCGCGCACAACGAGTCTGCGACCGTCGCCGACGTTGTTCGGGCCGTACGAGCCGAGGGCTTCCCGGTGGTTGTCGTCGACGACGGATCCACCGATGCAACCGGTGAGCTTGCGGAACAAGCTGGCGCGACCGTGCTCCGTCTGGTCGTCAACTTGGGTGTCGGCGGAGCGTTGCGGTGTGGCTTCCGATACGCCGTGGAGAATGGCTATCGCATCGCGGTTCAGTGCGATGCCGACGGACAACACGACCCTGCGAACATTCGCGCCCTGCTCGACGCGATGTCGACGGAACATGCCGATCTGGCCGTGGGAAACCGGTTCGCCGGCGACGACGCAATGGAGATCTCGAGGTCGCGTCGATTCGCGATGCGCGTCCTCGCCCGGGCCGCGAAGCGAGCGACTGGCCAGCCGATCGAGGATGCGACTTCGGGGTTTCGTGCCATCGCATCACCTCTCTTGGGTGAGTTCGCCCGTGAGTACCCGACGCAGTACCTCGGCGACACCTTCGAGGCGCTGGTGGCGAGTGCGCGAGCCGGGTACCGGGTCGTCTCGGTACCCACCACGATCCATGCCCGTCAAGGTGGCGTTCGTTCTGCGACCACACCCGCGTCGCTTGCGTTCCTTGCTCGCGCCCTGCTCGTCGTGAAGTTGCGGATCGGCATTCGCTTTCGTTCTGCCACAGAGGTTGAGGGCTGTCGTAGCGAAGGCTGAGTAACGGTCGGCTGGTTCGGTCACGGGCCGGATGGGTGGGGTACTCTCAACCCTTGCTGCTCGGATCACTCGGGCTTCTTTTCGCACTGTCCATCGTTGTGCTGGCGCGCCTCCAGCTCCTGACCTTGCGGTACACGCTCGGCTGGTTTCTGGTGGCGTTGACGATCGGCGCGTCAGAGGCACTCACCGGCCTTGCCGAACCGTTGGCCGACGCGCTCGACATCCGGCCCATCAAGCTGTTGCTGGGCCTCTCGTTGACGATCCTCTTGCTGATAGCGGTGCAGCTCTCCATCACGGCGTCGGGACTGATTCAGACGCTCCGTACGCTCACTGAGGCCCATGCCCTCACCGACGAGCGGATCCGCCGACTTGAGCAAGCCACGGGTGGGGATGCAAGTGCTTCGTCAACCGCGAACGACAAGCCGGTGCCGTCATGAGGCAATGGCCCAAGGTGCTGCCACCGCTCCCGCCCGAGGATCAAGCGATCATTGACGAAGCTATCCAGTGGTGGCACGAGGATGTGCCGAGCAGCTACAAGCTCGTTGAGCACTTCAACCACCGATATGCGCTGCGTTCCTACCCGTCGGGCACAGATCGGTTCCGGACGATCGAGATCGGCGCCGGACTGGGCGAGCAGCTGCAGTACGAAGATCTCTCGCGTCAGGACTACACGAGTGTGGAGCTACGCAGTGAGATGGCAGCACAACTGCGCGAACGGTTTCCGAACGTCGAAACGATCGTCGGCGACTGTCAGCAGCGCCTGCCGTTCGATGATGGACACTTCGATAGCGCCGTCGCCGTGCACGTGCTCGAACACCTCCCGGACCTGCCCCGCGCGCTCGACGAGCTCCATCGGCTGCTCCGCCCGGGTGGTCGACTGGGCATCGTGATCCCATGTGATCCGGGCTTTGTCTATGGAATGGGGCGACGCGTCACTGCGCAGCGTCAGTTTGAGCGACGGTACGGAAGGCCGTATGAGATGTTCGTGCGCCGTGAGCACATCAACTCGCCGGCCGAGATCCGCGAGCTGCTAGGCGAGCGTTTCCGCATCGAACACCAGCGCTTCTTTCCGCTACGTGTGCCGATCGTGAACCTCAACGTGTGTCTGGGGATCACAGCAGTTGTCGACGAGGCTCGCTGATCCAGCACTTGTAGTCTGCGCTTCATGTCCGACCCCAAGTCCTTCTTTCTGTCGAAGCCCGTTCACGAGTATCTCGTTGCTCATGGCGCGCCGCCCGACGAAGTCCAGCAATGGTTGATCCAGGAGACGCTCGCGAAGGTCCCTGACCTGTCGATGATGCAGATCTCGCCGGAGCAAGGCGCGTTCATGACGCTGCTCGCGCGGCTCATCCAGGCGAAGCACGCGATCGAGATCGGCACGTTCACCGGCTACTCGTCGCTCGCCATCGCGTACGGGCTGGAATCTGACGGCCACCTCCTGTGCTGCGACGTCAGCGAGGAATGGACGGCCATTGCTCGCGAAGGGTGGGAGCGGGCCGGCATGACCGACCGCATCGAGCTGCAGATCGCACCCGCGCTCGAGACGCTGCAAGCGTTGCCCAAGGACGCGCTGATCGACCTGGCGTTCATCGACGCCGACAAACAGAACTACGCCGCGTACTACGAAGAGCTCATCATCAGGATGCGCACGAACGGTGTGATCCTCGTCGACAATGTGCTCTGGTCGGGGACCGTCGCGGATCCTTCTGTCGCCGACGCCGACACGAATGCGATCCGCGAGTTCAACGACATGGTCGCGGCCGACGCCCGCGTCGACGCCTCGATGATTCCGCTCGGCGACGGTCTCACCCTGCTCCGCAAGCGCTGACCAACCGCGGGCTTTTCGGCACGCTGACGCTCGCAGAGCGAGCGCCAGCGTGCCGAGAACCCCCGACGGGTGGAAGTGTCAACCGGGGATCACTACGAGCTCGAAGCGATGACCGCCGGCACCAAGGGCATTCAAGTCCCGTTCTTGGCAGAGATCGCTCCCAAACCTGAAGGGGAGTAGTTCGGGCTTAGAACTTCCCGGTACGTCCGTATCGGTAGTAGCTGGAGAACTGCTTGTTCACCTCGTCGGGGAGCCCGACGATCTCACCGAGCTGCTGCGCGCCCCAGATGATCTCGGCGGTGCGCTCGACCAGGTGCGCGATGTGCAGCACGTCCTTGGGGTCCTTGCCCACGGCGAACAGGCCATGGTTGGCCATCAAGACAGCAGCCTTCTCGCCGACGCGCTTGGCGATCTCTTCGGCAAGCTCCAGGGAGCCAGTGGTCTTGTAGTCGGCGACCTCCACATCGCCACCCACGAAGACGTCGAACTCCTCGATGCAGGCCGGGATCGCCTTGCGCGTGAGAGCGAACATCGTGGCGAACTTGGCGTGGCAGTGCATCGTGGCATCGATGTCGTCGTGCATCTTCAGCGCGCTGAGGTGGAGCATCTTCTCGGTGGTGGGGCTGCGCTCACCTTCGAGCACGTTGCCGTCGAGATCGCACACGACGAGGTCGTCGAGCGTCATGTCCATGTAGTCGAGGGACGATGGCGTGAGCACCGCGTTGCCGTCGGGCAGGCGCGCTGCGCAGTTGCCGGCAGTTCCTTGCACGAGGTTGGTGATCAACATCTCCTTGGCGACCCAGAGCAGCTGCTCCTTGGTCTCCCGCGCGGTGAGCTTCTTCTTCTCAGCCACTGAGAACCTCCGGGTTCACGATGTTGTCGGGCTTCCCGCCGGCGAGCAGCGTGGCGAGCCCATCGGCGATGAGCTTCGAGTGGGTGGATTCGGTGTCGTAGGTGGCGCCGCCGATGTGTGGCGTGAGCACGACGTTGGTCATCGAGCACAACGGATGGGCGGGGTCCAGATGCTCGCCGATGAAGTGGTCGAGGCCCGCACCTGCGAGGTGGCCCGACTGGAGCGCGGCTACCAGGGCGTCGGTGTCGTGGAGCATCGCCCGTGCCGAGTTCACGAAGATGGCACCTTCCTTCATCTTGGCGAACTGCTCCGCGCCGATCATCCCGGTGGTCTCGGGCGTGACCATGGCATGCATCGACACGACGTCGGCTTCCGCGAGGAGGTCGTCGAGCGAGTGCTTGGCATCGGGGTTGTATGGGTCGAAGGCGATCACCTTCATGCCGAGACCCTCGAAGCGCCACTTCGCGGCCCGGCCGACCGCGCCGAGGCCCACGATGCCCGCGGTGCGCCCCGCGAGCTGCCACGCGCGATACCGCTGATAGGGGATCGTGCCGTCGCGATACGACTGACCCTCGCGCACGTCTTTGTCGCCGGGCACGAGGCCGCGGTTGACGGCGAACGTCAGGGCGATCGTCATCTCGGCGACAGCTTCGGCGTTGCGCCCAGGTGCGCGAAGCACCGGGATGCCCTTCGCCGTTGCCGCAGCGACGTCGACGTTGTTGGGGTCGCCACGGCACGAGCCAATCGCGATGAGCGGCAGATCGAAGACCGGGTCCTTCACCGAGTCGGACTCGACGATGAGGATGTCGGCGCCCTCGGCCGCGATGCGCTCCGCGAGTTGCTCGGCCTTGTACAAGCGGAGTGGGTACTGGTCGATCCACGGATCGAGCACCACCTCGGCCAGCCCTTGCAGAGTCTCGAGCCCTTCACCGCGGAACGGCGCGGTCACCAATGCCTTGTGCTTCGTCACGGCCGGGAACCTACCCCCCGCTCTCGGCGCTGTGCGCCGGGCCGCTCTACCCCACCTCGGCGACCGCTCACTGCGTAACGCGCCGGGTGCCTGCGCCGCGGGCGCTCACTCTGGCTGCTCGACCAGATCGGGGCGGTATTCCGGGTGGTCGGTGAGGTATTGCGCCGCGGCGCGCATGCTTGCTTCGTTCTGCTTGTTGATGAACTTGTAGATGAAGCC